>DATFWO010000094.1:0-28383 GCA_035259205.1 Burkholderiales bacterium | reverse complement strand
CCGGGTGCGTGCTGGCCAATCGCCTGACCGCCTCGGGCCGGCACCGCGTGCTGCTCGTCGAGGCGGGCGACGACGACCGCTGGATCTGGATCCGGATCCCGGCGGGCATCGCCCACATCCTGACCGGCGAGCGCGCGATCTGGCGCTTTCACACCGAGCGCGACGAGAAAGTCGGCGGGCGCCAGATCTTCTGGCCGCGTGGGCGCGCGCTGGGCGGCTCGAGCGTGGTGAACGGCATGATCTGGGTGCGCGGCGATCCGCTCGAGTACGACACCTGGGAGAGCCTGGGCAACCCTGGGTGGGGCATCAACGACGTGCTGCCGTACCTCAAGCGCATGGAGAGCTACGCGCTCGGCGATCCGCAGTACCGCGGCCGCGAGGGCCCGATGCACATCACGCGCTACGTCGACCGCGACCCGCTCTCGCAGGGCTACATCGCCGCCGCGCAGCAGGCAGGGGTGCCGGTCACCGAGGATTACAACGGCCCGCGCTTCGAGGGTGTCGCTTACCTCCAGTACAACACCCGCCGCGGCTGGCGCCGCCACGTCGGCGACAATTACCTGCGCCCGGCGATGAGCCGGCCCAACCTGACGGTGGAGACGCGCGCGCTGGCGCAGCGCATCGTCCTCGACGGCCGGCGCGCGACGGGGCTCGTCTACCGCAAGGACGGCGCGGAGCTGACGGTACACGCGCGCCGCGAGGTGCTGCTCGCCGCCGGGGCGATCCAGTCGCCGCAGCTCCTCGAGCTCTCCGGCATCGGCGCTCCCGAGGTGCTGAGCCGCGCCGGAGTGAAAACCCTTCACCCGCTGCCGGGCGTCGGTGCAAACCTGCGCGACCACCTGCACGTGCGCGTCGCCTACGAGACCAACCTGCCGGTCACCCTCAACACCATCCTGCGCGACCCGCTCGCGCGCATGAAGATGGGCGCGCGCTGGCTCTTCCTGGGCCGCGGGCTCATGTCGACCTCGTCGGCGACGTCGATGGCGATCGCAAAGAGCCGCCCGGACCTGCCTCGGCCCGACATCAAGATGCAGCTGCACCAGCTCTCCATGGCGAGCAGCCACTACGCCGATAACCGGAGCGCGCGCTCGATCGCCGAGCGCATGGGCCTCGACGCCTACCCGGGGTTCTCGATCGGCACCTACGTGCTGCGCCCGGAGTCGCAGGGCTCGGTGCACATCCGCCACGCCGATGCGGGCGAGCACCCGGAGATACGCGCGAACTACCTGTCGTCCGAGCACGACGTGCACACCATGCTCGCGGCGCTGCGCATGATACGGCGCATTGCGGCGAAGCCGCCGCTCGCTCAACACATCGTGCGCGAGACGCGCCCCGGACCGGCGGCGCAGGATGACGACGCCCTGCTCGAGCACGTGCGCGCGACGGGGCAGACCTCGTACCATCCGATCGGCACCTGCCGCATGGGGCGCGACGCGCAGGCGGTGGTCGACTCCGAGCTGCGCGTGCACGGCATCGAGGGCGTGCGTGTGTGCGACGCGTCGATCATGCCGACCATGGTGGCCTCGAACACCCACGCGCCGTCAATCATGATCGGGGAGAAAGCCTCGGACCTGGTCCTCGCAGCGGCGGACCGGAACTGAGTGAGCGTCAGCGGTCAGGCGTCAGCGGTCAGGCGAGCCCAACATCTGTCAGCCGTCAGGGGTCAGCCGAGTCGAATTACCAATTACGAATTACGCCTGACGGTAGTTACGTCAGCGGTCAGCCGTCAGGCGGGTCGAATTACCCCTGACGAATTACGCCTGACGGCAGTTGCGTCAGGGGTCAGCCGAGTCGAATTACCAATTACGAATTACGCCTGACGGTAGTTGCGCCAGGGTCAGCCGGCCCGAATTACCAATTACGAATTACGCCTGACGGTAGTTGCGTCAGGGATCAGGCGTCCCGAGTTACGAATTACGCCTGACGGCTGACGGATTTATGAAGTCCAGTAAGCAGCCGCGAGACGCGATCTACCAAGTTGAAGATTGAATCGGTTGGCTTTATGTACGCCAGATCGCTCGCAATCAAGAGCTGAGTCTCTAGCTCACTTAGGGAACCGCGGGCGATATTCAGGAATTGCCCAAACTCCCTGGCTCCCGTGCGCGCCGCGCCCTCAGCGATATTGCTGGGAATCGACACAGCTGCACGGCGCATCTGACTCGTCAGGCCGAACATTTCTTGCCTTGGAAAAGCTCTGCTCAGCACATAGACGCGCCTGACCAGCTCCCTGGCGACCTTCCATGCGTCCAGGTCATGGTGCCCCTTCGTTATGTAAGCGTCTGTCATACAAAGCCCGTCAGCGGTCAGCCGTCAGCGGTCAGGCGGGTCCAACATCCGTCAGCCGTCAGGCGTCAGGCGTCCCCAATTACCAATTACAAATTACAAATTACGCCTGACGGGGTTTTGGCCCGAATTACCAATGGCGCCTGGCGCGTTACGGTAGTTAAATACAACGCAGCTACGCATCTTCGGTGTACGACATCCGTCAGCGGTCAGGGGTCAGGCGGGTCGAATTACCCCTGACGAATTACGGCTGACGGTAGTTGCGTCAGCGGTCAGCCGAGTCGAATTACCAATTACGAATTACGCCTGACGGTAGTTGCGTCAGCGGTCAGCCGTCAGGGATCAAGCGAGCCGAATTACCAATTACGAATTACGACTGACGGTAGTTGCGTCAGGCGTCAGCCGGGTGCAGCACGAATTACCCCTGACGAATTACGGCTGACGGTAGTTGCGTCAGCGGTCAGGGGTCAGCCGAGTCGAATTACCAATTACGAATTACGCCTGACGGTAGTTGCGCCGCAGCGCGAATTACCCCTCACGAATTACGGCTGACGGCACTTCACTTCTTCACTGCTCCACCAGCCGAGGCCAGGGCGGCGAGCAGCGCCTCGAACGGAAGCATCACGCAGCGGTAACGGCTGCGATGACCGTGCACCGGTGCGAAGACGTCCAGCTCCTGCCAGCCGGAGGGAGCGGCCGTCTGCTTTGCGAGCATATCCGAGATCCCCTGGCTGACCCGTTCGATCTCGCCGGAATCCGCTCCCGCGGCGTGCTTGCCGATGACCGATGCCGCCGCGCGGCAGAGCAGGCAGCCTCTCACCTGATGCGCCACCTCCGCGATGCGGCCGTCAACGAGCCGAACGTCCATTTCGACGCGATCCCCGCACAGGGGGTTGTCGATCAATGCCCGCCCGTGGGGCGACGCCAGCGCGCCATTGCCGATGGCGTTGGTGGCGAGCGCCTTGATCGCTTCGTGATAGATCTGGTTGGCACTCACGCTGTTGCCTGCCCGGTTTCGGGACTGCGCAGCCGCGCGCGGATCGCCGGTCAGTGCGCCGTGCAGGCCCGAACTCTCACACGGCCTCACCGCGATAGCGGACTTGAATCACCTGGGAGAGTATGGATACGGCGATCTCGCGCGGCGCGCGCCCGCCGAGGTCGAGGCCCACGGGCGCGTGGATCCGCGCCGCCTTCTCGCCAAGCCCCACCTCGGTGAGCCGCTCGACGCGCTTCGCGTGCGTGCGCTTGCTGCCCAACGCGCCCACGTAGAAAACGGGGCTCGAAAGCGCGGCAATGAGCGCCGGATCGTCGATCTTCGGATCGTGCGTGAGCGTCACGACGGCGGTGGTTGCGTCGAGCTTGAGCGTCTCGAAAGCCTGATCGGGCCAGGCATCGATCAGCGTCACGCCCGGGAAGCGGTCTGCGCTCGCAAACGCGCGCCGCGGATCGATCACCACGACCTCGAAGCCCGCCAACGCCGCCATCGGAGCGAGGAACTGGCTGATATGCGCTGCGCCCACGACGATAAGCCGCGGCGGGCGCGCATACGAGCGCACGAAGAGGTCTTCCGTCCCGGGGAGCACGCCGCTGCGGTCGGCGACCAGCATCCGGCGCAGGCTGGTCAGTTGCTCTGCGGAGAGATCCACCGTCCCTTCCCGACGCTCTCCGTCGAAAAGGCTCTGCGCGCCGTCCTTGAGGCGCGTCACGACCGCCACCGACGCACCCGCCGCCGTCGCTGTGCGCAGCCGCTCGTAGAGCGCCCGCTTCATTCGACGCGCTCCACGAACACGCGCACCTTGCCGCCACAGGCGAGCCCGACCTCCCATGCCTGCTCGTCGGACACGCCGAACTCGAGCGTGCGCGGCGCGCCGTCGGCGATCGTGGCGAGCGCTTCAGTCACGACAGCTCCTTCGATGCATCCGCCGGAGACCGAGCCCACGAATTCACCGCGGTCGTTCACGGCCAGGTGGCTGCCCTCGGGGCGGGGCGACGAACCCCATGTTTGCACCACCGTCGCGAGCGCCACGCCGCGCCCGCCCGCCTTCCAGCGCTCGATGTTGGGGAAGATTTCGTCTGCGTCAGTTGGCATGGATAACATCCGTCAGCCGTCAGGGGTCAGCGGTCAGGCGTCAGCCGGCCCCAATTACCAATTACGAATTACGCCTGACTAGGTCCTTTGGATAAGCTTAGCAGTGAAGAACTGAGGGACCAACAACCGTCAGCGGTCAGGAGGGGCCAACATCCGGCGGAGGTCAGGAGTCAGGCGGTGTTATCCGTGCTCTAAGCATCTATAGCGGCCTGCAAAAACGCTCTTACTTCAAAAGAACAGAGGGTTGGCGCGGTCCGACCCAGCTAGCATGACGATCCTCCCGGTCAACGTGTGAGGCATCGCTGCGGTGTGATGCAGTTCACATTTGCGCAGCCGGCCTAACATTCCGTGCCAACATTCTCGGGATAGATCAGAGAACTCCGTCGTGCCGCTTAGGTTGGCGCAGCCGGTCAACTTGATGGCGTAGTCCGCAAAGCCGTCCGACAGGCATTTCAGGATACTGCGTAAGGGGCCAGGCTCGAAGCCGCATCGCTCCTTTTGCCGATGGTGATGGAGAAGATCTCATCCTTGATCGATGGTGAGCTTGACGCTCACGAGACTGAGCCGCAGATCGACCGGCTCAAGAACGACCCCGAGGCGCGGTCAAGCTGGGATGCGTTTCACCTCATCGGTGATGCCATGCGCGGCGATTGCGTCGTTTCGCCGAAATTTTCCGAGCAGCTGCAAGCCCGCCTTGCCGCCGAGCCGACGGTGCTGGTTGCAAAAGAGCAGCCTACAGATATGGAAGGGAAAAAGAACCTGCTCATCGAATGAAGGAATCGACCCGTCCGGTAATACAAAGTATTCGGCGACCGGCATCCCATCGTCGGGACGCCGGCGCATGAGAGTCCACCCCCACGGGCTCTTGCATCAGTAGCGAAGTGGACTGAACTATGGCGTGAACCGCGTCTTCCGACTCGGCTGCAAGAAGTTTCAAACACACATCTTTCATCGAAATGACTTCGCTCATAGATCTTTTCTCAACACACGCTCGAAGCGATCAAATGGTGCGAATCCTTTGTTCGTAATGCACCCCGCCCGATTGAGACGAACAGTATCCTTGCCTTCACAGCCACCGGCTGATCCCGGCACGCCAACTCGTTGACTGACTGCGCCAGTTTTCAAAAACAAAAATAGAGCGTGACTCCACGCTGGCACCGATTGCCAGCGAGGATAGACACCAACAGGGGGAAACCAACAGCCGCAACGTCAGTGAATACGGCGAGCTTCCGACAAACTTGTCGCGGTCTCGACGCTAAAACGGAGTATTAATCGCCCTTCGCGCTCGTGCCGTGCTGTGCAATGCAATTCCAGTACCAGAGCTTGTAGGGAAAGTTTGACAGATGGCGCGGACGTGAACTGCATCACGCCCGTTGGTGCTAGGGATGAGGGCTGAGGGCTGAGGGATGAAGGATGAAGGATGAAGGATGAGGGAAGGCTGACTATTTGGACGTAGGTAAGGTTTTTACCGCCTTCGTCACGGTGACGAAGATGGCGATGAGCTCGTTTGCTTCTGCAATCAGGGTTTCGATCTGCGGCGGCCTGGCCGGCAGACTTTCCTGCAACAGCTCAAGCCAGTAGATCGTTTCGTCGAGTTCCTGCAAGGCGCCCTGGATCTTGCTTACGAAGTCCGCGTTCGATTTGGCACGGCAGGCTTCCCGGTAGTGCGCTCCCACCGAAGTGCCGGACCGCAGGACCTGCTTTCCCATGACCTGGTCGACGATCGATTTCGTGAGCAGCGAGTAAAGGCGGATGATGGCGAGCGCGAACCGCTTGGTTCGCCGCAGCATTTCCTGGCGCTTTTCGTCCATTGCCCGTTACTCCCCTGGAATGAACCCGATCCGTCGCTTCGGCCGGGCTTTGTCGGCCTCGTCTTCGGCAATCAACCGCTTGATAGCGTCGAAGACGACGGCGAATTGCTCGTCGTAGCGTTTCTCCATAGCCTCGATCTTGCGAGCGAGTGCACGGTTTGAGTCCATCAGGCGCCGCAATTGCACAAACGTGCGCATGATCGCGATGTTCACCTCGACCGCCCGCGACGAGCGCAGTACGCTGGAAAGCATGGCGACCCCTTGCTCCGTGAATGCGTAGGGGCGATACGCCATCCCTCGATATTTGCGCGAACTCATCACAATTTGTGATGAGCTTTGGCCGTCTCCCTTCGTCGTGCGCATGTAGCCCGCACGAACCTGCTGGTGTTCGCGGACCGATAGCCGGAACATGAAGTCGTGCGGGAAACGCAGCCGGTTGCGGGCAACAGCTTGGTTCAATACACGGGCTTCCACGCCGTAAAGCATCGCTAGATCCGCATCGAGCAGGACCTTTTCGCCGCGAACGAAATGAATCAACGAGGCAAGATTCTCTGGTGTCGGGATAACCATGGAGCCCTCATCCCGCCTAAACGCAGATTGCTCCCGAGTCGTTGACCCGCCGACAGGAAGTGCAGGGTCAGTCAGACCAACGAGGTACAACTAATGGATGAGTTCTTGCCTACACGTGATGCGTATATATATGCGCGCGGAACTAATCTGCGGAGAGATGTTGCTTGAGTGGAGCACGCCGTGCCCAGGTCGAACAGGATTCGCATTTCGCCCGCGTTTCAGGCGATCTGGACGCTGCGCGCGGCGTGCTCGAGGACGGCATCAACCTGCTTACGGCTGACCCCCGGAAACCAATCCAGGAACTGATCGACCGTAGCGCCGTCAGCCGTCAGGGGTCAGCGGTCAGGCGGCGCCAATTACCAATTACGAATTACGCCTGACGGTAGTTGCGTTATGGGGTCATGGGTGATGGGACCTATTTCGGACCTGGGTCCGGTTTCGGCGGGAACAGGTCTTCGTTGCGACCGAACATCACGTATTGCAATGTGACGTTGCAGCCGCCGGCGGCGCATGTCTTGCCCGCCGACACCTGCGTAACCGAGTAGCCCAGCGTGGCATAGCCGACCCCCTGCCCGCCCGCGGTCGCGGGACTGATAGCGTTGCGCACCGAGAAATAGTCGCCATAGCGCACATTGCTCGAGCTGTCGCTCTGCGTGGCGTTGCTGCTGGTCGTCACGTAGGCAACGAAGTCGCCCAGGAAGCCCACCGCATTGTCGGCAAAGCTTCCGCCGCCGCCGGTGGCCAATGAAAATGCCACCTCGTCCCTCCCGGATCCGGGGCGCCAGACCAGTGCCGGTGTGGAAAATGCGAAATTGGGGTTCCAGATGTCCAGCTCGCTCACCAGGTTCAGTGCGTCGGCATCGATCTTTTCCACCCGGACATAAGGGAAGGGCCGGCCAACGCTGTTGTCCCGCCCGCCGTCGTAGGCGAAATACAGGAAGCGGGTCGGGCCCGTGCAACCGGTAGGCGGGCAGAAAACGGATGGCGCAACGAAGGTTCCGCCGAGCACTCCGTGCGGCGCCACGTTCCAGTCGAGCTTGTCGGGCGCAGTGACCGAATAGTCGCACGGATTGGTCGCAGCGTTCGAGCACCGCGAGGTGACCTTGATGTCTTTCGGCGTAGGTACGTTCGGTGAGGAATCGGGATCGGCGAACACGCTCAATGTGCTGGTATCCGGTTGCGCCGCGTAATACATCGCGTTCGGAGCCGATTGCGCGAAGTGCGACTTCACCAGGCCGCCCTTTATCGGCTCGTAGTAAATAAGATTGATGTTGGGTCGCGCATTCACCATGTCGTCGAGCGACGCGCGGACGAACCAGCGGCGATCGCTGTTGACCTGCTGCCCGATCACGTTGCCCTTGCTATCCTTGGCGGGGTTCCAGAACCCGTGATCGACACTGATATAGAGGAAGTCATTGGAGAAAGCGAGATCGGCATAATCCATCCAATCGCTGGCCGTCGTGTCACCGAGCGTAGTCGGACTCACGTCGAACCAGCGCCACGCGTGCAGGAAATCGGCCGCGGCCGCCTGCGGGGTAGCCCAGGCGATGCGCAGGCGGTTCTGCCCCTTCTGGACCAAGGTTCCCACGTTGATGCTAGGTGACCAGTACTGGAGCAGCCAGATCACGAGGTTGCGGCCGGGAATGTAGTGCACGACCTGATCGCAGCACAGGCCGCCGTCGCTCTGCGGAAAGAAATCGGTGCGAGTCGGGTTGGCCGGATCCTTGAAGCCGCTCGCCTTGGTAAGGTTCACCGTGGTGAACGTCTTTCCAAAGTCCTTTGAATAGCTGACGGCGCCATCCAGTGCGCCGGCGCGGTTGTTGGCGCTGATCAGCACGAATCCGGATGTATCCGCGCCGGCCGCGCTGGGATCGGGCGGAAAGTTGAAGTAGTTGCCGCCGTTCTGATTGCGAACGAAGCCGACCGCGCTCGGGCTGCTGCCCGGCGCCGGCCCTTGATCGTTCGGCGAGAACGCGAGCAGGCGGTTCAGAGTACTGCCCGCCGGTGGCGTCGTAAACAGGAACCGCGGCCGCCCCAGAGGGGGAAGGTAGACGTTTTCAGCATTCGTCTCGGCGTCGGGCTCCGGCGGGACGGGTGCCGGTGGAAAGAACGCCGTGTCGGCGGTAAAGCTCGGCACCGTCGTTCTGAATTTCGGCGTGCCGCCATTGCCCGCTGCCGGCGGATTGACCGTTGCCTGCGTACTGAATGGGCAAACGGCGGATCCGAAGCGGTAGGTGCCGTTGATCGTCAGCGGAAACGGCGCGAGCCCATTCAGATTCGAAAAAAGAGCGTAGAGCTGCTGCTTTCCCTCGGGGGCCAGGGTGCCGGCCGGATAGGCGAACGCGGTGGGGCCCGCGTAAACACCGCCGTCGGCCGACATGCCCGTGATGGAAACATCGACCGCCGGGACGTTGCCGTCGTTCGCCAGCGGAATCGAGAGTGAGACCGTCCCGTTGTCCCAGATGGAGGAAACCACTCCCGTGGTGTCCTCGATGCCCAGCGCCGCAAATGTGGCGCACTCGACAGAGACGGTCAGGAACGATCCCGGCGCCGAGTTGAGGACGACCCTGATCTGATCGCTGTCATCGAGCGCGACCGGCATGACGATCCGGTCGACGCGCTGATTGAAGTTGCTGGGACCAAGGATTTGCTTGCCGTTCAGAAAAATGGAAGCGGAGCTGATCCGCTTCGAACCATCGGGATTCCCATTCACTACCACGAGTTGGCATGGGCCACCCGCGCAGCGGGGAAAGACCTCGGTGAACGTCTGCGGCGGGCCGGCAGTGCGCGTGTACTGCTTGGGCCCGAACGTGGGTGCCGTTGCAGCACTCGACAAGCCGCTTGTCCCGGCAACGAGCACGGCCAGCAGCGCGATCAGGAAATATTTTGTTCCCATGGTTGCCTCCCTCTCCGCATCATTCGATGCCCAGCAGCGATCGGAGGAATGGGTGCATCCCTCGATCGTGCATGCTTGCGGACGACACTCCCCGGCCGCCCCCCTTGGAACTATGAACGATGAACGATGAATGCTGAACTAGTCAAGGATCAGTCTGAACGTGGAATGTGGAATGTAGTTCTCGTCAGGGGTCAGCCGTCAGCGGTCAGGCGGGTCCAACATCTGTCAGCCGTCAGGGGTCAGCGGTCAGGCGGGTCCAACATCCGTCAGCCGGGTGCAGCGCGAATTACCCCTGACGAATTACGGCTGCCGGTAGTTGCGTCAGCGGTCAGGCGTCAGGCGGCCCCAATTACGAATTACGCCTGACGTAGTTTGCGTCACCGGTCAGCCGTCAGTGGTCAGACGAGCCGAATTACCAATTACGAATTACGCCTGACGGGGTTTTGGCCGGAATTGCGAATTACGCCTGACGCCTGACGGTAATTGGGCCGGATCACCGATCACGCCCCAAATGAAAAGCCCCGCCGGAGCGGGGCTCTCGTTGTTGCTGCCAGCTATGCGCGTTTGCGGCGGCTGAAGCCGAGGCCGCCAAGACCGAGAAGCATCATGGCGATGGTGCCCGGCTCCGGCACGACTACCAGATCAAATCCAAAGTTGAAAGGGATTGACGGGACCGGGGGGGTGCTGGTGTCCTGCACCCAGAAAGCATAGTTTCCCGGGCCAAGCGGCGCGGTAAAGCCGGTTGCGCCCATACCACCAGGGGTCATGGCCAGTGCACTCATCGAGGCCAGGATGTCATGGCCCACATCGGCCGGAGCGTAATGCCACCACCCTAACAATCCCACCGCCGTGGCGGCGTTCGTCGGTAGCGTGATCTGGGAACCAGCCTGCAGGCCGATAAAGCCGAGGCCACCCATGTTCTGACCCGGGAGGAGCGTGATCGCGGCCAGGTTCAAGCCGAGAGGAACGGTCACGAAAAAGTAGTCGCGCTCTGGAGGTGTAGCCGGCGCGGGACCAGGACGACCTGTGAGGCCGATGACCTGATTGGAACCGGGCGTCAGTGTGCCTACAAAGGTGGGAGACAAACCGTCATTGCTGAGATCGCCGTTAACCGATTCATTCCAGATAACTCCAGCTGATGCGGCGGAACCCAGGCCGAGCGCCAGGGCGATAAAAGCTGATCGGACAACAAGTCGGCAAAACATAGTGATTTCTCCCCGGTTAGAAAAACACTTCAATAAAAACCCACATTACGGACTTATTTTTCTTGTCGGGAAATTTGACAGAGCGCTCTTTCCCCGACCGTTTTGACGAAATGAAGCAATATTCACGCCCAGTGGATTAAGTAGCTGAAGCATATACGATAATGAATTTGCTCTGCCTATCAACAAGATCGGACGTAAAGTTTCTCGACAATGTTCTTGGGCAACTCGCCAAATGTGGAATGTGGAACGTGGAATGTGGAATGTGGAACGCCAATGTGGAATGTGGAGCGCGGAATGTGGACTGTGGAAATTCGGGGAAGCTTCGCTTTGATCCGTGACGGCGGGGGTGGCTCACGCTACCTTCGTCCAGTAGCGGGCAATTATCGTAACGTGTTACGATAATATCGTGGCAGCAGCCTCCCACCGCGGCCCGGGACGTCCACCCACGGGGCGGGCGCTGACGGCGGCGGAACGTATGCAACGCTATCGCGCACGTCAGCGCGCGGCGGGATTGCGCGCCGCTACGCGGTGGCAAGCCGCAGCTTCCGCCCCGCTGACTCCCGGTCTGCTGAAGCATCGAGTCATCGAAGCGCGGAGCCTCGCAATGCACTGTCTGATCGCGCAGAAGGTCGCCGCGGACCCCGCATTGATCGATGTTGCGCGGCGCAATGTCGAGACCTGGAGTGCGCGCTATGGCAACAGCCCTCCCCGTGCGCTGGAGGAGTGGCGGACGATACTCAAGCGCTCCTGGCCCGAGATCGCCGCGGCCATGACCGATCCAGGGGAAACCGGCACGCGCCTGCGCCAGTCCTCGCCTTTCGCAGGAGTGCTCACTGCGTCCGAGCGGCGCCGCGTGTATGAAGCGTTCAGAGCTTGAGCACCTGATCCGCGCGGCCGGCAGGACCGCGGGCGAGCGCGAGTTGGTGGTCTTCGGCAGCCAGGCGATCCTCGGCCAGTTTCCCGATGCTCCACCCGCGCTCTTGCGATCGATGGAGTGCGGTCTCTATCCGAAGCGCCGTCCCGCGCTGGCGGACAAGGTGGATGGCGCCATCGGAGAAGGCTCGAAATTTCACGAGCAATTCGGCTATTACGCGCAGGGCGTCGGACCGGATACAGCGATACTCCCATCCGGCTGGGAACGCCGATTGGTGCGCGTCCAAAACGCCAATACCGGAGGTCATGCCGGCCTGTGTCTGGAGGTGCACGACCTCGCGATCTCAAAATATGTGGCTGGGCGGGAAAAGGATCTCGAGTTCACGCGCGAGCTGGCGCGGCACGGCATGACGGACAAGGAGACGCTGCTCGCGAGGCTTGCGGCGACGAAACTCGATGCCGCGCTGGCACGGGTGATACGGGGCCGGATCGAGCGGGACCACGTAAGGAAGGGATGAGGGACGAGGTATGAGGGATGACTAACCTTGAGATCGGGAGGGCGGGAGAGCGGAAGGGCGAATCGAAGCCAGAACGTGGAAATGTGGAACGTGGAAACTAGCTCCACTTTGCGCCGGAGACGATCCGTCCAGCCTCAGTTAAGCCGCGGTCTTCGGTCGCGGGTCTTTCGTGTGCTGCTCATCCCCTCACCCCCAACCCCTCTCGCGAGCAGAGAGGGGAGCGTTCAGCGCTTCGCGGAAATCGGACAAGGAGCCGCCGCGTGCGGAAAACGGATCACGGATCACCGATCACGGTTGGCCATGTCCCCGCTAGAATCCCCGGATGAGCATGCGACGCGCGCCCACTTTTCAACGCCGCGGAATCGTCGAAGGATTCTTCGGGCCTCCGTGGAGCATGGCGCATCGCAGAGCCCTTTTCCGGTTCGGCGCCAGGAGGGGGATGAACAGCTATCTCTACGCTCCCAAGGACGACCCCTATCACCGTGAGCGCTGGAGGGAACCCTATCCCAAGGGCGAATGGAAAGTGCTGCTGGGTCTCATCAGGGCCGCGCAGGAGCAGCGCATCGATTTTGTCTACGCCTTCCACCCGGGAAAGGGGCTGCGGTTCTCCGCGCCGGAGCCCGTGGAGGTTTTGCTCGAGAAGGCCGCGCGCTTCCACGATGCCGGCGTGCGAACCTTCGCGGTTCTGTTCGACGACATTCCCTCGCGCCTGAGCCACGCGGCGGATCGAAAGCATTTCAACGGCAGCCTCGCCAGGGCCGAAGGACTGTGGCTGGAAAAGATCCTCGAACGGCAGCCGGCGTCCTGGAAAGAAGTGGAATGGTGGATCTGTCCCTCCCGCTACACGGAACATCCCCGGCTCGCGCGCATGTTCGGCTCCTTCGAGCCCCGCTTCTGGCAAACCCTTGCCAGACATCTGCCCGAGCCGGTCGCCTGTCTCTGGACCGGTCCGGCCATCGTACCGCGGAGAGTCTCTCTCGCCCATGCGCGCAGAGTGGTGCATCAGCTGAAGCACCCCTTGATTCTCTGGGACAACTACCCGGTCAACGATTTGTCGATGAGCGACGAGATGCACCTTGCCCCCCTCACGGGCCGCGATCCGCGTCTCCCGCAGGTCGTTTACGGCTATCTGAACAATCCCCTGCTGCAGGAGAGCTTGAGTCTAATTCCGCTCGCCACTTGCTTCGACTATGCCAGGCATCCTGCGGCATACGATCCCGAGAGGAGCTGGAGGGAAGCGGTCCGCGAGCTTTTTGGCAGGAGCGCCATTCCTCATTGGCGCGCTATTCTGGATTTCTGCGAGCGGATGAATCGCTCCAAGGGCCGTAAACGGCCTGCTGCCCTCGTGCCCGGAAGGCTGCGCGCCCTTCGGGAAGCAAACTGTTACCTCTCGAGGAATCAAGGGCGCCGCTGGCATGAAGAGTTTCGTCCATGGCTCGTGCGACTCGAAGCTGAGCTGGGAGGGGTGTGCGACTGACGACGCTGCGCTACTGACGACTGACGACGCTTCGCTACTGACGACTGACGATGCTGCGCTACTGACGACTGACGGCAAAAGCGAGAGCGTGACGACTGACGACGCTGCGCTACTGACGACTGACGACGACCTCGATGAATAGCAGGCGTGTCCATGGAGCGACTAACGCACCGAACCGGCAGGCCGATTACCCGCCGTCAGCCGTCAGTTCATTTCACCCCTCAGTCGTCACCCGTCAGTCGTCACCCATCAGTCGTCAGTCGTCACTTCTAAAGATGCGGGGGCTGGGCACGTTCCCCGCTAGAATCCGCGGATGAGCCACAAGGTCGATTCGCCCTACGCGGCGCTCCGCCTCGTCTTCGCGCTGGCGCTGATGACGATAGGCAATGGCGCGATGTACGTCGTCGTGGTCGTGCTGCCAGCAGTGCAGGCCGAGTTCGGCGTATCGCGCGCCGACGCGTCGCTGCCCTTTACGGCGCTGATGATCGGCTTCGGGCTGGGCGGCTTCCTGATGGGGCGGCTCGCCGACCGGCACGGCGTCGTCGCTCCGCTCATGATCGGTGCGGCGGCGCTCGGCGGCGGCTTCACGCTCGCCGCGCACGCGGCCGACATCCGGACCTTCGCGCTGGCGCATGGCCTGCTGCTCGGCCTGCTGGGCTGCGCCTCGATGTTCGGTCCCCTCATCGCCGACACGTCGCTCTGGTTCGAGCGGCGCCGCGGCATCGCCGTCGCCGTGTGCGCGAGCGGCAACTATCTCGCGGGGGCGGTCTGGCCGCCGCTCGTCCAGCACTTCGTCGAGCGCGCGGGATGGCGCGACACCTATCTCGGCATCGGCGTGTTCTCGGCCGTCGCGGTCGCGGCGCTGGCGCTCGCACTGCGGGAGCGGCCGCCCGCACTCGCCGGAGCGGCTGAGGGCGCGCCCGCCGCGGCAGCCCACGTGCGTCCGTTCGGCATGCCGCCGGGCGCGGCGCAGGCGCTCTTGTGCGTCGCGGGGCTCGCCTGCTGCGTCGCGATGTCGATGCCGCAGGTACACATCGTTGCCTACTGCGGCGATCTCGGCTATGGGCCCGCGCGCGGCGCGCAGATGCTGTCGGTCATGCTCGCGTTTGGCATCGTGAGCCGCCTGATCTCCGGCTGGTTCTGCGACCACATCGGGGGGCTGCGCACGCTGCTACTCGGCTCGGCGCTGCAAGGGCTCGCGCTCCTCCTGTTCCTGCCCTACGACGGTCTCGCGTGGCTGTTCGTGGTCTCGGCGTTGTTCGGGTTGTTCCAGGGCGGCATCGTGCCCTCCTACGCCATCATCGTCCGCGAGCATTTCGCCCCGGGCGAAGCGGGAGCGCGACTCGGCGCAATACTGATGATGACGCTCCTGGGGATGGCGCTCGGCGGCTGGATGTCGGGCCGCATCTTCGACGCGACCGGGTCCTACCACGCCGCATTCCTGAACGGACTCGCCTGGAACCTGCTCAACCTCACGATCGCCATCGTGCTGCTCCGGCGCGGCGGCGAAAGGCTCGCGCTGCGTGCCAGAGAAGCGTGACGACTGACGACGCTTCGCTGAGTGACGACGCTTCGCTACTGACGGCTGACGGCAAAGCGGAGTGTCACGACTCCAGTCCTTCGACGCCAGTCCGTGATTTTTTCGCGACTTGCGAAGCGTTCTCACCAGCATGCCAACGCGATTGCATTGAGCGACCGAGACGGTCTCGACCAGGTCCATTGCCTCGCGCCAAGCGAGCAGGTTCCGATGAGTAGCGGGCGTGTCCATGCAGCGACTAACGCACCGAACCCGCAGGCCGTTTACCCGCTGTCAGTCGTCACTTCTTTCACCTTCTCGCCGCGGGTTGCCCGCGCCTCGACCGCGTCGCGCGCGGCTTCGCCCGGTATGCGGAGCGCGGCTCGCGCGCCTCGCCAGGCCCACGCGTGCGTACGCGCTCCCGCAACCACGCGGCGAAGTCCCGCTCGCGGAGTTTCCCTTCGGCGAGCACAACGTAGAGCGGATAGAGTTCCGGATCGCTTGCCGGTAGCGTCGCGCCATTCAGTTCCAGAAAAGTTTCACACGCCACCGCGGCGGTTCGCTTGTTTCCGTCCAGGAAAGGATGGTTGCGCGTCAGGCCGAACGCCAGCGCCGCGGCAAGATCGGAAAGATCGGGCGCGGGATCGCCATAGGCGTGGAGCTGCTGGGGGCGCGCCAGTGCCGACTCCAGCAGCCCCTCGTCGCGCACGCCGCCCGTGCCGCCATGCTCTGCGAGCTGGCGCTCATGGATGGCAAGGACCAGCGCCTTTTTGAGCCAGACCATCAACTCTTGGCAAGTTTGTTGAGCAGGGCGCGGCGCTTGCGCATGATGCGCTCCGCGACTTCCATCTGGCCGGCGAGCTCGGGGTCGAAGGGGGTGAGCTTAACGCCGTCAGGAAGCTCGGTAGCGTACAGGGAATCGCCTTTGGCGACGCGCAGGCGCGACAGCAACTCCCGGGGCAGGATGACGCCGGCCGAGTTGCCGACCGTGGTGATCTTGAGCTTCATAAACGTTCCAGCGGCTGAATGTTATAACGTATGTTATCACTTGATACGGCGCGATGGTGATTCGCCCTAGAACCCGTGATGGGTGATGCGCTTACGCATGACGCACGCATTAACCATTGCGCATCAACCATTACGGCTCTAGTTACTCTGGCCCGACGAAACCAACGTATGCCCCGCAAGCATCCGCCGGTCCCACGAGCATCGCTTTCTCACCCGTGTCTCTCGTTCCTATGGCGGGGGGCGGCATGCCGTGGGCCTCCATCCAGCGCGCGGCCGCGCCCATGCTGTTGGTGCGGAACAGAGCCTGGAACGGCCCGGGGCCGCGGCGCTCGAGCGCGGCGGCGGCCGGTCCGGGCGCGTACGGGTGCGCGATGGTGATGCCGGCTGAGCCGAACTGGAACACGGCCATGTGCGACATGATCACCATGCCCTTGTACATCCGCGGATGGGATGCGCCCAGCACCCTGGCGTAGGTCGCCACGGAAGCCTCGAGGTCCTCCACCACGATGTAGACGCGCTCGAGAAAGCGCACGCCGTTCGGATGAGGGCCGGCGCCGGGCGTGTGCCCGCGACGCTCCGCCATCGGCGTGAGGTGCTGGATGAAGAACAGCGGCAGCGGGTTCTTCGGGCCGAGCGTCGCGGCCTTCCACCGAAACTCCTGCCCGCCCTGGGCGCGCCGGCCGTCCACCGCGTCGCTCACGTCCACGCCTCGCCCGCGCATTGCGGCGACGTCCGCCGCCAGGTCGTCGCTTTGCAGGATGACGTAGCGGATCCCGCCGCCGGCAGCGATGAATCCGGAGAGGTCGGCGCCCCAGCTCCCCTTCCCGCCGTTGGCCGCCCGTTCTTCCGCCGGGTCGCGGATCGCCAGCAGCTCGAGGTAGTCGTCGTCGTTGAACGCGATCGCGTTGTGGGTGCCTTTGCCCGGATGGACGCCGCCCGGCTGGACGTTGAAGCCCAGCCGGCGATACGTCTCTACGCCTTGGGCCAGCTCGGGCATGCAGATCATCAGGTGATCGACGCAGGTGAACATGGTTGGGTCTCAGAAGACTCGTCCCAGATGAATCATCCCAGATGAATCGTCTCAGATGAATCGTCGCAGATAAAACGTCCCAGATAAACCGTCTCAGATACGGCGCAGCATCCCAGGGAGGAAAGCAGCTTTTCAGGCGTGATAAAACCTACAACCGATCATTTACTTCGCGGCCCTCGCAGCCGCTTCCACACGACGCACAAGGCTGGGATGAAGCACACCGAGCTTCGGTCGGTCTCCGTGAGGCGCCCCAGGTGGAACGCCGAACCAGATGTCATTGAAGTCGAGCTCGAACGTTTCGCAAAGGTTGAACTTTGTCGGATAGCTGAGACCCGCCACCGCATACGCGGCCCGATCGGCGGATGTGATGGCGAACTCGCCCGCATAGAGCTGACCGACCTTTTGACTCGTGCCGTACGCGACCTCGACCACCGGCCGCCCTTTGTTGTCCTCGCCGACGCGCAACACCAGCGCCGGGCGCGCCTTCGGTCCGGGAGCCGGCAGCCGGTGCTGGGGAAAGCGGCACCATACGATGTCTCCCGGCCGCGGGGCCGGGAACCAGCGCGGCTCCACCGCCATCAGAACAGGCTTTCCCTCGTTTTCATCCTGCCGGGCGGCTGCAGGCGCCGGATTTCTTCCATCTGTTCGGGGGTGAGCGGGCCGTCGTCGGGCTCGTATTGCGGCAGGTTCTGGCGGGCAAATTGCGCGAGCGCAACGTGTATGACTTGTGTCTCGCTGAGTCCCAGGGTATCGGCGAGCTTCTTCGCGGTCCGGCGCGAAACACCGTACGCCGTGTCGACGTCCCGATAGCGCAGGAGTATCCCGGGACCGGATGTCGCTTTACGCCTCGCTGCGCTACGCCGCGTCTTCATGGGGCTGGCTCTCAATTTCTGATATCAAAAGTATATCATGGAGGCCGGGAGCGACGCCTCTCCGCGGAATCCTTCCACATTCCACATTCCACGTTCAGAAGGCCCGATCACCGATCACGCCACTTCTGAAGTATGACCGGCGGATGCACTCCGAGCTTGCGCGCGTGCGTGACGAGCGCTTCGTCGAAGGTTGCAAAGCGCTCCGCTTTGGCGCTCAACACCAGGTGAAGCGAATCGGCGAGGTCCATCCCTCCCGCGGCCCAGCGCAGCGCCTGAAAGACCTGCTCGGCGTTTTGCGGCCGCACGTTGCGCAGGGAAAGCAGATCACGCAACCGTTCCATGACGAGGCGCCGCGGCGCAGCCGACTTGCGCAGCACCCAAGCCAGCTCGAGCACGACCGTAAGCGGTATCCAGTATTCCGCCTTCGCGTCTTCGAGCAGGCGGCGCGCCGCTTGCGCCTGCCCGGGCTCGTCGTCAAGGAGGTAGCGCGCGAGGACGTTGGTGTCGAGCGCGATCACCCGCGGCCCCGCCGCGCGCGCTGCGCATAGGCGCGGACACGGACGTCGTCCTCTTTCACCGCGAGCGCGATCGCCTCATCGTCGCTCAGGCCGGCGTAACGATCCTTGCGCCCGCGCGCGGCGAGGGAGCCGCCGAGCCGGGCGACCTGCGCCCCATGATCGGCGGCGGGAAGGGTCACCTTGAAGCCTTCGCCCGGAAGGAGCTCCACGTCGAGCTCGGTTCCGCTGCGGATATCCAATGCCTCCCGTATCGCCTTCGGGATGACGATCTGCCCTTTGCTCGATGTCCGTATGCGGTCCATGGTAAGTCCAGGTAAGACGCAGGAGTAAGACGATACCGCACGCGGACAGCGGTGGTCAAATCACGGCATTGCGGCAACAGATTGTTACGCACTGTTACCTCCTGCTGTCGAACACGTCCTCAGCACCCGGGTCGAAACAGGCAAGCAGGTCAGGTTTTCTGAATCCTGCGTGAATAGGAGGAACGATCATGTTGACGAAGAAACTGCTCGTGTCTGCGATGCTCGCCGCCGGGACGATAGTCGCCGCGGCAATGCCGCTCGCGAGCGCGGCGGCGACCAATGTCCAGGTCAATTACGACGCGCCGGCGCGCTACGAAGGCTATCCTGTGCAGCACCCGGGCTACGTCTGGGTGCCGGGACACCGGGAGTGGGACGGCTACCGCTACGTCTGGTACCGCGGCCACTGGGAGCGCGCCCATCGGGGTTATGGCTACGGCTACGGCGACCGCGGGTATCGCTATGCGTGGCGGGACAGCGACGGTGACGGCGTGCCGGATCGCTACGACGCGAGGCCGAACAACCCGTATCGCTATTAAGCAAGTAACTGAACCCGGGAGAGCGGGGAGTCGGGAGAGCGAAAATTTGCAATCGCCCTCCCGCACTTCCGCGCTCCCGTACTCGGGGCATCAGAAAACCGTCAGATCGTCTCAGATGAATCGTCCCGGATAACGCGTCCCAGACAGCCCGTCCCGGATACGGCGCAGCATCTGAGGAAGGCACTTCGCAGCGGATAGAGACCGATCACTGATCACGTTCCCTCCGAGGATCACGCGCGGAGGAGGAAGGCATCCCCCCGGAGTAACATGCAAGCCGAGCGCTGATTGCAGCGCATCGTCATCGAGGGGGACCCATGAACTGGCGGAACATCACGGATTTCGCGACTTCGCCGCTCGCCCTTTTGCTCACGCTCACCGCCGGCGGCTGCGCGCAGGCGCCCGCGGGCAAAGAGATCGCGCTCGCGTCGCAGGGCAGCTTCTTCGTCGGCGGGCGCAAGGTCGAAGGCGCCGGCACTTACGACCCGACGAAAGCCACCACCAACACCAACGAGGGCAACACCTTCTCGGACCTGAACAACGCGCAGGTCGCGGACCAGATGTCGAAGTTCTTGAGTGAAAGAGGGCTGGACGGACGCTAGGCGAATATGAAAGCCACTACTGACAGCCTCCAATTGCTGCGCACGCAGTTAGCCGACTTCGCCGCCGTGCGCGACTGGGATCAATTCCACAACCCCAAGAACCTCGCCATGGCTCTCGCCGGCGAAGCGGGAGAGGTGCTGGAGCATTTTCAGTGGCTCACCTTCGACCAGGCGGCAAACCTGCCGGCAGCGACGCGCGAGGAGGTCGCCCTGGAGTGCGCGGACGTGCTGCTGTTTCTCCTGCGGCTCAGCGACAAGCTGGACATCGATCTCGCCGCTGCGGCGCGGAAGAAGCTCAGGCTCAATGCGAAGAAGTATCCGGTCAGGAAGTCGCGAGGGAAGGCCACGAAGTACGACAAGCTGTGAAATCCGGGAGGACGGGAGGGCGGAACGAAGCCCGAACGTGGAACGTGGAACGTGGAATGTGGAAGGTGGAAACTGCGATGAACTACCGGGAGGGCGGGAGACGGGGAGTCGGGCGGAACCGGTTTAGGTTATTGCGGCAGCAATCAGCAGCGCCGCCAGCGCCAGCGAGGTCGCCACGGACACGGCCAGCAACACGCTCGTCCGGGCCCGCAAAACCTTGATCGTCTTGACCAGCTCGCAGTGCTGCTCGGCCAGCTGGGTGATGAGCCCGGAAGCCACAGTGACCTCGTTGCGCAGCCGGTAGACCTGCTCGTCGAGGTCCGGCCGCTTGCCGTTGGTGCGGCGCTCGGTCCTGAACAGACGCGCTGCAGCGGCGACGTCCGGCGCTTCCGCCATCGTCTTCTTCGGCGGGCCGAGTTTGAGCGACTTCAGCCAGTCAGGGATCATGATCGGACCATTAGGCTTGCGCCATGAACGTTCGTTCCGGCGTTCTGTCACTTCGGTACATCACCACAACACTGGATAGCGGTTCCGTGACACTGGACAAGCAGGACTGGCAGGAATACTTCGAGCGGCTCTCCCGGGCGGTGGCCGAATCACGCGCAGAGACCGACGTCTCCGCCTTGCCGCGCGGCCCGCGGACGGATGCGCCCTGGGTCGCGCTGGCCGCGGTCCGCTACGACGCCACGCTCGACACCATCGAGATCGGGCTCGAAATGGCGGACAAGACCACCGAGGACTACGTGATCGATGCGCCGCGCCATGTGTCGATCGACGAGCGGGAGGAGGGCCTGGTCGCGCTGGAAGTGATCGACTGCAACGGCGCGGCGCACACGGTCAGGCTGCGCGAGCCGATAGAAGTGTTCTAGCTGCGTCACCGGTCACTCGACTCGCTTCCGCCTTCCCCGCCTTCACGGGATTGCGACTCGGTTTTCGTGAGGTCGTGCTGCAATGCAGGACTTCACAAAAAATTATCACTTATGCCTCATATGACATATATGAGACAGTCCCCACTTTTTTTGAGGTCGATCTGCAGATAACCGTGGACTCTGCGGCTTTCTTCGCGATAGTCTGGCAGTGCGGCATTAACGGGAGGGGGGCCCGCATGCTGTCGGAAGCCATCGGTTGGTCGTTGGTAGTTGTTCTACTCATTCTTTGCCTTTTCGCAGTTCTATCCCGTGTAAACGAATAAGAAGACAGCCCAGAGAAGGGCTGCGTACTGCGAGGCCGCATGGGTCTCGCGTCACGGGAAACGGGTCCTCGGGATCCGTCGTCGGGTCACCTTGATTGGAAGCCGGGAGATCTTGCGGTCTCCCGCGCTCCCGCCTCCCGCACTGACGGCAGGAGCATCACCGCTTGCGCCCGAGCAACGCTCGAAGGCGCTTCATCGTGCGCTCGCGGGGACGTGGGGGACGCCCGCCTTTTCGTGGATCGGCTCGACCCGATACACGGTCGGCTGCAGGTCCAGCCTGTGCGCTTGAACACTGCTTTATTGCGGCGGATCAGCTGCGCCACCTTGGCGCCCTCTTCGCTCCCAATGGCTGACCGCATAGCCGCGATCGGAACAAAGCGCGCCGCCGCAATGTCCTTCGTCTGTTCAAGACGAAGGAGATACCCGCATGAAACTGACCAAGACGCACGGCAATTTGACCGTCGCCGTGCTCGCCGCCTTCGGGGTGGGCGCGCTCGCGATGTTCCTGTTCGATCCGGTCGCCGGCCGGCGACGGCGAGCGCTCGTGCGCGACAAGACGGCAGGCGCGGCGAACACTGCGGCCGATGCCGCAGGCAGCGCGGCCCGTGAGCTGCAAGAGCGCGCCAGGGCGCTGGCGCACTACGCGGCGGGCGCTACCGCAAACGTGATCCCGTGGTCGGGTCCCGAGCGGCGCGTGCCGCCGCGCGGAACGGCAGCGGAACGCCAGGCGCGAGCGGCCTACTAAAGCCTCTTCCCCTGTCCCGCCATGGAGTTACGCGCACGACGACCGCGGCGTTGAACCTATCCACAAGCCGCCAATCCCAGCATGAAGGGGAAGCGTTCCTGGGGGTAGTCGCTATGACGGAATCGGGGCTCGACCAGGCGCGCCGCCATGTGGCCGAGGCCGAGCAGCGCGTGGCGGAGCAGCTGGAACGGATCGAGTGGTTGCGCATCGAGGGCCTCGATACGCGCGCAGCAGAGAAGCTCTACGCCGCCTTCAAGAAAACCCTGCAGAGCATGCGTGACCATCTGGTGTACGAGGAGCAGCGCGAGCGGGACCGGCAGCGAAGGGAAGGAAGAAGTCGCGCGTTTCCTCAAGATCAAAGTTTGTGACCTTGAACGGCGGCCCGCGCTCGCGCGCTCGGAGGAGTGAGCAGCCGAATCAGTGCTGCGGCGCAGGGCCGCGAAGCTTGCCGACCAGACCCTTCATGATGCGGTCGAACAACGACTCCGGCCGCGGCTCTTCGATGAGAACCACGGTGCCGGTCCGAAAGGAGCGCGCCAATTCGCTAGGGGCGTAGGGGATGATTTCCTTGCCCGCCTGGTCGAACGAAAAAAGGTAGCGGGTCTTGCGCGGGGTCACGAAGACCAGCTTGGCTGGCCGGCGCTGCGCCTGATCGGCGGTCTCGCGAAACTCCACCCACGTTCCCACGATCAGCTTGACAAGCAGGCTCGCGGGCCCCGTATCGCGCTGGGCGCGCGGCGGCTCGCTCGACTCGAGCGACGTGAAATCCAGATCCAGGCTCTGGACGTCGACTTGGCCGTCTCCGAAGGGGTTCGGGACCGTGACCGGTGTCGAAAAATCCAGATCCAGCGGTCCAGTGACGACCGAGGGAGCAGGCGCCTGTCCGGCGGCGCCGTCGACCCGGCCGGGCACCGCCTGATCGGTGGCTGCAGGATCGAGCCTGCCTTCACCGGGCCCGGTGATAACCTGCCGGTGCATTTGCAGCAGCTCGGCAAAGAATTTCGTGCGCACCTCGTGCTCGATCCCGGCGACCTTCAGGCCGAGCGCAAGCTTCTTGACCAGCCCGGGAATCACCGCGACGAGCTCGCGGCGCTTCTCGCGCGTGCTCTTGGGCTCTATGCTCCAAATGAGCAGATCCATCGCTTCCACGGCGCCCTTCAAGGCTTCACTGTCTTTGCCTTCCTTGACGTGCAGGAGCAGCAGCACTTTGAGCCAGTGGTGGACCAGAAAATCGAGGACCGAAGCGGGCAGACTGTGAGCCTGGACGCGGGCCTTGACCTCCACCTCGGCGGAGCGCTTCGCGATGGCGAGCTTTTCCGTTTCCTCGACGCGCTTGGCCGCCGCCTGCGCGTTTTGCTCGGCGCGCTGCTCCTCCTCGGCGATCAGCGCTTCGACCCGCTCGCGCACCGTGACGAAGATGTCCAGGTTGTCGTGGAAGCCGCCGACGAGCTCCTCGAGCAGAGTCTCCAGCCGCTTGAACAGCGGGTCCGCGGGGCCGAAATCGGCGGGCAGGCGTGACGCAACATCACCCAGCGTGTCGAGCAGCCGGCGGGCCGGGTGGGTTTTTGTAGAGAAGAACGACTTGTCCGCGATCGCGACCTTGAGCATCGGGATCTGCAGCCGCCCGATCAATCCCTTCACGCCGTTGGGCACCTTGGGATCGTCGAAGAGCTGGTCGAACAACATGGCGATGATGTCCAGCGTCATGAGGTCGAGCGAGCCCATGCCGGCGCCCACGCTCGTGGCCTTCAGCTCCCGGAGGACATTGGTTGTGCCCGGACCGCTGGCAGCGGCGGCGGCGAGACTTCCTCCTTGCACGCCGCTCAGATCGCCAAGCTGTATGCGTGTGAGCGAGCTCTGCAGCTCGGGACCTTGCAGCTGGACCACAGCGCCGCCCACCGCCCCCGGCGTGCCCGCTCCACGGCCTGTACCTTGGCCCAGCGCCGTTGCATTGCTGGCGGCGAGGTTTTGCAGGATGGTGAAGAGATCCTGGGCGGCGCCGGTCGTGATATCCGGCGGCGGCCCGTCGCCCGGCGCTCCCCCTCCGGCCGCCGGTCCTCTGCGATCCTGGGATCTCGAGACGGCGTAGCGTATCTTGGGCAGGATCGAATTCTGGACCAGCAACGCGTTCACGGCCTTGTACATCGAGCGAACATCGTCGAGCACGTGGTCGTCGAAGAGCTTGAGAAATATCCGCCGCACGCTGACACTCGCATCGACGTGGCGACAGGCCTGCTTGTAGGCGTCGCAGATCACCTGCGGACTGAACGGGTTGTCGTTCGCCTGCAGATTGGCGTCGCCGAGTAGCACGCCCACACGTTGGTCCAAGGCGACCAGCTCCTCGTCGCAGTAGGCCCGCAGCTTGGCGGCCATGTTGTTGACTTTGAGCGTCTCTTCGAAGTCGTCTTCGCCGACCAGCTCAAGCTGCTCCAGCGTATCGTCAGCCCCCAGCGGCTGGCCGATTTTCCTCGCCCGGTCGCTGCGTCTGCGGAACTCAACGAGATAGCTTGCCCTGAACTGCTTCTCCATGGCTGCGCGCTGGGAGACCAGGATGCCCTTGGCATCCTCGTAGAGGCGCCGTTCTTCGAAATTGCGCGTCTGGCCGATTTGAGTCGACAGGGCTTCCGTCGCCTTGTCCAGCATGCCGGCGACCGCCTGATCCAGGCGCTCGCAAATCAGATTGCGGCTCTGGTCGAGGATCCCCCCGAAATGCGCCGCCTGCTGCATTGCCGGCGGCGGGCTCTTATCGTTTGCAGGGCTTGTGGCCATTTCGTTTAGTTCGAACTGCGGTAATGGCGGAAACGCGCGCTGCAATTCGGTGCTGGAAGAGGTCCCGAAAAGACCGGCTTCACAGCCTATGACGGCAGCAACGGGCGGACTTTATAGCCCTGTCCGGCGATCCGCGAGTGCAATGTAGCACACTCGCGGCGAGACCTGACGAACGGACCAAAGGCGCCATATCAGAGGACAAAGTGCACATCCTTGGCGGGTGGTGTCCCGGAACACCCATCATGGGTGCCACGGGTCTGAACGCCCCGCCACCCTGGCGTAAACGCTTGTTCCACGTTCGATAATCCGCTCGGCTCTTCCGCGCTGCCGCTCTCGCGCACTTCCGCGCTCCAGTTACGGACACGCGCCACGTGCGGCGCGTACAATCCGTATCGATGAGCAAATTCTTCGACCTCGAGGGCCACGGCGCAGAGCCGATCCGCTATGAAGTCAGGCCGAGCCCCCGCCGCCGGACCCTGAGCATCGAGGTGCATCCCGACTCGCGCATCGTGGTGCGAGTGCCGGCGCGGTGCGCTGCCGGGACGATCTCCTCCTGGGTGCGCTCGCGCGCGAAGTGGATAGAGCGGCAGCTCGAGCGTTTCCGCCGGCGCGGACCGGCTGCGCCGGCCCACCGCTACGTGAACGGCGAGCGGCACCGCTATCTCGGGTTCTCGTACCCGCTAAAAGTGATGCACGGCCACCCCGAGGGCGTCACCCTGGCCGACGGGCAGCTCGTGGTGCGCCTGGCGAATGGCGGCCCGGATCCGGGGGCGGTGAGCGCCCTGCTGCGCGACTGGTATTTCGAGCGGGCCGCCGAAATCTTCCGTACGGTCCTGAACGAGCGCTACGCTGCGTTCTTCGCGCAGCGCGGCCACCCCCTGCCCGCGCTGGTCGTGAAAGCCATGAAGCGCCGATGGGGCAGTATGTCCACACGCGGGCGGATGGCGCTCAGCGTGGATCTCATCCGCACGCCGCACCGCCACATCGAGCTCGTTGTCGCCCACGAGCTGTGCCACTTCGAGCAGCAGAACCACGGGCCGAAATTCTATCGACTGCTGGAACAGGCGATGCCGGACTGGAGGGAAAGGAAGCGCGAGTTGCAGGCGTTTCTTGCCCGCGGGTAAATCGGGGAGGGCGGGAGATGAGAGCCCGGAACGTCGGGAGACCGAAAATCGCAAGTCGCTTTTCCCGCTCTCCCGCACTCACGCCCTTCCGCTCTCAAGTCCGCTGGGCCTCGCGCTGCAGCAGTGCGCGCTTGCGCCTCACGCCCCATCGATAGCCCGCCAGCGCGCCGTTATTTCTGACGACGCGGTGGCAGGGTATTGCAACCGCCAGCGCATTCGCCGCGCACGCGTGCGCGACCGCCCTCACCGATTTCGGCGCGCCGATCCGTTTCGCGATGTACGAGTAGCTCGCAGTCGAGCCGGCGGGAATTTTTCGCAGCGCCTGCCAGACACGCTGCTGAAACGCCGTTCCGCGCACGTCGAGCGGCAGATCCAGGCCCAGGGCGGGCGCCTCGACGAAGCCCACCACCTTGGCGACGACCGCTTCGAACCCTCTGTCGCCTCCGATCAGCTTGGCGTGCGGGAAGCGATCCTGGAGGTCACGTGCCAGCGCCCGGGGATCGTCGCCGAGGGAGATGGCGCAGATGCCGCGCTCGCTCTTCGCCACGAGTATGGAGCCCAGCGAGCATTCGCCGACGGCAAATCGTATTTCCGTATTTGCGCCGCCCGCCCGGTAGGTCGACGGCGTCATCCCCAGCACTTCATTCGAAGTTTCGTAAAAGCGGCCGTTGGAGCCGTACCCCGCTCCGTATATCGCGTCGGTCACGCTTCCAGGTCGATCGAGCTCGTTGCGCAAGCGTTTGGCGCGGTGGGCAGCCGCATACGCCCTGGGAGTCAGGCCGATGACCGCCTTGAAGACGCGGTGAAAGTGAAACGGGCTAAGCCCGGCCTTGCCGGCAAGATCACGCAGGCTCGGAGTCTCGGCGGCATTCTCGATGAGCCGGCAAATGTCCGCCATCGTGCCGGCATGGTTCCGGTCGAGGGAAGGACGATCGGGCCGGCACCGCTTGCAGGGACGAAACCCCGCCCGCTCGGCGTCGGCGCGCGTAGCATGAAATTGCACGTTTTCGGGCCGCGCGCGACGTGAGCCGCAGGATGGGCGACAGTAGACTCCGGTCGTCTTGACCGAGTAAAAGAATTTGCCGTCAGCTTTCGGATCGCGAGCGACTATGGCTGCCCAGCGCGGATCCTTCATCGTTCCGGCAGCGAGCTTTCCGCTACGCCGCGGGTCTTGGGTGACGAGCAGCGGGTAGGTAATACGCGACGTGCGTTCGCCTTTCAACTTTGCTGGCATGTTCATATATGGTTACTCCATTTGATCGTTGCTGTCTGGCTTTATAGCGGCGTTCATCTACGGCAACATGCCGTCGCCGATGTCGGTTACTGTAGTCGCCGCCGCCCGCTTCCGCACTCCGGGTCTTGCTGCCGAATTCAGGCAGCCTTGCGCAGAGTGAGATTGATGCGGTGGCCGCCGACCAAAGGGTGCCGTCCCTCTTTGACTGGCAGGACGCCGTGATAGCGCATGCGCGCCGGCCCGCCCCAGACCACGACATCGCCGTGCTTCAGCGGCACGCGGAACGTCCTGTCCGCCCTCTTCGTTCCCCCGAACAGGAAGACCGCCGGAATGCCGAGCGAGACGGAAACGATGGGGGCGCTGAAGTCCTGCTCGTTCCTGTCCTGATGCAGCGACAGTCTGGCGTCCGCCTCGTAGCGATTGATCAGGCAGGCATCGGGAACGAAATTGTCGTAGCCGGCGCGGGCAGCGGCGTCGCGAGCCAGCCGCAGGAAAGGCGGAGGCATGCCCGGCCAGCAGTTGCCGCTCTCGGGATCCACGGGGTCGTAGCGGTAGCCGGTGGCGTCCGTGACCCAACCGAGCGAGCCGCAGTTCGTCATCGCGACCGACATGCGATAGCCGCCCGGCGTGACCATGCGACGAAACGGCGCCTGCGCAACCACGTCGTGCACGGCGCCGAGCAGCTCGGCCTCGTCCGCGGTAGCGAAACCGCGCAGCAGCACCGCGCCGGGGGCGAGGGAAATTTTCATGCGGCGTCGTGAAAAATGATGCCGAGCGTATGGCGATGCCCGGTGTGAACGCGGCTCACTCCGTGCCGGAGATTCACCCGGTATGCGCCCCGCTTTCCCTG
>DATFWO010000093.1:0-2557 GCA_035259205.1 Burkholderiales bacterium | reverse complement strand
GCTTCGAAATGGGCATCGTAGAAGACTGGCACATCGAGGCCGGTCAACTTGTCATTGAGATACGCGGCAAGCTCCCGGTTCTCTCCTGCAAAAGAGAGAGCAACGTCCCACTCGTAATCGACCGTGGTCTGTCGGAAGCCGGAGTCCTGGCGGAGCTGATTCCAATCGAGGTGCTTGATGAAGTAGAAGAGGGGCCGGGTCTTCGATAGCGAACGACTTCGTTTCGGTGTTGTAGTAGAACCGCTCCGCGACTGCGGGTTTCGAACCGATGAGCACCTCAAGACGGTGCTCCTTGATGTTGTTGATGCTCCCGCGCACATCGGGCAGGGCGTTCGCCATTTCATTGAGGTCCACGATGGACGACTCCTGCTGCCCCACCGCATGGAGGAGCTTGAAGTACGGATCGTTACTCGGTCGGAAGCGCCGTCCTCGACTAAATTCTTTTACCGCCGGATAGTAGTTCGAGCGGAGCTTATCCACGACGCGTGGCCGGAGGTCCGCGAGTGAGAACGTCACGTCCGTCTGCTTTTCCTGAGTCTCGAGCACGTTCGCGGCCGTGCAGATGGATTGGCAAATTTGCTGCGTGAGCCAGTAGTCGCCGCGGGTCTCATTATAGATGTCGTCCGCACCCTTTATCCTTATGTTGAGTCGTTCGCACCCGCTCTGAATGAGCTTCTCGATGTCCTCTCGCCGTCCCGGTGAGATGCGATGTATGCCGGTGCGCTTCGCGATGTCGGGCACGAGTTGAATGAGTTGCGTCCCGACCTGATTGATGCCGATGATGATGAGCTTCGGGAGGTCGGACCGCTGCAGGTCGGCAGAGAGCTTGGCAACGTTCGCGATCTGCTCCTGCAGGGCGATGGTGAGCCGATGGAAGTCGTCGATGACGTAGCTGCCGGGCGAATGGGCAGTGACGCCCCTCTCGATGGTGCGGACATGGAAGGGATCGCGCGCGGTGAGATATTCCGGCTTCTTGGCCCGGTCCAATTCGGCGAGGATGTGGCGCACGCAAGATGTCTTCCCGGTGCCTGACTGGCCCTCGAGGATGACCGGCTTATGCGAATGCCGCACGTCGAGCAGGATTTCGTTGTAGTTCGGCGGCGGCACGAACGTGAATTCGGGTAGGCCCTCGGTGCGGAAGACCTCTTCGAGCAAGAGCTTCACCGGAGTCATTATCCCCACCAACCCGGATTTCATCGTGTGCTACACTATTAGCTTTCGGGGGCAAACCGGAAAACAGACGCTCGTTCTGAGCTTTAGGGGTTTTTAACCCAAGGATAATTCAGAGGCTTCAGTCGGCTTGCCTATCGGCCTTTAGTCACAGACCGCGCGATGGAAGCGTGGTATCATCCCTCCATTGCAGGCGTGGCCTGCCCCTTGCCCCGCCACACCGCCCCATATAAAAACGCAGGACATGCCCGAGTTTCCTTGATTTCTCGGCATATCCCGCCATAGTGCCCCAGACCGCGCCATACGGAATTCTGGCGCAAAATGCTGTCGTTGCGCTGTCGGAGATCGCCATGGGAAAGAAGCTGACCGAGGCCAGGGTAAAGCGCGCGCACAGGCCCAAAACCGGCCAGGTCTTCCTCTGGGATACCGACGTCAAGGGCTTCGGCGTGCGCATCCTGTCGAGCGGCTCCAAGACCTTCTGGTTCCAGTATCGCCCACGCGGTGGATCCTCGCGGATGATCCGCATCGGCCCCTTTCCGACGATCTCAGTCGCCAGTGCCCGCAAGGTGGCGCGCCGCCACGCCGACCAGGTCGCCCACGGCGGCAACCCGGCGGCCGACCTGCAGACCGAACGCATGCGCGATAAGGCCACCCTGCGCATCCTCCTAGCCGAGGGCGGACCCTATCAGCGCGAGCTCGAGCGCCGCAGCGTCGTCAACATCAAGCCGGCGCTCTCGAGCCTGCGCCGCGGGCTGCATGGGCTCATGAGCAAGGAGGTCACCTACCTCACCCGTCGCGATCTCGTCACCGCCATCGAATCGGTCGAGCACGACGGGCGTCCGGGCGCGGCGCAGGATCTGCGCAGGTTCACCCGCGTGTTTCTGGAATGGTCCGTCAGCAGCGGACTCCTCACTGCCAATCCGCTCGCCGGCCTGCGCCGGCCGGTGCGCTCGCGCGCCGAACGGCTCGCAGCCGCCAGCAATGGCGGGCGCGCGCTCTCCGACGACGAGATTCGCCAGCTGTGGCAGGCGGCCGGTAGCTTCGGCGCCTTCGGCGGCCTGGTCCGCCTAGCACTGCTCACCGGCCTGCGCCGCGGGGAACTCGCACAGATCGAGCGCGCCCGCGACCTCCTCGCCGACCGCATCGTGGTGCGGCCGGAGCACGCCAAGACCGGCGCCCAGCACGAGGTGCCGCTCACCGACCTTATGCGTCAAGTCATCGCCGGCGCGCCGGTTAGCACCTCGCGGCTCCTGTTCCCCTCTCCGGCCACCGGCGGCCGCCTCGCGGGCTGGACGAGGTGGGTCGCCAACCTGCGGCAGGCGAGCGGCGTCGATTTCCGGCTGCATGACTTGCGCCGCACCGCGCGCACGCTCATGAGCCGCCTGGG
>DATFWO010000092.1:0-4464 GCA_035259205.1 Burkholderiales bacterium | reverse complement strand
GGCATGGGAACCGCTCCGATCGACTTCTATTTCGATTTTTCTTCCCCCTATGGCTACTTCGCGAGCAACAAGATAGACGAGCTTGCAGCAAAGCACGGCCGTACGGTCATCTGGCGACCGATCCTCCTGGGAGCCGTGTTCAAGCTGACCGGGCAGCAGCCGCTGCCGACCATACCGTTGAAGGGCAGCTACGCCGTGCACGATCTCAAGCGCAGCGCGCGGCTGTTCAACGTCTCCTTCAAGATGCCCACGAAATTTCCGATCGCAGGCACTGCGCCGTCCCGCGCTTTCTACTGGATCGGCGACAGGGATCCGGACTTGGCGAAGAAGCTGGCCGTGGCGCTGTATCGCGCCTACTTTGCCGAAGACCGCGACATCTCCAATCCGGATGTGACCGGCAACGTTGCGGCCAAGCTCGGCGTGGACAAGGCGGAGCTGTTACAGGCGCTCAATGATCCTGCAGTGAAAGAGCGTCTGAAAAACGAAGTGGACGCGGCGATCGAACGCGGTGTCTTCGGCTCGCCGTACACGGTAATCGATGGCGAGCCGTTCTGGGGATCGGACCGGCTGGAGCAGGTTGACCGGTGGCTCGCCACGGGCGGCTGGTAAAGACAGTTTCAGGTTTCAAGTTGAGGTTTCAAGTTGAGGGCCGGCGCGCAGACCCAACTTCAAACCTGAAACTCGCGAAACAATATGCGCGAGAGACTTGAAGCGAGACAGGTCAATATCGTGACGCTGGCGCTCGACGCCATCGTCAACGCCGCGAACACGACCTTGCTCGGCGGCGGCGGCGTGGACGGGGCGATCCACCGCGCGGCCGGGCCGCAGCTGCTCGAAGAATGCCGGTCACTGCGCGGATGCCCGACCGGGCAGGCCAGGATCACGCAAGGCTACCGGTTGCCGGCAAAGCACGTAATCCATACCGTGGGACCGGTATGGCATGGCGGCCGGCACGGCGAGCCGGAGTTGCTCGCCTCGTGCTACCGCTCGAGCCTTGCGCTCGCCGTCGAGCACCGCTTGAAGAGCATCGCATTTCCCGCCATCAGCTGCGGCGCCTATGGCTATCCGCTCGAGGACGCAGTCACGATAGCGGTGCGCGAGTGCGCCGACGTTCTCGGCCGCGAGACCGTCGTCGACAGGATACTATTCGCGTGCTTCGACGCCGCGGCGCTTGCGGCTTACGAGAAGGCGCTTGAGCGCCTCTAGCGACTCGGTACACCAGGCGAAGTCGAGATCAAATGAACCCTGCGCAGCAGCGCGCCGGACCCGACGAATGACAATCATCAAGTCCAAGCTCAAGACCGCGAGCGCCGAGTTCAAGGCGGCTGCGGAGAGCCTGCGCGCGCAGGTGGAAGAATTGGACGCCCGCCTTGCCCTGGTGCGCCAAGGCGGCGATACGGCGGCGCGCAGGAAACACCTGGGACGCGGAAAATTGTTGCCCCGCCAGAGGGTGACCGCGCTCCTCGACCCGGATACCCCGTTTCTCGAGCTCTCGCCGCTGGCCGCATGGGAAATGTACGGCGAGCCCGTGCCGGCTGCGGGCATCATTACCGGTGTCGGCCGTGTCGCAGGACAGGATTGCGTCGTGATCGCGAATGACGCGACGGTAAAGGGAGGCACGTACTATCCACTCACGGTGAAGAAGCACCTGCGGGCACAGGAGATTGCGCTGGAGAACCGCCTGCCCTGCATCTACCTCGTCGACTCGGGCGGCGCTCACCTGCCGAGCCAGGACGAGGTGTTCCCCGACCGCGATCACTTCGGGCGCATTTTCTACAACCAGGCCAATATGTCCGCAGCCCGCATCGCGCAGATCGCCTGCGTGATGGGCTCGTGCACGGCGGGCGGCGCCTACGTTCCCGCCATGTCGGACGAAACGATCATCGTAAAGGGCCAGGGCACGATTTTTCTCGCCGGGCCGCCACTAGTGAAGGCCGCGACCGGGGAAGTCGTGACTGCGGAAGAGCTGGGCGGTGGCGACGTGCACACGCGCATCTCCGGGGTCGCCGACCATTTCGCCGAAAACGACCGCCACGCACTCGAGCTGGTGCGCTGCGCCGTCGGCAATCTCAACCGCTCACGACATCCCCTGCCGGCAAGGGACCAGGTGCACGCGCCGCTTTACGACGCCGAAGAGCTCTACGGGGTGATACCCGCCAGCCCGCGGACGCCGTTCGACGTGCGTGAGATCGTCGCACGCGTTGTGGACGGCAGCGAGCTCGACGAATTCAAGGCGCGCTACGGCACGACCCTGGTCTGCGGGTTCGCACGCATCGACGGCATTCCAGTGGGTATCCTCGCCAACAACGGCGTGCTGTTTTCCGAAGCCGCGCTGAAAGGGGCGCATTTTATCGAGCTGTGCTGCCAGCGCGGCACGCCGCTCGTGTTCCTGCAGAACGTCACCGGCTTCATGATCGGGAAGAAGGCCGAACAGGGCGGCATCGCCAAGGACGGTGCAAAGATGGTGACCGCGGTGGCGTGCGCGCGGGTCCCCAAGCTCACGGTCATCATAGGCGGCAGCTTCGGCGCCGGCAATTACGGCATGTGCGGGCGCGCCTATTCCCCGCGCTTTCTGTGGATGTGGCCGAATGCCCGGATCTCCGTCATGGGCGGCGAGCAGGCCGCCAACGTGCTGGCGCAAGTGAAGCGCGATGCCGTGGACCGGGGCGGCAGCGACTGGCCCAAGGCAGAAGAGGACTCGTTCAAGGCTGGAATCGTCGCTCAGTACGCACGGCAGTCGAGCGCCTATTACGCGAGCGCGCGCCTGTGGGACGACGGAATCATCGATCCGCGCGCGACGCGCGAGACCCTGGCTCGCGGCCTCGCACTGAGCCTCAACGCCCCGATCGAGGAGACGCGATTCGGCGTTTTTCGCATGTAAGCTGCTGATATCGTACTACCAGTCACGCCTCGGCAGTCACGAAGTACCCGTCTGACTGGCTATAATGGTCCGCCCTCGCAAATCGGAAGAACAACGTGGCCAATAAAGTCATCTCTCACATCGATGCCGACGGCAACGCTACGGTGCTGCTCAACCGGCCGGAGGTCCATAACGCGTTCGATCCCGACATGGTGGATGCGTTGAGCGCCGCCTTGAAGAAGCTCGAGGCCGATTCCAGGGTGCGCGCTATCGTGCTGACCGGGGCCGGAAAGAATTTTTCGGCGGGCGCCGATATCGAGCACATGAAGCGGAGCGCCGGATACTCGCGCGCGCGCAATCTCGACAACGCCCGGGCAACGACGGCCATGTTTAAGACGCTCTACTCCCTGGAGAAACCGACGATCGCCTGCGTGCGCGGCGCCGTGCGCGGCGGCGGCGTGGGTCTCGTCGCCGCCTGCGACATCGCAGTCGGGGCGCGCAGCGCGACTTTCCGCCTGAGCGAAGTGCGGCTCGGCATCATACCGGCAATGGTCAGTCCGTACGTGATCGCGGCGATCGGGGAAAGAATGGCGCACCGCTACATGCTGACAGGCGAGGAACTCGACGTCGCCGAAGCCTTTCGCATCGGGCTCGTGCATGATATCTGCGAGGACGACGAGCTCAATGCCGCCGTGGGACGGATGCTCGCGCATCTTTATGCGGGAGGTCCAAACGCCATAACAGCGATGAAACGGCTGATCCCCCAGGTCGCCGCCTCGGGCATGGATGCGGCAGTCCTGGAAACTACGGCGCGGAGCCTGGCCGACATCCGCGCCACCTCCGAAGCGCAGGAAGGGCTGTCCGCTTTCCTGGAAAAACGCAAAGCGCGCTGGGTCGAGCCGGCGCCACAGAAGAAGGACACCACCAGGAAACGCGCCCGTTGAGGAGTCGGTAACGTGACGTGTTACGGACTCTGGCATTGCCGCATCGGCGGGCAGCGGCGCGATATATGAGGGACGCGAACGCCGCTCTCCCGCGATGGCAGCCGCTCAAGCTCGGCTCCGAGCGCCATTTGTCATGGCTGTACGGAGCGGCATTGGTGGTTGCCGCGCTGCTCCTGTTCTGGATCCAGCCGCTGTTCACCAAGATGGCGCTGCCCTACTTCGGCGGAGCGCCTGCCGTGTGGACCACGGCTTCGATGTTTTTCCAGTTTGCGCTCCTGGCTGGCTACCTCTACGCGCACCTCATCTCGCGCTTCATGGGATTGCGCCGGCAGGCCTTGCTTCACCTCGCGCTTCTCATCCTCGTTTTCTTCGTGCTGCCGGTGCGGATAGGCGAAGCCGCTGGAGTTGCGCCGGCCGGGGAACCCGTAATGGCACTGTTGCGCCTGCTCGCGCTGGGGCTGGGACTGCCGTTTTTCGCGCTTGCGGCTACCGCGCCCCTCCTGCAGCGGTGGTTCTCCTGCACGCGGCACGCCGATGCGGCCGACCCGTATTTTCTCTACGTCGCCAGCAATTTCGGCAGCATGCTGGCGCTGATCGGCTACCCGCTCGTAATCGAGCCTGCCCTGGGCCTCGCGCGGCAAAGCCTCGTATGGACCTGCG
>DATFWO010000091.1:0-26377 GCA_035259205.1 Burkholderiales bacterium | reverse complement strand
CTTCGATGATCATGACGCGGTTTCGCACCGCGCCGCAAGGCATACGCGGCGGCGAGCCCGGGAAAGTGGGCGCGTTGCTGCTGAACGGCAAGGCGATCGACCCCGCCGACCACTGGGTGCTCAAGAACGGAGACCGCGTGGTGATGGAGACCGCCGGCGGCGGCGGCTACGGCAAGGCTTGAGCGCTCCGTGCGAAAGTGCTTGCACTCACGTCGGGGGCGCGTAGCCCTTCGGCGCTTCGTGCATCAATGCGAGCGTGTGCCCGTCGGGATCCTTGAAGAAGGCCATCCATAGATCGTGATCGTCCATTTTGGCGATCAGGTGCGGCTGCTCGATGAAGGGCACGCCCCGGGCCTGAAGCTCGCGCACCGCGAGGGCGATATCCGTGCAGCGGAAATAGATTACCGAGCCCCGCAGGATCTCCTCGGCGGTGCGCGCCTTCTCGAGAATGAGCCGCACTCCCGCGCAATCGAAAAACGTCAGGTCGCCGAAACGATAGAGCTTGCGCAGTCCGAGCTTTTCGCCGTAGAAGGCTTCAGCCCGGTCGACATCGCCGACGGCCAGCCCTATCTGCCCGATGGTGTTCAGGTTCAGCAGCATCGTCCGACTCCTTGGGTGGAAAGTCTATCCGCCGGTTGCTCGCGCGTATTGCCCGGTATTGCCAAATTCGGCCTGGCCGCCCGGGTCGAGGAAAACTGGGAATTGCGCCAATTGTAGTGTCATATGCAATCGCCCGGTGGCCGCTCCACCACAGAGTCGGGGCGAGTATTCTAGAATTACTGGTGCGTTCGTGACCAAAACAAGCAACCAACGGGAGGCCGGCCTGTGACTGCACGATACTCGGGAAAGATAGCGTTGGTGGCGGGTGGCACCGGAGGGCTGGGGCGCGCGGTCGTTCTCGCGCTGCTCGAAGAAGGCGCCACGGTGGTCGTGACCTATATAGTGCAGGATGAATTCGACGGCCTGCTGCAGGCTGCGGGCGCGAACCGGCCACGGATCGCCGGCGAGCGCGCTGACGTAACCGATGAGGCCGAAGTGCGCCGGCTCATCGACGGCGCCCTCGCCAGACACCATCGACTGGATGCGCTAGTCAATACGGTCGGCGGTTATGCCGGCGGGTCAAAGCTGTGGGAATTCGACGCGAGTGTCCTCGACCGGATGCTCGCGCTCAACCTGCGCTCGGGCCATGCCCTATCGCGCGTGGTGGTGCCGGCAATGCTGAAGCAGGGGCACGGCGCTATCGTGAACGTCGCTGCGCGGGCCGGATTCGACCATCCCGCCGGCGCCGCGGCATACGCCGCGTCAAAGGCGGCAGCGCTTGCGCTGATGGGCTCCCTGGCCGCCGAAGTGAGGGGCACAGGCGTCCGGGTGAATTCGATTGTGCCGAGCATCATCGACACGCCGCCGAACCGCCAGGCGATGCCGAAGGCGGATTTTGCGAAGTGGCCGAAGCCCGAGGACATCGCGCGCGTAGTTCTTTTCCTGTGCAGCGATGATGCCGCGGTAGTTCATGGCGCGGCGATTCCGGTGTATGGGAATCGCTAGACTGCCGATATTCTGGCATCGTGTCGACGGCAACTCGGCGACCCCGGGCCGCGATCGGGCGGCCCGCGGCCGATCGGATGAGCAACTCAGTACAGGTCCTTGATGTTCTCGGCGAGCCGGAGAAATCTCTCGTCCATCTCGCGAAACGCTCCTTCGGCCTTGCGGATTTCGGCGCGCAGGCGACGGTTGTCGAGCGCTCGCAGCGCCGCATGGCCGAGACGTGCCATGCGGTCCTTGATCAGATAGTCGTAGGCGCCGTCACGCATGGCTTCCACGGCGACGTCCTCGCCGATCGCGCCCGACACGATGATAAACGGCACGTCGAGCCCGCTGGAACGCACGAGTTCGAGGGCCTGCGTGCTGCCGAAGCGGGGTAAGGCGTGATCCGACAGTATGAGATCGATTTCGGGCGTCAGGTGAGCCAGGAATTCCTGCTCGGTATCCACCACCTCCCACTTGGGGTCCAAGCCTACCTTCCGCAGCTCGCGTACCATGAGCTCGGCATCGGCGGCATTGTCCTCCAGGATGAGTACGCGAATCGGGACAGGGGTACTCATGTCTCTCCAACGAAATCCCGGGTCATTCTACTTCTCGCCTGTCTGCTGGCGCTACCTTCCCCCGCCCCTGGCGGCACCGGTGAAATCACAAGGTAGTCATACCACTACGACCCGGCACCGGAAGCCAGGAAGAGGCGAACACCCGGTATAACGTCCCCCGACCGTCCGGGTTGACCCATATCAAATCGCGGTTGGCTCCGCGGGCTTATCCTCGCAGGATTGACAGCCGTTGGCCTATCCCCATGCAACCGATCACCGAGCGCATCGATAACACCACCAAAATTCCGCCGCACTGTCTGACCGCGGCACCGCCTGCACCGCGCAGCATCAAGATCGAAATCTCTCCCCGCTGCAATTACCGCTGCGGTTTTTGCGCGCTGAGGACGCGCGAAGTCCAGCCCAAGTGGGACATGGACTTCGGGTTGTTCAAGCGCATCACCCGGGAAATGCGCGACGCCGGCGTCGAGGAAATCGGGCTCTTCTACCTCGGCGAATCCTTCATGAATCCGCGGTTGCTGGTCGACTGCCTCGCCTACCTCAAGCGCGAGGTCGCGATGCCCTACGTCTTCCTCACCTCCAACGCCTCCATGGCCTTTCCCGAAGCGGTCGAGGAATGCATGAAGGCCGGACTGGATTCCTTGAAGTGGTCCGTCAATGCGGCGGACGAGGCGCAGTTCGAAAAAATCATGGACGTCTCCGGCCGCCTGTTCGGGCGTGCTCTGGACAACATCGAGGCAGCGTGGGAGATCCGCAAGCAACGCCGCTATCGGACGGGACTCTACGCCTCATCGATCCAGTACGACGGGGAGCAGCAACGGAGGATGGAGCAGCTGCTATCGGCGCGCGTGCTGCCGTACGTCGATCAGCATTACTGGCTGCCCCTTTACTCGATGGGCGCGTTCGCGACGCAACGCGAGGAGGAGCTCGGCTATCGACCGACGGCAGGTAACCAGGGCCGTATCGATGCGCTGCGCGATCCGCTGCCGTGCTGGTCGGCCTTCACCGAAGGCCATGTCACGGCGGACGGAAAGCTCTCGGCCTGCTGCTTCGACGCGACGGCCCACTGGACGATGGGTAATCTCAACCATCAGTCGTTCATGGAGGCATGGCACTCTGCGCCGTTCGTCAGGCTGCGCGAAGCGCACCTGCGCCGCGACGTCCGCGGCACTGTGTGCGAGCGGTGCGTTGCATATTCCTGAGAGACTACAGCGTTTCCTCCGCACGCAGGCGGTGCACGTCGGGAATCCGGACGGTGCTCCCATACACCTCGATCAGCGCGTCGGTGGCGAGGTCGTGCAGGATCCGCGAAAAGTGCTCCTGCGTAAGATTGAGTCTCGACGCAATGATTCCCTTCTTGGCCGGGAGCAGTATATCGACCGCGCTGCCGTTTACGCCTTGGGGCAGCCGAGCCAGAAGATAACTTACGACCCGCTGCCTTCCGGACAGCAGCGTGCAGCTCTGGAGGTCCAAGGTGCGCTCGTGGAGTTGGCGGCACAGCTCCCGAACGACCCGGCTTGCAAACTCCGGATTCCGGCTGACCTCGAACAAAATCACTTCTTTCGTGACGTGCAGCAGCGCGCTGTCCGCGATGGCTTCCGCCGTCGTGAGGTGACGGCGCCCGAGGAACAGGGCGGCTTCGCCGAAGCTTTCCCCGTCGCCGATCAACTGCAGGACTCTCTCCTGACCTCTGCCCGTCTGCAGCGAAAGCTTCACCTGACCCTTGAACACGAAATACAAGCCGGTGCAGACATCCCCTTCTCTGAACACCACGGTTCCGCGCGATCTGGGAATTTCCGTGGCGCCTGCGGCGAGATGCTCGACCTCGCCGTGCTCCAGCCCTTTGAGCAGCGGTAGAGAAAGCAGCGATCGTGCGGTTTTCTTTGCCATGCCTGGACGATCCATGCGCCGGATTGCGCTCTTCGTCGAATCCATTATTCACGACGGGATCGACTTCAATTTGATCCAGATCAAATTTGCTGCGTCGCAATGCGGTCGTCATTGAAATCGCGCGGTGTCGCGTTCTCAAGTGGCGTGATCGGCTTTGATGCAAATCAAAGAAATCAATGCGCAGGGTTGATATCTTGCCTTCGGGGAGAGGCAAATCGATTTCGACAATCGCGCCGGAACCTGGCGGTGCACAGCACCGTTTCCCGAAGAGTCGCACCGGCGGCTGCGATGACCTGTCTCCTGGACGGACATCGGGGAGAAGCTAAATGCTCCAAGCGTTGCGATCTTTGCTACTGCTGCTGGTCCTCGTCGCCGGCACTGTATGGATGACGGTGAACGCATCGCAGGCCGCCGCCCAGCCTGCGCCTGGAAAGGCATCGCCCGAGGAGATCTGCAAAACCTGCCACGCCGATCGCGTCGAGAGCTATCTCGCCTCCAAGCACGGCCAGAAAGGCAATACCCGCGGTCCCTCGAACCAGGGCGGATGCCTCGCCTGTCATACCGATGCCGCGCTGGAGCACGCCGCCAAGGGCGGTGGACGCGGGGTGGGCGGTATCTTCGGGTTCAACAACCCCAAGATTTCGATCGACGCGAAGACCAAGACCTGCCTCGCCTGCCACTCGGCCGACCGGCATCTCGCGTTCTGGGACTCGGGCAAGCACCGCAAGAACGACGTGGCTTGCAACAACTGCCACAGCTTGCACGGCACGCCGGGCCCCGGCGCCTCGTTCGCCCTGCAGCAGCCCAATCCGACCGTGGCGCCCTACGAAACGACCGTGCGCCAACTCCAGTACGAAACCTGCACGTCCTGTCACCGGCAGATCCGCTCGCAGCTCCTCAAGCCGTCCCACCACCCGATCATCGAAGGCCGGGTGAAATGCTCGGACTGCCACAACCCGCACGGGGCGCTCTCGCCGCTGATGGTGAAGAACGAGTCGATAAACCAGCTCTGCACGAGCTGCCATGCAGAGAAGCGCGGCCCCTACATCTGGGAGCACCCGCCGGTCGAGGAGAATTGCCTCACCTGCCACAACCCGCACGGCTCCAATCACAACCGTCTCCTCGCTGAAAAAGCGCCCAACGTGTGCCAAGACTGCCACGATGCGGCGCAGCATCCGGGATCGGTTTACGACGCTACCGGGGGCTTCAAGCCGATACCGCCCCGCAACACGACGCCCAACACGCGATTGATCGCGCGTGGCTGCGTCAACTGTCACAACAATCTCCACGGCAGCAACGCCCCCGCGATGCGGGGCAAATTCTTCCTACGGTAGGAGGCGAACATGAAGCCCAGCTGCTGCGCACTCCTCGTTGCTCAGGCCTTCATCGCAGCGCCGTTCGCCTTGGGGGCGGACGGAAGCGGACTCACGCTGTCGGGTTCCGCAAGCCTCGGCTACCGCCTCACCAGGGACACGGCGCTCGATCCTTCCAAGCTCAACGAATACCGCGACCTGGACAGCGGCGCACTCACGGTCTTCGACGTGAGAGGGCGCGGCGACAGCTATTACCTGAACGCGTTCGGCGAAAACCTGGGGCGGGACGACCAATATCTCGACTTCTGGGGCGGCAAGTACGGCGACTTCAGGTACCAGCTGTACGGCAACTGGCTGCGCCACAATTTCGGCTCCGGCTTCGGCGCGCTGTCGCCTTACTCCGGGATAGGCACCGGGACACTGACCGCCGTCCCGCCCTTCCCACGCCTGAGCACCGGCAACTGGAACACCTTCGACAACGGCTACGACCGCCAGGACGTCGGGGGGATGTTCGAGATTTCGATGCAATCTCCGTGGTACTTCCGCACGGAAGCAAACGAGGTCAGACGCAGCGGCATCAAGGTCATCGCGGGCGCGCAGGGTACGAGTCCCGGCAACGGCTTTGTCGACCTGCCCTCCCCCGTGGACTTCACCACCCAGAACGCATCCTTCGAAGGCGGCTACCAGACGAAACAGCAGCATTTCTCGGTGGGCTGGATGCGCAGCAAGTTCTCGAACGACAACGAATTGCTGAGGTGGTCGAACGGCTTTTTCGCGCCCGCGGCTCCGACCAACTACGACACGACCGTCCTGCCGCCCGACAACGAATTCTGGAAGCTGAGCCTGAACGGGGTGCAGAAGCAGCTGCCGCTGGAATCCACGTTCGCCGGACGCTTCACCTACGGCAAGCTCACGAACGAAGTCCCCGTGCTGGGCACCATGCTGTCGACAGGCACCGGCGCGGCCGCGACCACCGGAGCCTTTCCGTCGACTGCGCCAAGCAGCCCGCTGTTCCAGGGCGAGATAGTGAGCAAGACCGCCGCGGTCTCGCTCACCTCCCACCCGCAGCCGGCCATCGATACGCGCCTCTACTGGAACTGGTCGCGCAAGGACAACAACTCGACCGCCTTGAGGTTCAGTCCCGCCGCCGGAACCGGGCTGGTGAGCGGCGGGGCAGGCACCAACTGCGCCACCAATGCCGGCGTTGCAGCGCCCTGCGTTCCGGAACTGTTCAACTACAAGAAGAACAATTTCGGCATCGAGGGCAGCTACCGCCTCAATACCGAGAACAAGCTCTCGGCCGGCTTCGACTACTATGACACCGAGCGCCAACGCGTCGACTTCGACGAAACCAAGGACCGCAAGTTTTATGTCGAGTGGAAGAACAGCTCGCTCGACCTGGTGTCGGGGCGTCTCAAGTACCAGTACCTCGAGCGCCGTTCGAACTTCGTCGGCAGCACCGACCCGACCGTCATCGATTCGTTCGTGCGCCGGTTCGATCTCGCAAACGTCGACCAGAACCTGGTGAAGCTCGTGCTCGACTCCAGCCCGGCGCCGCTCCTCGACCTGGGCCTGGAAGCGATCTACAAGAACAATAACTACAAGGACACGATACTCGGCCGCACCGACGACCGTCGGCAGGAGCTCTACGCGAGCGCTTCATACGGAGACCCGAAGAGCTTCCGCGTCATGCTGTTTGGCGACGTCGAATTCCTTCAATACGATTCTCTGCACCGGGTGGGCTCTGGCAACGCCGATCCCTCGGCCCCGCCGTCGCCGCCGCCGCCCGCCATATCGACCACTTATACCTGGTCGGCCAAGAACAGGGACCACAGCTGGCAGGTCGGGCTCGGCGCCGACTGGCTCCCGACCGAGCGGTGGAAATTCAACGGGTCGCTGATCTACGCCCGGACCGAAGGCACCGTCGATTTCACCAAGCAGGCGGCCGCGATACTGAATCCGCCATTCCTTTTTCCGATCCCGAATTTCGACAATACGCGCCGCGTTGCGCTCAACATGAAGGGGGCGTACAAGCTCGACAAGAATTGGGAGCTGACCGGCGGCTACGCGTTCGAGCGCTATCGCTACAGCGATATCGGATTCGACAACTTCACTTATACCGTGGGAACCGGGACCACGGCTTCATATCTCACCGGTCAGAGCGCGTTCCAGAACTATACGACCAACATCTTTTATGCGCTCGCGACCTACAGATTCTGATGAGCGATTGACTAAACGGGAGAAAGTTCATGAAGACTACGGTGCTGGTGATGGTTGCCGCGGGAGCGATGGCGGCGGGTGCCGGGCTGGGCTACGCCCAGTCGGGAGCGGACGTCCTGAAGGCCAAGGGGTGCCTGAACTGCCACGAGAACGACAAGAAGAAGGTAGGGCCCGCCTACAAGGACGTAGCAGCAAAGTACAAGGACGACAAGGACGCGGAGACGAAGCTCGTCGATAAGATCAAGGAAGGCAAAGGCCATCCCAAGATCCCCGCCTCCGACGCCGAGCTCAAGGCGGCGGTACAGCAGGTTCTGTCGCTCAAATAGCCCGCGACTATGGCCGGCGATAACCTGCTCAAGCGCTGGTGGAAGGTCTTCTGGTCCCCCTCGAGCCACTATTCCCTGGGTATATTGCTCGTCGCGGGAGGTATAGCCGGCATCATTTTCTGGGGCGGCTTCAATACCGCCATGGAAATGACCAATACGCTCGCGTTCTGCACCTCGTGCCACGAGATGAGGGACACCGTATATCAGGAATACCAGAAGACCATCCACTATCAGAATCGCACGGGGGTGCGCGCAATCTGCTCCGACTGCCACGTTCCGAAGGAATGGGGGCCGAAGGTACTCCGCAAGATCAGGGCGTCAAACGAGCTGTTCCACAAGCTCGTGGGCACCATAGACACGCCGCAGAAGTTCGAAAAAGAGCGCAAGAAGCTCGCCGAGCACGTGTGGGAAACGATGAAAGCAAACGATTCGCACGAATGCCGCAATTGCCACAGCTTCCGCTCGATGGACTTCTCCAAGCAGAAGGAATGGTCGGCGCCGGTGCATCAGACCGCCATCAAGGAGGGACAAACCTGCATCGACTGCCACAAGGGAATCGCGCACAAGCTGCCTGAGTGAGCACCATACGCGAACCAGACGATCCACGCGCTTGGAATTTATCGCGATTACCGTTACGATTCCCGGGGCAGCGAAAACCAAGGCAGGATTTATGATCGGCGCGTTCCGAGAATATGGCGTCTCGCGGTCCCGTGTAAGACCGGATTGGGGGTCTTGGGTAAGGACTGCGCTCGTGTGCGCGTCGACCGTCGTCACCGTGCCGCATGCAATTGCACAGCAGCGTGCCGGCAAGGAGGTGGTAGAGGCGGTGTGCGCCGCGTGTCACGCGACGGGTGAGAAGGGCGCTCCCAGAATCGGCGACAAGCAGGCGTGGAGCAAGCGTGCCGATCGCGGCCTCTCCGCGCTCACGCAAAGCGCGCTCAATGGTGTCCGCAAGATGCCTGCGCACGGCGGCCGGTGGGATCTTTCCGACGACGAAATCAGGCGCGCAATTGCCTACATGGTCAACCAGTCGGGTGGCAACTGGCGTGAGCCGATCAGTAAGTCGGCGCCGCCTGCCGAGCGCAGCGGTGAGGACATCGTAAGGATGCAATGCAGCAAGTGCCACGAGAAGGGCGTGAATGGCGCTCCCCGGATCGGCGATCGCAACGCCTGGATACCGCGGCTCAAGGACGGGCTGGACAACACGGTTCGCTCGGCCATCAATGGTCACGGCCGCATGCCCGCCCGCGGCGGCGTGGCCGACCTGACCGACCACGAGCTGCGGAGCGCGATCGTCTACATGTTCAACGCGCCCGCCGCGGGCAAGTAGGGACGGCTGTCGCTTTTGATCTGAATCAATATTCGGGCCGGCGCCCGGCGTAGAGTGTCAGTGGAAATTCGCATACGCCAAGGAGCGCCACCATGTTCAAGCACATCCTCGTACCAACCGACGGTTCCCCTCTCTCCGCCCGGGCCATCAAACGCGCGGTGCAGCTCGCCAAAGAGCAAAAGGCGCGCGTTACCGGATTCTACGTAGGGCCGACCTGGTCGCCGAACGTGCACGGGGATTCGATACTCACGGGATACGTTACGCCGGCGCAGCACTCCGCCGGCGTACGGAAGACGGCGGACCATTATCTCCAGCCGCTAAGACGGGCGGCGGCCGCTGCCGGCGTGCCGTGCAGGTGCATACACACCGAGGGCGACTACCCTTACGAGAAGATCGTCAAGGCGGCCGACCAGAACCGCTGCGACCTCATCGTAATGGCTTCTCACGGCAGGCGCGGAATCTCGCGATTGCTGCTGGGAAGCGAGACGAGCAAGGTGCTCGCTCACAGCAAGGCGCCGGTGCTGGTTTGCCGCTGACGCGGTTGCTTCGCGGGACCCTGCTTACCAGTGCCCGGCCAATTCCCGCAGCCGCTCGGGAAGCTTCAACTCGATCTCGCGTTGCCGCGCCGAGATCAGGCCGTCGCGCTGGAATCGCGAGAAGAGCCGGCTTACGGTCTCCAGCGTAAGACCGAGATAGTTGCCGATTTCTTCGCGCGTCATGCGCAGGAGGAAGCGGTTGCGCGCGAAACCGAGACGCTGGTGGCGCCTTGACTGGGAGAGCAGAAAGGCCGCAAGCCGCTGCTCCGCGCTCATGCTGCCGAGGAGCAGCATCAGCCCGTAATCGCGGGAAATGTCGCCCGACAGCGCGCGCAGCAGCTTGTGCTGCAGCGCCGGCACCTTGAGCGCCATTCTTTCGAGCGCCGCGAACGGAATCGCGCACACTTCGCTGTCCTCGAGCGCCACGGCGCTGTAGATATGCCGCCCGGCGTTGATCGCATCCATCCCCAGCAGCTCGCCCGGCAGATGAAATCCGGTGATCTTCTCGTCGCCCTCGCGCGACAGACCCACGCTCTTGAAGGCGCCGCTGCGTACGGCATAGAGCGAATCGAATGCGTCACCGGTGCGGTAGAGCGCGACACCCCGCGCGATGCGCCGCTTTATGGTAGCAATCTCGCTGAAGCGCTCGAGATCGGGGTGCTGCAAATCGCACGGCAGGCATATCCCGTGAAGGCAGCACTCGCTGCACGCCACCGCGCCTTTCGGCGCAGCCTGCGGCCGCAGCATCACCACCCGCGGTCCCGCCACGTCCCCAGAAACATCGTTACGCATCGCGACACTCTCCAACATTTCTTTCTCCTCATTCCAGCTGAATGTGATTGTGGTCCTTACGCTTCGGTCACCGATCGTCGATCTCGTCCTTGATCCGCGCCAGGATCTCGGAAATGCGCTCGAACTCCGCTGCCTTGTCCAGAAAGTATTCGGCGCCGGCGTCGGCGCTCGCCTTGATGTGCTGCGGGGTGGCGTAGTTGCTCATCACGATGGCTTTCAGGCCGGGCATCTTTCCCTTCACCCGCGTGAGCACGTCGATGCCGGTCCCATGGTCGTCCGCGAGCTTGATGTCCAGTATCGCCACGTCCGGCCTGGCCGTCGTGATCCCCGCCACCGCGGCGTCGAAGCTGCCTGCTTCGCCGACGAGCTCCATGCCGCGGATGTCGCGCACCATTTCCACGAGCCGCTCGCGGACCGCTGGAGAATCCTCGACGATGAATATCTTCATATCGCCGCATGTGGTTTGGTTGTAAGTGAGGCTCATGGCGGCAGTATGGGTGCACGACGCCGCCGGGAATATCAGCGCCCTGCCGATATTCGTTGTAGGAATGCGGGAAGCGAGGTAGGAATAGTCCTACAGCGGACGCGCAAGGCTAATGAGGAGGACGGTAAATCGAATTTACCGTCAATGGCTTATCGTGCCTGCCCTGCGGAGGGCGCTGCGGCGCCTAGGGGTTGCCCGGCTCGTCGACGAGCTTGTGCCTGACAGCATAACGAATGAGCTCGGCCGCGTTGGCAAGGTTCATCTTCTGCATGATCCGGGTCTTGTGCGTACTCACGGTCTTGACGCTGAGCGAGAGCGCGTCGGCGATCTCGCTCACAGTCTTGCCGTCGACGATCATCCGGAACACCTGATACTCCCGGTCCGAAAGCAGCGTGTGCGGCGCCGCGTCGCCAGGCTGATTGAAATCGAGCGCCAGCCGCTCGGCGGTTTCCGGAGTCACGTATGCGCCACCGGCGGCGATCCTGCGAATCGCCGCCACCAGCTGGTCCGCGGCGCCGTCCTTGGTCAGATAGCCCGAAGCACCGGCCTTCAGTGCACGCACCGCATATTGCGCCTCGGCGTGCATGCTCAGCACGAGTATGCGCAGCTTCGGCTTTTCGGCCTTGACCTGCTTGATGAGCTCGATGCCGCTTCTGCCCGGCATGGACATGTCGAGCACCACGATGTCGTACTCGTGCTGCCGTATGCTCGCCAGGACTTCCTGGCCATTTCCCGCCTCGCCCTCCACACTCAGGTCACCGGTATCGGCAAGGATCTCCTTCAGGCCGGTCCTGACGATGGTGTGGTCGTCGGCCAGCAGCACGCGAATCACTTACCTGCCTCCGCCTTCAGGTAGCGCGCGAGTGGAATCGAGATCTCGACTACGGTGCCGCCGCTCTCGGGACTGTAGATCCGTACCGTGCCGCCCAGGGTCTGGGCGCGCTCCCTGATTCCGACTATGCCGTACGATTTTCTTTCCGAGGCGGCCGCCCTCAATCCAACCCCGTTGTCTTTGACCTGCACCCCCAGCATGCCGTCTTCCACTCGGAGCAAGAGCGACACCTCGGTGGCGCGCGCATGCCGTGCGACGTTCGTGAGCGCTTCCTGAACTATGCGATAAACACCGGTCGCCAGCGGATCCTTGAACTCGGTTGCCTCGCCGCGAACGTCCAGGCTAACCGCGACGTTGGCGCGTTCAGACAGCGCATGCAGGAGATGCTCGAGCGAGGGCACCAGCCCGAGATCGTCGAGCATGACCGGCCTCAAATCGGCGGCAAGGCGGCGCACCGAGGTGATGGTGGCGTCGACCAGCGCTTTCATCTTGCCGGTCCGGGCCAGGAGCTGCTCCTGCCCCGGAGCCAGCCGGGACGATAGCCAGGCCACATCCATCTTGATCGCGGTCAGTGACTGTGCCAGCTCGTCGTGAAGCTCGCGCGCGATCCTCGTGCGCTCCGCCTCGCGCACCTCGTGCATGGCCGCGGACATTTCGCGCAGCTCCTCGTAGGAGCGCTCGAGCGCCTCCTCGGCGCTCTTGCGGTCGGTGATGTCGCGCAGGATGACGGTAAGGAGCCTCCTGCCGCCGATGACGATCTGGGAGATCGATGCGTCAATCGGGAATTCGGTGCCATCAGAACGCAATCCCGACAGCGCCATGCGCGCGCCCATCATGCGCATGGTCTCTCCGGTTGCAGCGAAGCGCTCTATGTGCCGGCGATGCGCCGCGCGAAACCGGTGCGGGATGAACCGATCGAGCGGGGTGCCGATCGCATCCGAGGCGGAGCAGCGAAAGATGCGTTCTGCGGCGGCGTTGAACAGGACGACATTCTGGCCTTCATCTATGGTGATGATGGCATCCATCGCCGACTGGATGATGCCGTCCAGGCGCAGCTCGTGCTCACGCCGCGCCTCCCGCGCCTGCGAACCTTGCTTCAGATCCGGTGCCACCAGAGCGTAGCCCTGCCCGTTACCGGCTTCGCGACCGCGAATTCGCAAGTCATTGCCCAGTATACCGAAACGTCCCAGCCGCCGCGCCCTGCTTGATGCAGGTCAAAGCCGCTCGCGGCTCGCGGCGGCATCCTGTGATGCGACGATCCGGGTAAACTGAAAGCCTTACCGGGGATGACCATGTCCAGGGCACTGACCATAATCCACGACGAGCATCGCACCATTTCCGCGATATTGCACGGGATGGAATACCTGGTACGGGAAATCGGCGTGAAGAAAAAGACAATCGATCTGCGAGTGTTCCACGCGATGCTGTATTACCTCGACACCTTCGTGGAGCGCGTGCATCACCCGAAAGAGGACCAGTACCTGCTCGGCATACTGCGTCACCGCAGCGACGAAGCCGCCGCTCTCATCGCGGTCCTGGAACGGGAACACGCCGGCGGCGAGGAGTCATTGCGCCGACTCGCACAAGCCTTGAATCGCTACGAGGAGGGCGGCGAGAAGGAGTTTGCGGGCTTCGAGCGTCAGGTGAACAATTTCGTGGAAGGCTATCGCAACCACATGCGCAAGGAGGAAGAACAGCTCTTCCCTCTCGCGCGCAAGGTGCTCACCCCTCTCGACTGGGTGATGATCGATGCAGCGCTGGAGGAAAATCGCGACCCGCTCGCATCAGAGCGCGATGCCCGCGATTTCGACCGGCTGTTTACGCGCATCGTTACCCTCGCGCCGTCTCCCATCGGCGTCGGTCCTCCAGCGAAAGCCTCCTGAAGCCGCTCGCCTACGCACGCCGCGTGGGGATGAGGGCGCACGCGGCCAGGTAGTCGTGTATCCGGGCGGCGTCGAGCCACGCGTAGTCCCTGGCCAGTTCCTTCAGCTCGACTCCTGGCTCGAGAGCGTCGCGCAGGGCCTCGCGCGTCAAGCCGAGCAGGTGCGGCCCGGCGACCAGCACGACCGTTCCGGTCTTCCAATCCCGTGTCATCTCCACGGCCCGGCGCGCGATATCGCGCCTGAAACGCCGCCCGGGCTCCAGGCTGAGCTGCTGGGGGCGAGGTTCGGTCGAGCCGGTGTCCCCCACGTGGCGGTCGCCTACTCGTCCAGCCTCCAGGCCTCCCGACTCCACCTCTGGATTGACGAGCGCAAGGCGCTCGACGAGTCGCGTCCCGGAATTCGCGTCATCCTGTTCCACGCTGAAAAAACGCGCATATCTGACGTCGGCGACGACGATGCAGGTTCTATCCATGGTCCGGCGACTGTGGCCTGTGCATCGTTGCTTCGCCCGGCGGCCCGGGCGCCGCGGGCTTCGCGATGGACGTCAGCCCATCGGCCAGCACGCTCAGCAGATCTTCGATCGAGACGACGCCGACCAGGCAGCCATCGTCCCGCAAGATGGGAAGGTACTGCACCTTCACGGCGCGCATGATCTGGAGGGCCAGGAGGACGTCGTCGGTCTCGCGCGCCGTGGCGAGTTTCGATCCCATGATCTCCCCCACGGTGATCGCCTCTGGACGGAGACCCAGAGCCACCACCCTCATCACGATGTCACGTTCCGTCACGATACCCAGGGGTACGCACCTCGTTCCGTTCAGCTGGTTGCACACCACTACGGTCCCTGCAAGATTCCGGCGCATCAGCCTTGCTGCCGCCGCCACAGTGGTATCGCGCGTTGCGATCACCATGTCCCTCCTGCAGGTTTCGCCGACTGTCGTCACGGGTTCTTCTACGCCGGAGGATGCTCATGCGAGCCGGCGCGGTGCTCGCGCATCTTGCTCGGCAGCATGTTGAGGACCCGCACGTAGAGCTTCCCGAACTCCGTGGTCCCCCTTGCGCCATATAGCGGATCGTTGTTGGCATCGAACGCGGCAGCGATGTTCCGCCAGTCCTCGCCGGTGAGCCAGGCCGGCGCCTGCGTCAGCAACTCTTCCTCTTTGCGCATATGCTCCCGCAGCATGACGGCATACGCGTCGACCGCCCCCTTGAATTCCGCGGGTCCATCCGGGGCACCGCCCTGGTAGCGCACCAGGGCGTGCTCCAGGCAGGAGACGCCCTGTGCGCCCTGGACATGCTCGGCATGGAGATCGTCGATCGCAGCGTCCAGGCAGCGGGTCCGCTTGCGCAATGTTGCGAACACCTGCTCTTCCTCCTTCGGATGATGGTAGCGTTCCGGGAAGTCGTTGATGTAGTAGAGGGCGGCGGAAAAGAAAGCGAAATCCGGCTCGGCATGGCCCGCGGCGACGCTCGCCAGCCATTGCTGCAGCGCGGATACTACTGCGCCAAGCGTGCGATGCTCCTGCCTGATCGTCGCTATGGCGACTTCCTGCGACATGCTAGTGTTCCGGGTCGCCGGGGCGTTGAGATAGCCGTTCCGCCGGTAGCACACTATCGCAGGCGGTGTGAGCGATCGATTTGACTTAGATCAAACTGGGCGTATTGGCGGCGCGCTCGAGAATAGACTGTCACTTGATGAAGATGCTGGAACCAGGGAAGATCGCGCTCGCCGCGGCATTCGCGTGCTCGATTGCACCGGGAGTGCCGATCGCCCGTGCGCAGGACTATCCCGCCCGCACCATCCGCATCATCCTGCCCTTTCCACCCGGCGGCGGCACGGACGTGCTAGCGCGCGTGATGGCGGTCCGCCTGAACGAAGCGCTGGGACAATCCGTCGTGGTGGACAACCGTCCCGGTGCGAGCGGCAACATCGGCACCGAGCTGACGGCGAAGAGCCCGGCCGACGGCTATACGCTCATGCTCACGACATCGGCGGTCGCGACCAACGTCACGTTGTATTCCAGGAGCAGTTTCGACCCGCGCAAGGACATCACCCCGGTCACTCAGGTCGGATCGACCTCGAGCGTGCTCTCGGTCCATACCTCTGTGCCGGTGCGCGGCGCGCAGGAGCTCGTCGCGCTGTCGAAACGGACCCGGGGAGGCCTCAATTTCGGCTCCAACGGCTCGGGCACGTCGAGCCATCTCGCGGGCGTCATGTTCGGGCATATCTCGGGCGCGGCGCTCAACCACATACCCTACAAGGGCGCCGCACCGGCGTTGAACGCGCTCCTCGGAGGGGAAGTCGAGGTGGCGTTCCCGGGGGTGAACAGCGTGCAGCCGATGCTGCGGGCCGGGAAGGTGCGCGCGCTCGCGGTTTCGACCCGGCACCGCTCCGCGGCGCTGCCCGATCTGCCGACTTTGGACTCGATCTATCCCGGCGTAGACATCGACCAGTGGTTCCTGTTGTTCGTGCCGGCTGGAACGCCATCCGCCATCGTCACGCGGCTGCACGCCGAAATCATTCGCAGCCTGCAACACCCGGAGGTCAAGGCCTTCATGGCGCGAGAAGGCATCGACCCCGTAGGCAGCACGCCGGCGGAAGCATCGGCCTTTTTCAACCGCGAGATCGACAAGTTCGCGAGACTGGTAAAGCTCGCCGGGGTGAAAGTGGATTGACCGTCTCAACGCTCGCAGCGCACCGAGTTTCCGGTGACGCCGCCGCTCATCGCAACTTCACGTCCAAGCGGTCGTCGATGTGCTTGCGCGTCCAGTAGGCCTCCTCGCCCACGCGGCCCTCGACGCTATCGAGCTTCTCCATGACGATGCGTTCGCGCGCGACCGTCTGGATCAGATTCGCGACGTCGCTGCGCAGGATGCCGAGCATCACGTCGCAGGCTAGCCAGACGATCAGCGCGATGAGCGCGAAGTCGCCCCATCCGAGAATGAACCAGTCGCCGTGAGGTGCCATAGGCTGATCTTTCCCGTCTTTGCCTGGAGCTAACGATAGCGCGAAAGGCATACCTGATCTGTCGGGAGTCCTTGACAGGTGCGCGTAAGGGCTTGTCGGGAGAGTTGGACAGATAAGCTACCGGCGTAGCAAACGTGAACTGCATCACACCCACCGCCACCTCCCGTCACAACGTGTCCTTGCCCGGTGTCGGCGTCCCGGAGTGCCGGCAGTTGCAGCAATTAGGGCCAGATCGCGTTCAACAAGCTGGCGAGGCGGGCGCCCGCTTTCGCAAGCTGTTTTCGCTGCAGGTCGTCCTTGGCAGTGAAATAGGCATGCCGGTCGTCGAAGTGCGCTTTCCAATGGCCCTTCGCCGCATCCGCGTGCGTGAAGGAAACGCCCTTGAACGCCGCCTTCGCCGCCAGCAAAGTGTCGTTGGCCCACGCTTCAGCGCGACCGGGTGGAGAGTCGACCTTCTCCACGAAAGTCCTGGCCGACTTCATCATATCCTCGCTGATCTTCGCGGGATCTATCGTGCGGGGAATTTCGTCCCAGTCCGCGTGCAGGTTCGTGCTGCCGTCCTGGACCAGGTTGCCGCCGCGAGTCTCGGTCCGGGGGTCGGCTTTCTTCCCGGGATTGATCTCGTGGTCCTGGCCGTCGAGATACACGGCTCCGACATGAAGAGGCTGGTGCAGGTCACCGACCAGGTGCGCCAGCATCAGGATGGCTTCGGCATCGTCCTTTATCCTGACGGGGCCGATGACCGGCTTCTTCTGAAGAAATGCCACCGCAGCATCGATCGCGCTCACGATGTCGACATTGCTGGTTCCCGCGAGGCTTCGGTCGTACCGATCGTTTTGAATAGCGATCTCGGCGAAATGATAGATCTTGTGGCAGGGCTCGCTATCGGTCCCCTGCGGGCACTGCCTGAAATTGCGCTTGACGTAGTCTTCCATGCGGGCTCTCCCGGCCATGGTTTCAAACTCCTTGCAGGCATCGTGAAAAGCCGGGTTCGGAAGGTACTTGAAGCTGCCGTTGGGCTGGCGCCTGACGTCCTTAGCGCAGTCTGCCCAGGTCGCGGCCACCCGCAGCGGCATGCCGAGCCGCGTCTTCACTTCCTCCGCGGCCCGGGGCGCGAGGAGCTGATCGGCGATTGCGCCAACCGCCTGATGTCCTTCGGGTCCAAACGCAAACGCGCTGGCCACGCTGCACCAGACGACGAGAGCGGCAAGGACAGAAGCTGTGCGACGCATACGTAGCCGCCAAAGCGCTTCCAGCACTTGCTGAATTTTACCGGCTGAGCCGGTGGCCGTCTAAAACGGTCGGCTACTTCCGCTACAGGGAATAGTTGTCGTCGGCGCTCTTTGTAGTGGTACACCGACATGCCTGCTTACGCAGATCGTCATTTCGGACATCCGGGTGGCCGCCCCCAAGGGATGGCCGACGAAAACCGCGCTACATGCCGAGCGTGTCCTCATCGTCCCGCACCTGCGGCAACTCCTCTCGCATCGCGTTTACGTCCATAGAGTCACTATCGAGAACGCCTACATCGCCGCTTTTGCGCCCGAAGGAAGGGGGGGACTCAAGGTCCTACCGAGAAGAGGCAATTGCAGCCTTGGCTCCTGCGCTCATCGTTTTGCGCCGGATCCGAGGCTCTGACGCGCCACCTGAACGGCGACCTACATGGCCAACGCTCCCACGGCTGAGCCAAAGCTGTGCACGATAATGAACAACGCCCGGATCAGAGCCTCGAATCCAAGGCCAAGCCCTTGAGCAGCGCAAGTCCGGTGCCCCTTTCTCGGACTTCGCCAATTCTTGGACCGGCCTTCGAGACCGGGGACTCGCAGGTCCTCGGTTGTCCGGCGTGCGCGTGCACTGTGCGTGGTAGTCGGCGTGATGCAGTTCACGTTTGCGCCGCCGCCTGGCTCAACTGTCCAACTCTCCCTACAAGCGCACCGCTTCCCTGTCAAATACTCCTGACAGATCAAGCAGTCCCTTCCCGGTATCGTTCGCCCGCTTATTCCCGTCGAGCGAGCAGACCCACCGGCCACTACGTCGTCAAGGCAAAGGACAGAAGGTGAAGCGCAAGCACACAGAAATCGAGATTCTGGAGATCGAGCAGTATCCCTTCGCCATTGCGGCCCGCTTCCGTGTCGATGGGCGCGAGCTGGCCACGATCGTGCACCGTAACGCTGCCGACGAAGTCATCTTTGGGGGACTGTACTACCCGGTGCGCGACCCGTCGCAAGAGTACGCGGTCGAGCGCCTGCTGCCTCGCGGCGGCCCAGCCGAGCGGCGTGCCAAGCAGGCGCTACTCGCTGAATTGCTCGCGCAAGACATCACAATCCCGACGCTTGTTGGCGTCGAGCGCCCTGTCCACGTCCATTAGGACCGACTCCATCAGCCGCAGTGACGTCTCAAAACAACCGAGGAGTTTCTCCGCGGCGCCGGTGTCCTGCCCGCAAGCTTCCGTCGCGAAAAGGCGGTTCGCTTGTTCGTTTACCAGCCGCTCAGCTCTTGCGACGTGTTGCTGCGCCAGCCTTAGCGAGCTCCGGTACTTACCCGGTTTTAGGGTCATCTGCCGGTTGTTGTGGTTTGCTCGGAGCGCGGTGATCGGCTCCGTTTGAAGGTTCGACGAATTCGGGATCTCTACCCGGCGGATAGTAGATTCGCCCGTGTGACAGATCAGCGCTGTACTCGTCTGCGTCCGGCTTGAAGCCACAGTTCAAAGCGTCGCGCAACGCTTGGCCGTAGCTGCTGAATCGATCGGAGGTCTTTTCAAGGCGGCCGTCCGGCCCAAACCGCTGCCACAGCCACTTCGACGAACTACCGGTGCCATGGCGGATAAAGGCCCAGCGGCCTCGATGTACTGTGTCTTCCAAACCTCACCTTCCAAACGTTTGAGCGCTGAGCTTTCAAATAGCCCGGCGCACAGTACTATGCTTCGCTCACGTTTGGCCCGTGATGTCAGTATCTGTCGAAACTGCTGTTGATATTTTGCACGCCTTGACCGTCGGGCGCAACGGTTCGCGCAATTGCCTCAAGGGGCTTACTGGCGGAGAGGGTGGGATTCGAACCCACGATACGCTTGCGCGTATACCGGTTTTCGAGACCGGCCTATTCAACCACTCTAGCACCTCTCCAATTAATCGCACGCCATCACTACTGGAAACAAACCCGTTCCCGGTTTTGGCCCCGGCCGGCCTTTGACCACCCTGTCACTTCGTGACGCCCCGCCTATATGAAGGAAGGGACTGTTTGCCCCTGCGCGGAGGCGCGATTTTACCAGCGTCTCGCAAAGGGTGACACGGAGGCATGAGGAGACACGCGGCTGTGAGATTCCTTTCCGCTCACTGCTTACCGCTCGCCTGCTCATTTGGCCGCAGGACGCTCACGCCGCCCATATAAGAGCGCAGTGCCTCGGGCACGGCGACGCTGCCGTCGGCGTTCTGAAAGTTCTCCAGGATCGCGACCAGGGTGCGCCCGACAGCGAGCGCGGAGCCGTTCAACGTGTGCACCAGCTCCGTCTTGCCCTTCTCGTTGCGGAAGCGCGCGCGCATCCGCCGCGCCTGGAAGGCCTCGAAATTGCTGCACGAAGAGATCTCGCGATAGGCATTCTGCCCCGGCAGCCAGACCTCGATGTCGTAGGTCTTGGCCGACGTGAATCCCATGTCCCCGGTGCACAAGGTCACCACCCGGTACGGCAGCCCCAGCATCTTCAGTATGGTCTCGGCGTGCGCCGTCAGCTCCTCCAGCACTTCGTAGGATTTCTGCGGGTGCGCGACCTGCACCAGCTCGACTTTCTCGAACTGGTGCTGGCGGATCATGCCGCGGGTGTCCTTGCCGTAGGAGCCCGCCTCGCTCCTGAAGCACGGAGTGTGGCAGGCGAACTTGAGCGGCAGCTTTTCCGCGGCAAGGATCTCGTCGCGCACGATGTTGGTGACCGGATACTCCGCCGTCGGAACCAGGTACAAGTCATGGCCTTCGACCTTGAACAGGTCGTCCTTGAACTTGGCGAGGCTGGAGACGCCGTTCGCGCACTCCGCCGTCACCATGTACGGGACATACACCTCGGTGTATCCGTGCTCGCGCGTATGCGTATCCAGCATGAATTGGATGAGCGCGCGGTGCAGCTGCGCCAGCGCGCCGCGGATCACCACGAAACGCGCGCCGCTCAGCTTGTTGGCGGTCTCGAAATCGAGGCCGAGCGCGGCGCCCACATCCACGTGGTCCCTGGCAGCGAATTCGAAATTGCGCGGCGTCCCGACCCGGCGCATCTCGAGGTTGTCGTCCGCCGAATCGCCTACCGGCACGCTCGCATGCGGCAGGTTGGGTATGACCATCAGGAAGTCGTCAAGCTTGCCCTGAATGCCCGCCAGCTCCTGCTCCAGCGCCTTCAGCCGGTCGGCCTGGGCATTCACCTGCGCCATGAGCGCGGAGGCGTCTTCGCCTTTGCCTTTCAGCTGTCCGATCTGCTTCGAGAGCTGATTGCGCTTCGCCTGCAGCTCCTGGGTCTCGGTCTGAACCCCCTTGCGCTGGGCTTCCAGGCCTTCGAACGCCGCGGTGTCGAGCACCGCGCCGCGGTCGGCGAGGCGCTTCGCGACGCCGGCGAGATCGGTACGCAGCAATTGGATGTCCAGCACGGGAATGGAGGGCGGACGATTATCCGCGCAACCTTAACACGGAGCTTCGCCCGGCCGCCACTGCGTGGCCGGGAGCAGACCCCTACTCGCCCTTCTTCGGTTTGCGCGCCGCACGGTCGAGCTTGCGCAGGTGCTCGAGTCGCTCTCGGATCTTCTCTTCGAGGCCGCGTTCGGTAGGATGGTAGAAGCGCTCCGCGAGCCCTTCCGGAAAATAGTTCTCTCCGGCGGCGTAGCCTTCGGGCTCGTCCTGAGCGTAGCGGTAGTCGCGCCCATAGCCCAGGTCCTTCATGAGCTTCGTCGGCGCGTTGCGCAGATGCTCCGGCACGGGGCGGGAGGAGTCCTTCTGCACCAGCTCGCGCGCCGCGCCGTACGCGACATATACCGCATTGCTCTTGGCGGCTACCGCCAGGTACAGCGCCGCTTCCGCGAGCGCCAGCTCCCCCTCGGGCGACCCGAGTCGCTCGTAAGTCTCGCACGCATCGAGCGCGATTCGCAGCGCGCGCGGATCGGCGAGGCCGATGTCCTCGACCGCCATCCGGACCAGGCGGCGGCCGATGTAAAGGGGGTCGGCGCCGCCGTCGAGCATGCGTGTCAGCCAGTAGAGGGTGGCGTCGGGCGCGGATCCGCGGACAGATTTGTGCAAGGCGGAGATCTGGTCGTAGAACTGGTCGCCCCCCTTGTCGAAGCGCCGCAGGCGCTGCGCGAGCGCAGCGCGAACGAAAGGTTCGTCGACCTCCGTGCGCTGCCCCTCCTCCGCCGCGATGCCGATCTGTTCCAGCATATTGTAAAGGCGCCGCGCGTCGCCATCGGCGGCGTCGATCAGCGCCTTGCGCGCATCGGCCGCAAAGCGCAGCCCGCCCAGTGCCGCGCGCTCCGCACGATCGATCAGCTGCGCCAAGTCGTCCTCGGTCAGCGGCTGCAGCACGTAGACCGCCGCTCGCGAGAGCAGCGCGCTGTTCACCTCGAACGACGGATTCTCCGTGGTCGCGCCGATGAACGTCAGGAGCCCCCGCTCCACGTGCGGCAGGAACGCGTCCTGCTGCGACTTGTTGAAGCGATGCACTTCGTCCACGAACAGTATGGTGTGGCGGCCCGATTGCTGCAGGGTGAGCTCGGCGCTCGCCACCGCGTCACGGATATCCTTGATGCCGGCCAGCACTGCGGAGATGGCGATGAATTCGGCGTCGAAGGCATGTGCGAGCAGGCGCGCGAGCGTGGTCTTGCCCGAGCCCGGCGGCCCCCACAATATCATCGAGTGCGCCTTGCGGGCGGAGAACGCGAGCTGAAGCGGCTTGCCCGGGCCGAGCAGGTGGCTCTGGCCCACGAAATCCTCCGGCTTGCGCGGGCGCAGTCGGTCGGCGAGAGGCGCCTGCGGTTCCCGCTTCGCGAACAACGAGCCCGACTCGGGATGAGAACCTATCTCAACCATAGGCACGTGTGCTACGGAGGCGATGTGGGATGCAGGTTGAGGAGGTTCTTACTCGGAGATCACGTCTGCGCCCTTGGGCGGCGTAAAGCGGAACGATTCGGCGGCGAGCTTTGCGTTGCGCTCGATGGCCGAGAATTTGATCACGGTGATCTGGCCGAACTGATCGCGCAGCTCCATCGCCTCGAGGCCCGACTTGCTGAAACCGAGGCGCACCTTCTCGAACGTGGTGTCCCGCGTCCTGGGGATCGCCTCGATCCAGTCGAGCCCGTCCTGGTTGCCGGTACTCGTCAGGTTGTAGCTCTTGTCGATGTCGTTGCTGCCCGCGAGCAGCGCCGCCGGGCTGCTGCCGATCGCCCGGTCGAGCTTGCGCACCGTGACCTGGTTCAGGTCCTTGTCGTAGATCCACAGTCGCGTGCCGTCCCCGACGATGGTTTGCTCGTACGGCTTATCGTATTCCCAGCGGAACTTGCCGGGACGGGAGAATTGCATCGTGCCGGTAGCCTGCTGCAGCTGCTTCATGTTCTTGTCCAGCACCATCTGCGCGAAGCGCGCGCGCGCCGTGGTGGTCTGCTGGAGGAATGCCTTGAGCTCTTCCACCGTCGCCCCCCACGCGAGGAGCGGCAGCACGAGCAGCGATAGCGGCAGAATGCGGAGCATCAGAATTTCTTGATCCGGTCGAGATTGTCGATGAGGCCGCCGCGCACCGTCACCGTCGTGGTGAACGGGTTCGATACGGTCGGGAAATAGTAATACGTCTTGACGATGTCATTGCGGAAGTTGTCCACGGTCGTATAGTCCGGCCTGCCCGCCCGTATCAGCAGCTCGCCCTCGGTCATGCCGCGCTGGAGGCGGATGAACGTGTCGAATTCCATGCCGCGTACCGGCGCCCCGGTCGAAGCAGGCGGGACCATGGCGATGGGCGGCGGCGGTTCTGCCCGCCCTCGCTGCTCCGGCTCGGATTGCCCCTGCCGACTGCCGCTGGTGTCGATGCTGCCACTGGGCGTCGTGTCCACCGGGGTCGCGGGCCGCCCCGCGGGTGGTTTCTGGCCGTAGGTGACGATGCCCCTCTCATCCACCCACTTGTACGTTTCCGCGGCCCATGTCACACCCGCCGCGAGGGCAATGAGCAGACCGATCAATGGCTTCATGGCGCTTCCTGGTCGTAAGCAAACCGTCGGAGCTGAGACAGCCGCCGTCGGAGAAGATTCTATACGGGGATTAACGCTCCTCGGATGCGGGAGCCGGTGCAATCACGTCGCGGTTGCCGTTGGTCTGCATCGCGGAAACGAGACCCGCCCGCTCCATCTGCTCGATCAACCGGGCCGCCCGGTTGTAGCCGATGCGCAGATGTCGCTGTACCAGCGAAATCGATGCGCGCCGGGTCTTGAGAACGATCGCGACCGCCTGGTCGTACAGCGGATCGGACTCCGCGTCCGGCCCCTCGAAGCCACCTTCGCCTTCGGCCTCGGTTTCGCCGCCTTCCAGCACGCTTTCCACATATTGCGGCTGCGCCAGCTTCTTGAGGTACTCCACCACCTTGTGCACCTCGTGGTCGGCGACGAACGCTCCGTGCACGCGCTGCGGGAAACCGGTTCCTGGTGGGAGGAACAGCATGTCCCCCTGGCCCAGCAGCGCCTCAGCGCCCATTTGGTCGAGGATCGTGCGCGAGTCGACCCGGGCGGAGACCTGGAACGCGATGCGCGTAGGAATATTCGCCTTGATCAATCCAGTGATGACATCCACGGAGGGGCGCTGAGTGGCGAGCACCAGATGTATGCCCGCCGCGCGCGCCTTCTGGGCGAGCCGCGCGACCAGCTCTTCCAGCTTCTTGCCGACCACCATCATCATGTCGGCAAGCTCGTCGATGACCACGACGATCAACGACATTTCGTGCAGCGGCTCGCGGTTCTCGGGTGACAGCGACAGCGGGTTGAGTATCGGAGTTTTCGCTTTCTCCGCCTCGCGCACCTTCTGATTGAAGCCGGCCATGTTGCGCACACCGAGCGCATTCATCAGCTTGTAGCGGCGGTCCATTTCGCCGGTGCACCAGCCCAGCGCGTTCGCCGCCTGGCGCATGTCGGTGACGACCGGCGCAAGGAGGTGAGGTATGCCCTCGTAAACGGAAAGCTCCAGCATCTTGGGGTCTATCAGTATCAGCCGCACCTGGGACGGCGGTGACTTGTAGACGAGGCTCAACAGCATGGCGTTGATCGCCACGGACTTGCCCGATCCCGTGGTACCGGCAATCAGCAAGTGCGGCATGCGCCCCAGATCCGCCACCACGGGGTTCCCGGCAATGTCCTTGCCGAGAGCAAGCGTCAGCGGCGAAGCCTGATCGGCATAGATCTGCGAGCTCAGAATTTCCGACAGCCGCACGATTTGGCGTGTCGGGTTCGGTATTTCCAGCCCCATCAGGCTCTTGCCGGGTATGGTTTCCACTACCCGTATGCTCACGACCGACAGGGCCCGCGCGAGATCCTTCACCAAATTGATGATCTGGCTTCCTTTCACGCCGACCGCAGGCTCGATTTCGAAGCGGGTGATGACGGGGCCGGGATAGGCTGCCACCACCTTCACCTCGACCCCGAAGTCGAGCAGCTTCTTCTCGATCAGGCGCGAGGTGAACTCAAGCGTTTCCGTGCTCATGGTTTCGAGCTGCTTCTCGGGCTCGTCGAGCAGGCTCAACGGGGGTAGCAGGGAATCGGGAAGGTTTTCGAACAGCGGCACCTGCTTTTCACGTGTCACCCGGGTGGACTTGGGAATTTCCAGTGCGGGCGGCTCGATGCGTACGGGCTCGTGCACTTCCAGCTTCTTCTTGCTCACTTCCACCACTTCATCGCGCCGGACCGCCGCCTCCGCCCCCGCGCGCCGGTCTTGACGTTCCTGGAGCTTTTGCTGGACGAGCAAGTAGGCCGCTTCCGCCCAGGCTCCCAGCCGTTCGATCACCGTAAGCCACGAAACACCGGTAAAAAGACTAAGGCCGGCCGCGAACGCCACCAGCAGGATCAGCGTAGCGCCGGTGAAGCCCAGGGCCTGCGCCATGGCTTGGCCGATCACCGCGCCGAATATCCCGCCGGGAGCATGGGGCAGCGCAACTCTCAGGCTGTGCAGGCGCGCCGCTTCCAGGCCGCTGCTGGCAAGGAGCACAATCGCAAACCCGATGGCCGCTACGGCATACGATCTGCGATCGCCCTGTGCACCGCGTTCGATGCTGCGGAACCCCCACGCTACCAAGAACCCGCATAGGACTATCCACCAGCAGGCCGACAGCCCGAAGAGATAGAGCATTACGTCGGCCACCCACGCACCGATCCTCCCTCCGGCGTTGTGTATGGTGCCAGCGCTGGTACTGTGCGACCAGGCTGGATCGGCCTTGTCGTAGGTATAAAGAATCAACACCAGGTAGAGCGCGACCGCCAGGAGCGCGAGCCAACCCGATTCCCTCAGCAACGCGGCGATTTTCGGCGGCAGCGGGTTCCTCGCCGCACGTCCGCTTATAGCCTTTTCGCCTGATAGCATGAAGTTTCTCGGTTAACGTTTTGATTATATATCGAAAGCATGCGCGGACGATGACAGCCGACGTTTTTAGGAACGAAACGGTCGAGTTGTGACGCCGATCCGCAACACCTGGCAGCTCCTCGGCGCGCCGAGTAGTA
>DATFWO010000090.1:0-26828 GCA_035259205.1 Burkholderiales bacterium | reverse complement strand
GTGGCCGGTCGCATCGCGGTTCCCGTCGCGAGCGTCATTTCGACGCGGCCGATGTTCACCACCGGCAAGCTGCGCGCTCTGGCCGTGGTAGGCGCCAAGCGCACGCCGGCATTGCCCGACTTCCCGACCGTCGCCGAATCGGGCGTGCCGGGCTACGGGGTCGATAACTGGTACGCCTTGTTCCTGCCGGGAGCCACGAGCAAGGATGTCGCCGTCAAGCTCCAGGAAGCCGTCTCGCGGATATTGCTCGAGCCCGAAACCCGCAAACTGCTGCTGGGACAGGGTCTGGATGCGGTCGGGGACTCGCAGGAAGATTTTGCCAAGGTGTACGCCGCCGAGATGGCGAAGTGGGCGAAGGTCGTGCGGACGATCGGACTGCAATTGAACTAGTGCCTATAGCCGACCAGCGACACGCCCGTGCGGCGTGTCGCCGTCCACTGCACGAGGAGAGCTGGGGCCTAGGCGGCGGCTTTTTCGCGCTGCTGGGTATTTGCGAAACGCGCAAGCATCGCGGCGGCATTGCCGTTCAGGATCTGCTCCCGCGCATCCTCACTGATCTGCGCGTCCGCGAGCGCCTTCTTGGTCCAGTCGACGCCGAAAGCCGTGCCGTCGGTGCCGCACACGATGCGCTCGGCACCGTAGAGGCGCACGCCGGCCTCGATCGCGCGCGGTCCGAACGAATTGCAATCGACGTACACTTTCGCGCGCCGGAACCGCATCGAAGGCAGCTCCTCTTTCGGCGTGTCGAGCAGGCAGCGGTGGTCCATCCGCTCGACTTCGTAGGGAATGTTGCCGCCAAGGTTGTGGACGTGGATCTTCACGTTGGGATACGGGGCGAGGTAATCGGTCAGGCACAAGGTCACCATCACCGAGGACAGGCTCGCCTGCATGTCGAGCGTGCCGTTGCGGCGTCGCGCGTTGTCGATGTCACCTGGAACCTTGGGAAAGGGATCGCCCGGCCGCGGCCCGTGGTGTATGAAGAGCATTGCGTGGTGCCGGTTCGCGACCTCGAGCAGGGGGCGCATCTTTTCCGCTTCCTTTGCGGTGAGGAAGGAGTTCCCCGGCAGCTGCGCGCCGATCATCCCGGTCAGCCCCATCGCCCGCTCGAGCTCGTCGGCGGCGGCGGGAACGTCCACGAGCGGCAGCGCCGCATACGCGGCAAAGCGCCCCGCATGCTTCTTGCAGATGGCCGAGAGATTGTCGTTGACGAGCCGGCAAAGATGGATGGATGTCTCGAGCGGCTGGGACTCGACCCAGCAGTACTGGCCGAGCAGCGAGAGCACGCTGACCTTCACGCCCTGCTGCTCCATCTGGGCGAGATAGCTGTCGGCGTCGTCAAACGCCTTGGACAACGGCTCGTCGCCCATCCGCGATTTCACCACTTCCGTGCCGTCGGCATTGCGCACGATGCGCGGCTCCTTCGTCCGGGAGCGCATCGCTTCGGCCAGCTCGGCGGGTCTCCAATGGGCATGCATGTCGATCATGGCGGTCTCCTTGATGCGTCTTAACCCGTGTCCCCCCGGCCTCGACGGCGCAGGGGCGTGTCGTCGATCTACCGGGCAATTTATTCCAACCGCGGGGGCACGGCAAGCGCTATTCCGCATTGCGGCCGGCGCGAGCAGTCAAATTCAGGTGCCCGTGAGCTTGGAGTTCGCCAGGGTCAGCCGCTCCACCAGCACGCGCAGAAACGCGCGGTCGAAATTGAGCCGGCAAATCTCGCTGGCGCGTTCGAGCGCCGGAATGGGTATCTTGATCAAGCGCACGTCGGTGGCGGCAATGACATCGGCGATGCGCGGCTTATTTTCCCCGGCGAGGTAGGCCATCTCTCCGAAGCACTCTCCCCCTTTGATGGTGTTGATCAGGCGCTTCTTGTGCATGACCCGGGCTTCGCCCGATACCAGGATGCAGAAATATCCGCCGGGATCGCCCTCCCGCACCAGGGTGCGCTCCCGACCCACTGCCATCCATTCCGAGAAGCGCAGCACCTCCCACAGCTCGGCATCGCTGAAGGAGCGGAAGAACCCGAGGTTGCGCAGCGCATTGAATTTCTCGGTTTCGAGCACGCCGTACCTCGGCAACGGGGTGCCCGAGGCGACGGCGGCGAGATCGTCCGAAAACTGCTGCCAGGTCTGATAGCGCACCGCGGGATCGCGCTCGATGGCGCGCCGCACGATGACGTCGATCTCGGAAGGAAGGTCGCGGCGGTATTCCGAAGGCAGCGGTCTGGCCGCATTCAGCACCTGGTAGGACAGCGCGGCGATGTTGTCGGCCTGGAACGGCAGCCGGCCCGTCAACAACTGGAACATCACGACACCGAGGGCGTAGATGTCGGTCTGCTGGTTCAGCTTCTTGTTAAGATGCTGCTCGGGCGACATGTAGGCCGGCGTGCCGATGCCGTCCACGAGGGTGCGCGTCGTCATCAGCATGGCCGCCGCCCCGAAATCGCTGATCTTGATGTCGGTGTCGCCCTTGATCAGGATGTTGGCGGGCTTGATATCGCGGTGTATGACTCCGAGCTGCGAGGCAAAATCGAGAGCGCGCGAGCACTTGTAGATGATCTCGATCACGTCCCCCAGGCCCAGCAGGTTCTCGGCTCGCGTAAAGCGCTGCAGCGTGCCGCCCGCGACGTACTCCATGACGATATAGGTGTTGTCCTCGTCCGCCACCGCATCGTAGATCTCCGCGATGTGCGGATGCAGGAGCTTCCCGGCGAGCGATGCCTCGGTGAGGAACAGATGGTGGGTCACCTTGGCGCTCGCCGCGTCCTTGAGCGCGCTCTTCGTCGTCAGCTTGAGCGCGACCTCCCGCTTGCTGAACGGGTCGTGGGCGAGATAGACGCTGCTGGTCGCGCCGTCGCCCAGCTTGCGCAGGATGTCGTACTTGCCGATCTTTTCCAGCCCCGGCGGGGGCCGGCTGGCCGTTCTGGCTTCGCTCATCTCAGGTCCGCGACAAAATGAGCAAATGTGCCTGTCATAGCACGTTTCCCTCCCAACAACCCGTCAAGCAGCGCGTGGATGAGGTGCCGAGGCCAAAAATGTAGCAGCCGGGGGGCGCGCCGTCAAAACCGCCCGCCCCGGTCCCATTACTTTGCCATGACGGCGTCCGGCAGCCACGTGACAATGCCGGGAAACACGGTGATCAGCGCGATCGCGAGCACCATCAGCCCGAAGAACGGCAACGAGGCATACGCGACGTAGTTGCTGTCGCGCCCGCTCATGGTCTGCAGGACGAAAAGGTTGAACCCGAGGGGAGGCGTCAACTCCGCGATCTCCACCAGCAGCACGATGAAGATGCCGAACCACACGAGATCGAACCCGGCCTTGATGACCATCGGGATCACGATCGAGGTGGTGAGCACGATCATCGAGACGCCGTCGAGCGCCGTGCCCAGGACGATGTAGATGAAAGCCAGGATGGCGATCAGCGCGTAGGGATTCGGATCCATCGACGCGACCCACTCGGCGAGCGCCTTCGGGATGCCGGTAAAGGCCATGCACGAGGTCAGGAAGCTCGCGCCCGCCAGGATGAACATGATCATGCACGAGAGGCGCGTCGCGCCCATCAGGCTCTGCCAGAAGGTATCGCGATTGAGCCCGCCGGACCACCACGCGATCGCCAGCGCGCCGAGCACGCCGTAGGCCGCCGATTCGGTCGCCGTAGCCCAGCCGGCTGCCATCACCCAGATGATGAATACGATGAGCAGCAGGCACGGAATCAGCAGGCGGCTGCGGTAGAGCTTCTCTCCGAGCGGCATCCGCAATTCCGCGTGCGGCGTTTTCCGCGGATTGAGCAGCGCCCACACGACGATATAGCCCGAGAACAGCACCATCAGCAGAAGCCCGGGGAGGAATCCGGCCAGGAATACCTTGAGGATAGACACCTCGGCTGCGACCGCGTAGACCACCATGATGATCGACGGGGGCAGCAGGATGCCGAGGGTGCCGGCGCCGCACAGCGAGCCCAGGCAGGTTTTTTCGTCGTAGCCGCGCTTGATGAGCTCCGGCAGCGCGACCTTCGCGATCGTCGCACAGGTCGCCGCCGACGACCCTGAAACCGTCCCGAAGATCCCGCACGCCAGCACGTTGACATGCATGAGCCGGCCCGGCAGCCACGTAAGCCACGGGGCGAGCCCTTCGAACATCTCCTCGGACAGTCTGGTGCGAAACAGGATTTCGCCCATCCACACGAACAGCGGGAGCGCCGCAATGGTCCAGTTGGCGCTCGAGCCCCAGAACGACTGGAACAGATTCACTTCCGGCGGGGTAGTAGTGAAGAAATGCAGTCCGGCCCAGGCGACCGCCGCGAGCGCGATTGCAATCCACACTCCGCACACGAGCAGGACGAGCAGCAGCGCGAGCAGGAATGCAGCAATCGCAAGGGTACTCATGATCTGGCGGCACCCCGCATTCCGCCGCTCATCTACGTCAGCTCCGAAAAATCGCCGCGCGCGCGCCGCTCGTCTTCGGCGATCTGGTACGCCGGCTTCCGGTGGCGCATCACCGTGACCCATTCGTCGAGCACGGCAACGAGAAATATCAAAACACCGACCAGGAAGGCGAGCTGTGGAATCCAGATCGGAATCTTGATCAGTCCTTGCGCGACTTCCCTGAACTGCCAGCTCTCGTAGACGAACGATGCGACGGCCCATGCCATGTAACCCGCAAACAGCGCCGTGATCGACAGCGCGATCAGCTCCGACCACCAGCGCGCCCGCGGGCCGAGCATGTCGATGACAAGGCCCATGCGCACGAGCTCCCCGTGGCGGAAGGTATGGCCGAGCGCAAGAAAGGAGGCGGCGGCGCAAAGCCACGCGGTGAGGTCGTCGGCCCCGCGGATCAGGAAACCTACTTCGCGGCCGAACGCCTGCGCCAGCATCACCAGACAGATGCCGGCGAGGCTCAGCGCGGCGAGCGCGCCGCTCGCCGCGTAGAGAAAATCGAGCGCTCGCCTCATGCGGCCGGGGAGCAGCGGCTTCTGCAACGGACCCGCCGGCAAGCGCGGGCGAATGCAGACGGCCCAACGCCGCCCCGATCAACAGCCGGAGTTCTCATCGTGCCGTGCGGGCGATCCCGGGGTTCAGCTCGAATGCCCGTCACCTGGCGCGGTAGGCCTTGATGATCGCCTCGCCGTCGGCGCCCGCCGTCTTCAGCCACTCGGAGAGCATGGTGTCCCCGACCTTGCGGTAGGCGGCTTTCATCGCCGCGTCGGGCTCGCGCAGCGTTATGCCGTTCGCGGCCAGCTCCTTGTTGGCGCTTTGCTCGCGCTGCCTGCCGAAGTCCCAGCCGCGCGTTTCGGCATCAGCCGCCGCGGCGAGCATCGCCTTCCTGACGTTGTCCGGCAACCGCTGGAAGGCCCGCTCGTTGACCACCACTACGTTCTTGGGGTGGAAAGCGTTCGTCATGTAGTAGTTCTTGACGAACTCCCACGCCTTGGTGGAGGAGCCGGTCGCCGACGAGGTGATCATCGCGCTGATCGTGCCGGTCGCGAACGCCTGCGGCACTTCCGGTACCTGGATCACGGTAGGGCTCGCCCCGAGGAGCTCGGCGAGCCGCGCCGTCTGCGGGCTGTAAGTGCGGAACTTGGTGCCCTTGAGATCGTCCACCGACGTCAGCACGTTCTTCGTGTAGAGGCCTTGCCCAGGCCACGCCACCGAGTAGAGCAGCCTGAGGCCGCGGCCCTGCAGCTTTTTCTCGAGCAGCGGCTTCTGCGCCTGGTAGAACTTCCACGCATTGTCCCAGCCCGCCGCGACGAACGGCAGATTGTCCGCGGCGAACACCGGGTCCTCGTTGCCGAACTGGCCGAGCAGGAACTCGGCGATGTTGACCTGGCCGGTGGAAACCGCCCGCAGCACGTCCGGATGCTTGATCAGCGAGCCGTTGGCATGCACTGTGATCTCGAGCTGACCACCGGACGTGCGCTTGACGTCCTCCACGAAGCGCTTGACGTTGAGGGTGTGAAACTCAGTTTCGCTGTATGGCGTGGGCATGTCCCACTTGGTCTGCGCATGAGCGGTCGGGGCGAGCGCGGCCGCAAGAGCGCACCACAGGAAATAACGAAAACTCATGTCTGCTTCCCGATCGACGATCGATGAAGCATGGTGTGCGCGAATTTCGCCGCTGTCAATGCGATCCGATGCCGCGATCGTGGTAGCATTCCGCCGGAATAACCTATGTCCGACACCGAACCGCCGCGCTGGGAATTCTGGATCGACCGCGGCGGCACCTTCACCGACATCGTCGCGCGCCGCCCTGACGGCACGCTCGTTACCCACAAGCTGTTGTCCGAAAACCCGGGACGCTACGACGACGCGGCGCTCGCCGGGATTCGGGATCTCCTCGGCGTCCCGCGCGGTGCGCCGCTGCCCGCGGAGCGTATTGCGGCGGTCAAGATGGGAACGACGATCGCCACCAATGCCCTGCTCGAGCGCAAGGGCGAGCCCACCGCGCTCTTCATCACCCAGGGATTTCGCGATCAGCTGCGGATCGGCTACCAGAACCGGCCGCGCATATTCGATCGCCGGATCGTGCTGCCCGAGCTGCTCTACGGCGCAGTCTACGAGGTGCGCGAGCGCATAGGCGCGCGCGGCGACGTCTTCGCGCCGCTCGACGCCGAACGGGCGAAGCGCGACCTCGCAGACGCCTTCCGCCGCGGCTTCCGGTCGGTGGCTATCGCCCTGATGCACGGATACCGCTATCCGCAACACGAGCGTACCCTCGCGGAGCTGGCACAGGGAATCGGGTTCGCTCAGGTTTCGGCATCCCACGAGGTGAGCCCGCTGATGAAGCTCGTTTCACGGGGAGATACGACCGTCGCCGACGCCTACCTCTCGCCGGTCCTGCGGCGGTATGTGGAGCGCGTGGCGCAGGAGCTCCCCGAGGTGCGGCTGATGTTCATGCAGTCGAACGGCGGCTTGACCGACGCGCGGCAGATCAGAGGCAAGGACAGCATACTGTCGGGTCCCGCAGGCGGAGTGGTGGGAGCGGTCCGAACGTCGCAGGCGGCCGGCTTCGATCGCGTCATCGGCTTCGACATGGGAGGCACTTCCACCGACGTTTCGCATTTCAGCGGTCACTTCGAGCGCGCGTTCGAAACGCTGGTCGCCGGCGTGCGTATACGCGCCCCGATGATGAGCATTCACACCGTGGCTGCCGGCGGCGGCTCGATACTGCATTTCGACGGCGCGCGCTATCGGGTGGGGCCGGATTCGGCCGGCGCGCAGCCCGGGCCCGCTTCCTACCGCGGCAACGGGCCGCTCACCGTGACCGACGCGAACGTCATGCTCGGCAAGATTCAGCCCGAGTTTTTTCCTCGGGTATTCGGTGCCCGCGGCGACGCACCGCTCGACGCGGATATCGTGCGCCAGAAGTTCTCGGCCCTCGCCGCTGAGATCCAAGCCAGCACGAGTGATCCGCGCCCGCCCGAAGCCGTCGCCGACGGCTACGTGCGGATTGCGGTAGACAACATGGCGAACGCCATCAAAAAGATCTCGGTCGAGCGCGGGCATGACATCACCACCTACACGCTCTGCTGCTTCGGCGGCGCGGCCGGCCAGCACGCCTGCCTGGTCGCCGACGCACTCGCCATTCCGCGCATCTACATTCATCCGCATGCCGGCGTGCTCTCCGCCTACGGGATGGGGCTCGCCGACATCACCGCAATGCGCAACCAGGCGGTCGAGGCGCCGCTGACCTCCGAGCTCGTGGAGGAGCTCGAGGAAGTGCTCGCAAAGCTCAACCTCGACGCCTGCCTGGAGGTTGCCGGCCAGGGCGTGCCCCGAAAAGACATCCACGTTATCCAGCGCGCGCATCTGCGCTACGAGGGCACCGATACAGCCATCACGGTGGGCTTCGGGACACTCGAGGAGATGCTGAAGGAGTTCGAGACGGATTACCGCCAGCAGTTCAGCTTCCTCATGCCGGGGCGCGCGCTGGTGGTCGAGGCGATTACCCTCGAGGCCACGGGATCAGGAGAAACCGCCAACGAGACTCAGCCGCGGGCCGCGCGCCGCATCGAGCAGCCCCGCCCTGCCCGTAACGTGCAGATGTTCAGCGGCGGGGCGTTCCACGCTACGCCGGTGTTCAGGCGGGAAGCTTTGCAGCCGGGCGATACACTCAGCGGACCTGCGATCATCGCCGAGGCCAACGCCACGACGGTCGTGGAACCGCAGTGGCAGGCCCAGGTCACCTCGCTCAACCACCTGCTGCTGAGCCGCACCACCCCGCGTCCTCAGCACGCGGCAGTGGGTACCCGCGCGGATCCCGTGATGCTGGAGATCTTCAACAACCTCTTCATGGCGATCGCGGAGCAAATGGGCGTGACGCTCGCCCACACTGCCTACTCCGTCAATATCAAGGAACGGCTTGATTTCTCCTGCGCGCTGTTCGATGCCGATGGCGGGCTCATCGCCAACGCGCCCCACCTGCCGGTCCACCTTGGGGCAATGGGCGAGAGCATACGGGCCGTCGCCACGGACAACGCCGGAAAGATGCAGCCGGGCGACGTCTACGTGCTCAACGACCCGTATCACGGCGGAACGCACCTGCCCGACGTCACCGTGGTCACGCCGGTTTTCGAGCAGCAGGCGTCCGGACCGCCGACGCCGGATGGCCCCGTCGGGCCTTCGGCTGCCGTACCGCGCATACTGTTTTATGTCGCCTGCCGCGGCCATCACGCCGACATCGGCGGAATCACTCCCGGCTCGATGCCGCCCGACAGCCGTCATCTCGACGAGGAAGGCGTGCGGATCATCAACTTTCAGCTCGTCGCTCAGGGCCGTTTCCGCGAGCACGAGATCCGGGAGTTGCTGGAGCGTGCGCGCTACCCCGCCCGCAACGTCGAGCAGAACCTCGCCGATCTGCGCGCGATGATCGCCGCCAACCAGAAAGGCGTCGTGGAGCTGAGGCGCATGGTGGACCACTTCGGCCTGGAGGTCGTGCAGGCCTACATGCAGCACGTGCAGGACAACGCCGAGGAGTCGGTGCGGCGCGTGATCGAGGTGCTGAAGGACGGCGAATTTGCCTATGAACTGGACAGCGGGGCGGTGATTCGCGTGAAGATCACCATCGACCGCAGGTCGCGCAGCGCGGTGATCGACTTCACGGGCACGTCGGCGCAGCTTCCCGACAACTTCAACGCCCCTGCCGCGGTCACGATGTCGGCCGTCCTGTACGTGTTCCGCACTCTGGTGGGGAGCGACATTCCGCTCAACGCGGGCTGCCTCAAGCCGCTGGCGGTGGTGATCCCCGAGGGGAGCATGCTCAATCCGCGCTATCCCGCGGCCGTCGTCGCCGGCAACGTCGAAACGTCACAGTGCGTTACCGACGCGATCTACGGCGCGATCGGCGTCATGGGCGCTTCTCAAGGGACGATGAACAACTTTACGTTCGGCAACGATCGTTATCAGTACTACGAGACGATTTGCGGCGGATCCGGCGCCGGAGTGATGGCGAGCGCGGACGGCGAATCGCGGGGGTTCGACGGCACGGACTGCGTCCACACCCATATGACCAACTCCCGGCTGACCGACCCGGAAGTACTCGAGTGGCGCTTTCCCGTGCTGGTCGAGGAATTCGTAGTCCGAGCGGGCAGCGGCGGCCGCGGCCGGTGGCACGGCGGCGACGGCGCCGTCCGGCGCATCCGGTTTCTCGAGGCCATGACGGCGGCGATACTCTCGGGACATCGCCGCGTCCCGCCGTACGGCATGGCGGGCGGCGACCCCGGCAAGCCCGGCCGCAATGCAGTGCGGCGGGCAAACGGCGACATCCTGCTGCTGGGCGGATGCGACAAGACCGAGATGCAGGCCGGTGACGCTTTCGTGATCGAAACGCCTGGCGGCGGGGGCTACGGCAAGCCCGATTCCTGATACGAGAGGCGAGAAGTGATAGATTGGGCGCTCGGAAGGAAGAAGCTCGTGCGCGCCTTACCGCGACAAGTCCTGCTCGCCGTACTTGCGATCGGCTCGACGCTCTCAGCCTCCCACGTTGGGGCTCAGGGAGGTCCCGCGGCTTTTCCCGCCAGGCCGCTGCGCATCGTAGTGCCGTTTGCCGCAGGCGGCCCCACCGACATCACCGCGCGCAACATCGCGCCGCGCATGACCGAACTCCTCGGCCAGAGCATCGTTGTGGACAACCGCCCGGGCGCGACCGGCATCATCGGCGCCGATCTCGTGGCGAAGTCTCCGCCCGACGGCTACACGCTCCTGCTGGGGACCGCCAGCGTGATTGCCATCAACATGGTGACCTACGCCAAGCTGCCTTACGACACGTTGCGAGACCTGCAGCCGCTGACGCCGGTCATGACGACCGGCACCATACTCGTCGTGTACCCGTCGATGCCGGCGAGGAATCTCAAGGAGCTGGTTGCCCTCGCCAGGGCCAAGCCGAGCCAGATTGCAATGGGCTCCGCGGGAAACGGCGGCACGCTGCACCTCGCGCTCGAGATGCTGATGAAGCAGGCCGAAGTCAGGATGACGCACGTTCCGTACAAGGGGGCGGCGCCCGCCGTGGTCGACGTCATTGCGGGACAGATCAACGGCATGTTCGTGGATCTGCCGGTGGTCTCGCCGTACATCAAGGCCGGCAAGGTGCGGGCGCTCGCGGTGGCGAGCCCGAACCGCTCCACCTATTTTCCCGACGTCCCGACGACGAAGGAGGCTGGATTCCCCAACGTCGAGCTGCAGAACTACTATGCCCTGCTCCTTCCCGCCCGCACACCGCGCAGCATTGTCGACAAACTGCACGACGCCGTCGTGAAGACGGTCAACACCCCGAGCGTGCGTGAGAAGCTGATCGCCGTCGGCGCCGATCCTCTCACCATGACGGCCGATGAGTTCAGCCGCTTCATCCGCGCCGACATCGATATGTGGGACAAGGTGGTGAAGGCCGCGGGCGTCAAGATCGAGCAGTAAGCCTTCGGCTTCACGCATTGATCTCGCCGACGAGTATCACCGGGCCGGTCGGTTTGCCGGTCGGCGAGCCTCCCGCGGGCTCCACGGAAACCGCCAGCTTCGCGCCCTTGCGCAACCTGCCCACGTGCGCCGGCGGCAGCGCGAAGCGCGCGTCGAGGCTCCCCAGCACGGCGAGAGAGATCGGGTCGCCGCCCTCGGACGGCAGCAGCCACAGCTCGTAGCTCTGCGCCTGGCCGGCCACTACGGCGCGCTCGGCGCGCAGCTCCAGCGTACGCCCGTCCTTGGAGAGCGCCGCGGTGACCCGCGCAACGTCGGCCTTGCCCGCGAGCTGCGCGATCGCCACCAGCGGCGCCTCCCGGGCTGGAGGCAGCAACTGGATCCCGACGACCAACGCCAGGACTGCGGTGGCGGCCAGGGCCCAGCCACGCCAGAACGCAGCGCGGCGGTACCACGGGGTGCGATACCGCTCCAGCTCCAGCTCGCGCTCCAGCCGCTTCCAGCCTGCCGCCGGCGGTTGTAGTTCCATCATTTGCGTGTACCTCGGTGCAAACACGCCCTGCCAGTATTCGAGACGCAGCGCGACGAGCGGCTCTTCCCGCAGCGCGCGCTCGAAGCGCCGGCGCGCCGCTCCGCGCAATGTGCCGAGCAGGTATTCGCCGCACAGCGCGTCCAGGCGGGCGTTGCGCTCTATCTTCATTGCGCCGCCCCCATGCGCGCCTGGACGCATCGGCGCAGATTGTCCATGCCGCGGCGAACCCAGGTCTTCACGGTTCCCAGCGGCTTTTGAAAGTGGGCGGCGAGGTCGCCATGGCTGAGCCCGTGCTCGTACGCGAGCACCAGCGACTGCCGCTCCGGGGCCTGCAATCCCGCCAGACAATCACGCACCCATTGGAGGGCGCGCCGCTTGTCCTCGCTCTCGTCGCCGCCGGGGGCCCAATCGAACAAGCGGTCGAGCGCACCTTCGGGGTCGGCGTCTACGGCATCGTGGTACGAATCGACACGCGAAACATCATGGCTCGACTGCACGTCGATAGCGCGATTGCGCACGATCGCCACCATCCAGGCAACCGGCTGAGTGGCGAGCGGATCGAAGCCTTCCGCCGCGTGCCAGATCCTGGTGAAGCTGTCGTGCAGCACCTCTTCCGCCACCTCGCGCCGTCCGACTACGCGCTGCGCAACGCCCAGCAGCAGCGGCGCGCAGATGCGGTACAGGCGCTCGAATGCCTCCGCGGCCCCCTCATCCCGCGCCGCGGTGCGCAGCAGCAGCTTTTTCACCTCCTGATTGTCGAGCATGTGCCTGATGAAGATGGCGAATAACGCTAGCCAGGGCCCGCCGCAACGCGGCGTCATTTCCGTTACGTCCGACGCCTCCGGTTGGATGTGAGGGCCTTCGTGGCCCCCGCCCGGCCGTCAGTAGCCCGTGACAAGCAACGAGCAATGGGCGAAGGGCGCTCCGCCTCTCGTCCCTCATCTCTGGTCTTTTTTCTCCCGCTTCCGCAACTCGCTGTCCGGATCGAGCCCGATCAGCTTCAGGATCCACACCAGGATGAATCCGGCCATCAGTGGCCACCAATGCATTAGCACGAGCGCCAGTCCCGCCGAGCCGCCATAGGTGAGCCCCATCAGGAACAGGCCGTAGTGCAAGGTGCGCCGATACGCGAACAGCATCGCGATCGACATGAGGATGAAAGACGCCGAGAAGATGTAGATGATCAGGTTCATAAGGCGGCAAGCGGTGAGCGGCAAGCGGGAAAGTAGCGCGGTGTTTTGCGGCTCACTGCTTACCGCTCACTGCTGACCGATCTCTTGTATGATTGTTACAGAAACGCCGCAAAAATGTAACGGGATTCGTCGCTGATGGCGCAAAGCCAACAGAAGCGCACGCTGGCAACCTGCTGCACCGCTCACCTCGTCCACGACGGATTTTCCGATGTCACATACGTGCTGTTGCCGCTGCTCGCCCAGACCTTCGGCCTGTCGCTCGCCCAGGTCGGGATGATCCGTTCGGTCCATCGGGTGGCGATGGCGTCGTTTCAGCTCCCTGCGGGATTGATCGCCGAACGCTTTGGCGAACGCAACCTGCTGGCGATCGGCACGCTCGTCGCAGGCCTCGCCTTCATTGCGCTCGGATTCGCCCCCGGCTACTGGGCGATACTGGCTGCCCTCTTTTTCGCGGGTGTCGGCTCCGCAGTCCAGCATCCACTCAGCTCGACCATCATCTCGCACGCCTATCCCGGCGAGGGCCGGCGCATTGCGCTCGGAACCTACAATTTTTTCGGCGACGTCGGCAAGTTCGCCTTCGGGGGCATCGCGAGCCTGTGCGTGCTCGCGGGCCTTTCCTGGCAAGCGCCGGTGGTCGCGTTCGGCATCGCCGGCGTCGCAGCAGCGATCATGGTATTGCTGACGGTGACGAACACTCGAACCGCGGCGCCGAGGGCGGTCCCGGGCAAGTCCGGCACTCCCGGCTGGGGCATTCGTCATAAGCCGGCGTTCGCCGCGCTGTGCGCGCTCGATGCAGTCGACAGCATGACGCGAACCGGCTTTCTCACCTTCATCGCATTCCTGCTGATCGCGCGCGGCTTGCCCGAAGGGTGGGCGGCGCTCGCGGTGCCCGTGATACTCACGGGCGGCATGGCGGGAAAATACGCGTGCGGCGTGCTCGCGGAGCGGCTCGGCGTGCTGCGCACCATCGTCATTACCGAAATCGCGACCGGCGTGGGTATCCTGCTCACTCTGGCGCTTCCGGCGGTCGCCGCGTTCCTGCTGCTGCCTTTGATAGGCATCGTGCTCCAAGGCACGTCGTCGGTAATCTACGGCACCATCGGCGACCTGGTCGAGCCGGACCGGCTGCCGCGCGCATTCGCAATGGTCTACACCATGGGCGCCTGCTGCGGCATCATCGCGCCGCTCGGTTACGGGATGCTGGGCGATGCGATCGGCATCGAGAATACCATCGCCGTAGTCGGAGCATTCGTGCTGCTTGCGCTGCCGCTTTGTCTCGTGCTGCGCCCCTCGCTCCGCTTGTCGGGGTCGGAAAGCGCCTGATATCGACGGAACATTCCCGGTATCGAGGCGTCATAGGACGAGAACAGCCAACCTCGAGGAGCGACCATGAAAGTCTCAGCCGCGGCAGCAGCGCTTTTGTTCTGCGTTTCGTCCGCGCAGGCGCAGTACGCGAATGTCATCATTCACGGCGAAGTAAAGCCCGGCGTCTACGGGCGCGTCGAGATCGGCACCGCGCCGCCTCCGCCGGTGGTGTACCCGCAGCCCGTGGTGATCGTGCACGAGCCACGCCCGGCCCAGCCGATCTATCTTCACGTGCCGCCCGGCCATGCCAAGAAATGGAGCAAGCATTGCCACAAGTACAACGCCTGCAACCGGCCGGTGTATTTCGTGAAGTCAAAGGAATACGAGCCCGGTTACCGGCACGGCAAGGGCAGGCACGAGGATGGGGACTGGGATGATCAGGGCAAGGGGAAGGGTTGGGCGAAAGGGCACTAGGTTCTAACCTAACCGGGACTGAGCTTCGAGGAGAAGGCACACGGCCTTTCTCGAACGGAGGGAGCGCTTGATCAGAATTTGCACGAGAAACGCCGCGTGCGCGCGCCGCGCGATGACCTTCCTGCTCGCTCGCGCAATCGCGCTCGCAATCCTCTTGGGCGGCATTGCAAGCGGCGTTTCTGCGCAGCAGGACTACCCCAACCGCCCTATCCGCTTCCTCGTTGGCGTGGTGCCCGGCGGTGCGACCGACATACTTGCCAGAGTCATAGGGCAAAGGCTCGGCGAGGGCTGGAACCAGCAGGTGGTCGTCGACAATCGCCCCGGGGCGAACCAGATCATTGCGGCGGAACTGACTGCCAAAGCGGCGCCTGACGGCTACACCCTGCAAATGGTCCCGGCGGGATTCGCCATCAATCCGGCAATGCACCGGAAGCTGCCCTACGACCCGATCCGCGACTTTACCCCGATCAGCATGGTGGCGGACGTGCCCAATGTGATGGTGGTCCACCCGTCGATACCGGTCAAAACGGTCGGTGATTTCGTCACCTATGCCCGCGCGCGCCCCGGGCAGCTGTCGTACGGCTCATCGGGCGTCGGATCGCCGAGCCACCTTTGCGGGGAATTGCTCGCCGCGCTCGCGCGCCTGCAGATGACGCACGTTCCGTACAAGGGCCAGGGACAGGTGATGATCGACGTCCTGGGAGGGCACCTGAAACTCGCTTTTCCCTCGATACCGGCGTCGATCCCGTACATCAGGAACGGGAGACTGGTCGCGCTGGGAGTCGCGTCCCGGAAGCGCTCCTCTTCCCTGCCCGACGTGCCGACCATAGATGAATCGGGCGTTAAAGGATACGAAGCGAGCAGTTGGTACGGCGTGCTCGGCCCGCCGCGGATGCCGAAGCCGCTGCTCGCCAGGCTGAACGGCGAGATCAATCGGATCGTGCAATCGTCGGACATCCGCCAGACGCTGTCGCAGCAAGGCGCCGATCCGCTCGGGAGCACGCCGGAAGAATTCGCCAGGCAGATCGCGATCGACATCGAGAAGTGGAAGAAGGTGGTGGCGCAGGCGGGGATAAAACCGGAGTAGAACCTAACTGCGTCTCAGATAAGACGTCCCGGATGACGCGTCCCAGATAATGCGTCTCAGTTGAAGCGATCAATTACTGCGACTCCACAGTTGCCATGGTGCCCTTGGCATCGCAATGCCTATCTGCCTTGGAGGGGATGCCCGCGGAGCACAATGTCGCAACGTAGGACGGCTTTTCGGCTGTCCATTTCAAAGTTGGGTCTCGTGATGCGATAGGAATCGCTCCTGTCCCGTCGGAACTACGGGTCCGGTGAACAGTGAGCGCAACAAGATGATGTCGAGCCGCTGGATCATGTTGCTGGTGCTGTTTCTTGCACGGACGGCAATGGGATTCCAGTTCCAGTCCGTTGCCTCGGTCTCTCCACTCCTCGTTCGAGATCTCGCGATAGATCTCGCCCTTTTGGGGAGCCTGATCGGCGCGTGGATGTCGCCGGGTGCCGTGATGGCCATTCCGAGCGGCATGCTGGGCGGGCGCTTCGGCGACAAGCGGGTCGCGCTTTTCGGCCTCGCGCTCATGGTGATCGGCAGCGCGCTTACGGCGGGTGCGAGCGAGTATCTGATGGCGCTCCTCGGGAGAATTGTGAGCGGCACGGGTGCCGTACTTCTGAACGTCCTTCTCGCCAAGATGGTCACGGACTGGTTCGGCGATCGGGACCTTGCAACAGCGATGGGCATCCTGGTAGTCAGCTGGCCTGTGGGAATCGGGCTTGCGCTGATAGTACTGGGACCGTTGTCGGTCGCCACATCGTGGATGCTCGCCCTCCAGACTTCCACCGCGGTGTGCATCGCGGCCATGCTTCTCGTGGCGTTCATATACCGCGACCCTGCGGCGAGCGCTCAAAAGACGGTGCAACCCCTGTCGATGTCACGGTTGACCCGAAAGGAACTGGCGTTCGCATCGTTGTCCGGTGCGGTGTGGGCGTTGTATAACGCTGCCTACATTATCGTCGTAAGCTTCGCGCCGATACTACTGGCAACCCGCGGACTGCCTGCAGCCGATGCCGCACTCATATCGAGTGCCGCAACCTGGCCACTCGTCGTTTCCATACCCCTTGGCGGAGTCCTTGCCGATCGCACGGGGCGCGGCGAAGCAATCATGCACACCTGCTTCGGTACAATGGCCGTGTGTATTCCATTCATGCTGGCGGTCCCCTCGCCGCTCGTGGTGCTCGCTATCATCGGCTTCGCGGTGGGACCGGCCGCCGGCATCATCATGGCATTGCCTGCGCGCGTGCTGCGCCCGGAGTCCCGGAGCCTCGGGATGGGCATTTACTACACTTGGTACTATATGGGCATGGCCGTCCTGCCCAGCGTTGCGGGCTGGTGCCGGGATCTCTCCGGCCGCGCCGCCGCTCCACTACTATTCGCGAGTTCGCTCTTGATCGCGGCGATCGTATGCGCATTGCTTTTCCGGCGTCTTGAAAAGGCCTCAGCCCCGCTTGCGATGTGACCGGCTAGTCATGGAGTGCGCCCGCCAAACTCATAGGAACCAAAACGAGAACCTCATGACCAGTCCAAGATACCCGGTTGCCGTCGTCGCAACTGAAGCACCGCCGAAAGCGAAGCAGACAAACTATCCCGAGCCTTTCGCATCGCGAATGGCGGGGCGGCGAAAGCAGCCCCTGGGCGATCTCTTCGGTCTCTCCAACTTCGGAGCGAATCTGACGCGGCTCGCGCCGGGAGCGGTCTCGGCCCTGCGTCACGCTCACTCAAGGCAGGACGAGTTCATCTACATCCTGCAGGGCCGGCCAACGCTGCACACAGACGAGGGGCGAACGAGGCTGTCGCCGGGAATGTGTGCCGGTTTCAAAGCCGGCTCTGGCAATGGGCACCGATTGATCAACGAGACAGAGGAAGAGATCGTCTACCTTGAAGTGGGAGACCGAACGCCCGGCGACGAAGTCAGCTATCCGGACGATGATTTGAAGGCGCTGATGGTCGACGGGAAATGGAGGTTTGCGCACAAGGACGGCTCGCCATATTAATGGCCTGGCGAGACGAAGGCGGGAACCTCTACTCTGACACGTCCCGCCGCCGATTCTGTCTTCGGGGCGTGCCGTCGATTCATGCCGGGTCGAGACCCTTCTTGCGCAGCACCGCGCGAGCCGTCTCCGATCTGAGGAAGCCTACGAATGCCTGGGCCGCCTGGCGCTGGGTCGCCTGCGGGAACGCGGTAGCGCCGTAAACGATCGTCTGCTGCAATTCGGCCGGCAGCGGATCGAGTATCTCGATGCCCGAAACCGGCAGGAGCTCGCTCAACTGCTGCACGCCGATATCGGCCTCGCCCCTCGCCACTACGGCGCCGACGAGCTCCCCCGCGCGCGGTGCGATCCGCTTTGCCGCCACTGCATCGGCGATACCGAGCCGCTCGAGCACCTTGACGAAATGCATGCCGCTCGCCCCGGTGCTGTACGATACCGAACGCGCCGCGAGGAGCGCACTCTTCAGCTTCTCCGGCGAGCTGATGTCCGGCCGTGGCGCGCCCGCCCGCACTGCGAGCCCGGTGGTGGAACGGGCAAAAGCGGTGCGGCTGCCCGCGAGCAGCTTGCCCTCGGCTATGAGCGGATCGGAAAACTCCTCCGGCCCGATGAAGAGGTCGCCGCGCGTGCCATCGCGTATCCGGTCGGCGAGACCCGATCCACCCGCATAGGTAATGTTGATCTTGTGGCCGCTTTCGCGCTCGAACTCGGGCACGAGCTCGATCAACGCTTCCTTCGCGGAAATCGTGCTGAACACCACGATTTCCGCGCTCTGCGCCGCGCCTCCCGCCAGGCTCATGACTATCGCTCCTATTGCCGCGCATCCCGAAAAGCGCATCCTGGCCTCCGGTGCCGTGTACGTGCAACGTATCCCGTCGAGCGGGTCTTCCCCCGGCTCAACCGTTATAAAATCGCCGCCCCCAATCCCGCAGCCACAGGCGCACGAGATGGCGCTTGCGCTCGGGCTCGGGAGAATCCCGGAAGGCCGTGCGCCGGTGGCCGAGCCGGCGATTGTCCAGAATCTGGATCTGCCCGCGCTCGAAGAAGAACTCGCGATTGAATTGCGGTGCCTTCATGATCTCATCCAACGCCTCCAGGGCCGCTTCGCCCTCGGCGTCGAGCGGCACCGCGGCGAGCGCATGGCCGTTTCGCACCTGATAGCGCGACAGTCGTCCGGTCAGCCGCTTCCCGTCGTACTCGAACAGGGGATGGCGCAGGACCTTGGCATCATCGGGCGCGTGTTCGCGCTGCCGGTCGAAGAGGAACGGCTCGTAGAGGCGCCGCAGCAGCCGCGGATGGCGCGCCAGCATTTCGTTGTGCGCGGTATAAAAGCTCACGATATGGCTGATGCCGCCCTCCAGCGCGGAGCGCAGGCAGAGCAGCGCTACGTAGTCCGGCGGGCAGAGGTTGTAGCTGTTGTCGGTATGAAAGCTCTGTTCCGCGTTGGTGATGTCCGGGCGCACTCCGTTTCCCGGCGGGCGGCCGAGGTCGCGCACGTCGTAGATCATCTTGCCGTCCCAGCTCTGCGCCACCGGTCGCGCGAGCAACTGCATCAGCATCCAGTAGAGCGCCTTCGCCTCATCGAGACTGCAGTCCTCGAGCGGCACCCCGTCGATCAGCGCGAAACCGACGCCACTTTCGAGCAGGCTTTTCGCCCGGGCCATGAGCTCGCGGCAGGCGGGAAGCTCGAAAGCATTCGGCTCGATCACCAAAGTCGGCAGCGGGTTCTCGCGGATGGCGGCGAGCGCCCCGTCGAGCTCCCTGTGGCAGTCGGGCCCCAGGCGCAGCACGCCGTCTTCCGGCGCCAGCGTGTCGCGAGTCCAGGCGATAGGGCCGGTAAACGGTGCCTCGCGGACACGGGGTGCATGCCGCACCGACTGGTCGAGGATGGCAGCGGGCATGGATCCGACTCGTCGCCCCGCCGCTCACCGAGCGGCGTTTAGTTTCGGTACGCGCGAGGCGCGGACCAGAACCGAGCCCTCGAACATGCGCCGCTGCGTCCGATAGAAAGCCCCCTGCTCGGCGTGCCACTGGCCCTCCAGCTTGCGCACGGTGGCTGCGACCGTCAGCACGCCGGACGGCATCGCGATGCGGATTTCCGACTCCGGGTTGCCGGTCGGGCGCGTCGCCTCGTGCACGACGCTGCCTTCGAGCCGCGCGGCAACGGCCATGCACAGCGTGCAGGTGAGCGGCAGCGCCCGGTGCGGCTGCCCGTTCGACATCATGCGGCCGGTGAGGTCCACGCCTGCCGCGTTCAGCGCCTCGCCGGTGAGGGTTTTTGCATCCTGCGGTCCCGAAACGAATCCTACGAACGGCACCGACTTGCGCCTGGCCGCGTCCTCCGGCGTTTTGGTGACGCCCATGGCGACCGACGCCGCGACCCGGATCGCTTCGAGTTTCACGAGCAATTCCGGATTGGCGTCTATGTCTTCCGGCAATTCCGTTCCCGTCGCGCCGAGGTCGGCAGCGCGGACAAAGACGCAGGCATTCGCCGCGTCCACCATGGACACGCGCACCTTGCCGTGACCGGGTACCTCCAGCATGTCGGCAACGTTGCCGGTGGGCAGCAGCTTGCCGGTCGTCGCGCCGCCCGGCTCGCGAAACTCCAGCTTGACCGGCGCACCGGTACCCGCCACGCCGGGGATGGCGAGCTCGCCGTCCACCGCCGAGACGCCGTCATCGAGCGGAAACCGCGCCCAGATGATCTTCCTGGTGTTGGTGTTGTGCACGCGCACCAGCGCTTCCTTGCCGGAGGCCTTCACCAGGCCTTCGTCGATCGCGAACGGCCCCATGGCCGAGGACATGTTGCCGCAATTTGCGCCATAGTCCACCTTCGCCTCCTTCACCTGCACCTGGGCGAAGGTGTAATCGATGTCCGCATCCGGGCGGGTCGACGGACCAATAATGCACACCTTCGACAGCGAAGAAACCCCGCCGCCCATGCCGTCGAGCTGGCGGCCGTAGGGATCGGGGCTGCCGATCGCGGCCAGAAAAATCTCGTCCCATTGGGCGCGGTCCGCGGGAAGGTCGCGCGCGTTGAACACCACGGCATTGCTGGTGCCGCCGCGCATGAAGACGGCCGGGATTCTCAATTGCTTCATCGGTCGCTCTTCTGGAAATTCCGGGATGTGATGCGTGACGCGTAGCGAGTTTCCCTCGTCACTCGTCACTCAGGATGATACTGCCCGCCGCTTTCCCCCTGCAATCAGGGACGCCCATATCGCGGCTGCCAAAGAGCGCTATGCCGCGTAGCTTCGCTGGCGCAGCGCGCGGAGGGACGATAGCTGCGCTCCATCGAAGCGCAAGTACTCCGCATCCAGATGGTCGACGCTCGCGCATCCAATCAACGCCAGGACCCGGTCGATTTCGGCCTTCAATATGTCGATCGCGCGCAGCACGCCCTGCTCTCCGCCCGCTGCGGCGCCGTAGAGGGTCGGGCGTCCCACGAACACCATGTCGGCCCCCAGCGCGAGCGCCTTGACGATATCGGCTCCACGCCGGAATCCGCTGTCCACCATGATCGTCATGCGCCCACCGACCGCCGCGAAGATGTGCGGCAGCACATCGATCGGCGATGGGGCGCCGTCAAGCTGCCGGCCGCCGTGGTTGGAGACGAATATGCCATTCGCGCCATATTGCAGCGCGAGCAGCGCGTCTTCCGCGGTGAGTATGCCCTTCACCAGCAGCTTTTTCGGCCAGAGCCTGCGCAGCCAGGCGAAGTCCTCCCAGTTGAGCGCGTCGCGCTGCTCGCGAAACCCGGCGAGAGTCGTGGCAACGATGCGCCCGCCTACTTTGACGTCCAGATTCCGGAAGCGGGGCAATCCCGAAGTGAGGGCCGTCCTGAGGAATACTCCGGCGAGCCAGCGCGGGTGCAGCAGGCCGTCGAGGATATTCGCGGGGCCGAGCCGCAGCGGAATCTCGAAGCCGTTACGGCGGTTGAATTCGCGGTTGCCCGCTACCGGTATGTCCGTCGTATACACCAGGACGCCGTAGCCTGCACGCAGCGCGCGCTTCACGAGCCGCTCGGCGGTCTCGCGGTCCTTGGACATGTAGAGCTGAAACCAGGGATCACCGCCTGCCTCCTCGATCACGCGCTCCATGGGCACGAACGATGCCGTGGACAGCGCGAACGGCACGTTCGCCCGCCGAGCCGCACGCGCGAGGGCGATGTCGGCGTCATGGCAATAGAGGCCGGCAGCGCCGGTAGGCGCGATTCCGAAAGGGCTGTCGAACGTCTTGCCGAATACGGTGACCTTCTGAGACCGCCGCGACACGTCGACCAGGGTGCGTGGCGCGAAGCGGATGCGCTCGAATGCCCTCCGGTTTTCGGTCAGGGTCACTTCCTCCTCGGCGCCCCGTTCCAGAAAGTCGTAAGCGATGCGCGGGAGCCGCTGCTGCGCGATCCGGCGCAGGTCTTCGATGTTGTAGGCGGTTTGAAGATTCACGATGCGGACAGCCGCGCGGGCTCTGCCCCGCGGCTCGAGCATGATACAGGACTCGACACGGTATTGTAGTGCGCGCCAGTTCGTTTACCATGACCGGAGCCTGTTTCCGCGTCGAGGCGGGCCTCGATTCTCTATTTCCTGCGCAAGGAGACGCATGCGAGCGTTGTTGTGGTCAATTCTTGTCGTGAGCGTACTCATGCCGCCACGCGGCAGCGAAGCGGTATCGGCATATCCGGATCGCCCCATACGCCTGATCGTGCCGTTTCCGCCCGGCGGGGGTACCGATCTCGTGTCGCGCACCCTTCAGCCCGCGATGGCGGCGCGGCTGGGACAGCAGATCGTCATCGACAATCGCGGAGGCGCGCAGGGCCTGCTGGGCACCGCTATCGGCGCACAATCGGCTCCCGACGGCTACACGCTGATCATCGCGGAGATCGGGGCGATCGCCGTCGCCCCGGCGATCGCGGAGAAGGTGCAGTTCGACCCGCTGAAGGACTTCGCGCCCATCACCAAGCTGATCGAGCAGCCTTACATCATGTCGGTGCACCCGTCGGTGCCGGCGAAGAGCCTCGCCGATTTCATCAAGCTCGCCAAGGCAAAGCAAGGCGGGCTCAACTACGGATCGGGCAATACGACCGCCCACGTTGCGCAGGAAGTGTTTTACCAGACCGCCGGCATCAAGCTCCAGCACATACCGTATCGCGGCTCGGGGCCTTCCGTCGCCGCCCTGCTGGGAAACGAGGTCCAGGTCCTGTTTTCCGGCCCAGGCGCGGCGATTCCGCAGATCAACGCCGGCAGGATCCGTGGCCTGGCCGTGACCACGCTTAAGCGCTCGCGCGAGCTGCCCGACCTGCCGACGCTCAACGAGTCCGGCTACAAGGGCTTCGAGATCAGCGGCTGGTATGGGCTGGTCGCGCCGGCGCGCACTGCGCAACCCGTCATCGCTTTGCTGAACGCGGAAGTCGTGAAGATACTGTCCGGGGGCGAAGCCGCGCAACAGTTGATGGCGCGCGGCTACGATCCCGCGCCGACCACGTCCGAGGAGTTCGGCAAGTACCTCCAGTCCGAAATCGTCCGCTGGTCGAAGGCGGTCAGGCAGTTCGGAGTCAAGACTCTTGAGTGAACGGTGAACGGTAAGTTCGCGCTTCGCGCCAGCCAGCTAACTGCATTGGTTTTACTGTTCACTGCGGGCGAATGCCGCTAGCGAAAATCGTCTCCGGCGGTCAGACCGGCGTCGATCGCGGTGCGCTCGATGCTGCGCTCGATGCCGGGTTCGCGTGCGGCGGCTGGTGCGGGCGGGGACGCGTGGCTGAAGACGGAACGATAGAGGCGCGCTATCCTCTCGTCGAGCTCGCGGAAGGCGGCTACGCGGAGCGCACGCTGAAGAATGTGCTCGACGCCGACGGCACGGCCATACTCTATCTCCGCGAGCTCGAAGGCGGCACCCATCAGACGCTGCTTCATTGCATCAGAAACGGAAAGCCCCATGAAGTGATCGACGCCGCGGAAACGCCGGCGCGGAATGCGGCTGCAAGGCTCGCCGCGTTCGTCGCCGCGCACGGCATCGCGGTGCTCAACGTCGCCGGGCCGCGTGCGAGCAAGTGGCCGGCCGCGCGCGACTACGCCTACGCCACCGTACGCCGTTTGCTGGAGCGCATGCGACAGGTTTCCTGACGCAATTGTAACGAGCACGCGCCGGTTAGTGTGACGGACGATGGTCCAGGGTGACGCAAACGTCGCAGTCCGTCGTCACCGGGAATCGCAGCGGAACTCGACCGTCTCCTCGCCTGCTTCCGAAGCGCTATGGCCGAAGGCGATGACGCCGGCGCCGTGCAGGATGACCTCCTCGCGCCGGAGCCGCATCTCGCTGCCGCCCAAGGTGACGAAAGTGCCGTTCGAGCTCTGGTCCACCAGCACGAACTTGTCGCCGCGCTGCTCGATCTTCGCGTGACGGCGCGAGGCCATCCTGTCCGCGATGACTACCGTGTTATCCGCGTCACGCCCGAACCAGGCGGCGTCCTTCAAGCGGACCTCGCGTCCGCGGTAGGTCAACTTGATGGCCGGGCCGCTGGCCGGAGCCGCGCCGCGGCTGCGTCCCGGAATCACGGTGCGCTCGGAGCTCGCCTGCCACATCAGCTCGTGGACGTCCACCTCGAGGATCTTGCCCTTCACCGGCAATGCCGTGATCCGGCGCGTCATGTCCTGCAGGCCGGAAGACATGGTCTCGACGGTTTCCGCCGAGGTAATCACCTGGCTTGCAATCGCGAGACCGGACAGCCGCGCGGCGAGGTTCACGGAATCGCCGAACACGTCGTCCCCCTGCTCGATGACCGGCCCGAAATGGAAGCCAATCCGGATCATGAGCCTGGACTTGCCGTCATCCGGCAGCCTCGCCATCTGCAACTGCATCTCCCCTGCCGCCTGCGCGGCCGCGTCCGAGGTATCGAATACGCACATGGCGCCGTCGCCGATGGTCTTGACTACGCGCCCTCCGAACGCCGTGGCTATCCGCTTCAACAGACCGAGGCATTCCTGAACTTTGCCGAACGCGGCGGTGTCGCCCAGCGCCTCGTACATGCGCGTACTGCCGCTCACGTCGGCGAACAGCACCGCCATGTTGGCTTTTTCGCGGGCCATCCCTCCCCCGCGTACAAGTGTAGCAGGAGCCGGGCCGGTAACGGGCTGATCGGCGCTACGCCGTCAGCCAGCGGTGACAACCGCGGCAGCTGAGGGCGTAACCGGAATCGGGCGCGATCGGCGCCGGTGGACGCCGATTCTAGCTGCGGGCCGCGCTGCGCCCCGCGATTCGGCCGAACACCGCGCCCGACATGAGCCCGGTGCCCAACGGGTAGTTGTAGTGGAACAGCCCGCCGACCATCTCGCCGCAGGTAAAGAGCCCCGGTATCGGCTTCCAGTCGGTAGCAATCACTTGCGCATCCTTGCTGATCTTGAGGCCGCCGAACGTGAACGTGATGCCGCCCGTGGCAGGATAGGACACGTACGGGGGCGTATCGAGCTTCAACGCCCAGTTCGTTTTTCTGGGCTCTATGCCCTCCGTATGCACGCCGTCGAGCACCGCCGGGTTGAATGGCCCGCCGTGGCCCGCCGCGTCGTTGTACTCCTTGAGCGTCTTGATCGCCTGCGCGTGGTCCACCTGCAGCTGCTTCACCAGCCCTTCCAGCGTATCCGACTTGAACGGCTCGCTCGTCGAATAGCGCGGCTCGAGCAGGCCCAGCACCTTCGAATCGAAGATCTGATAGACGAGGCTGCGCGGCTGCTTCAGGATCATGCCGCCGTACTTCGCGTAAGTGAACGAATTGATGTCGGCGCCCTCGTCGACCCACCGCCTGCCCTCGGTGTTGAGCATCACGCCCAGGAAATACGAGAGCCGGTTAGTCTTGTCGGTCAGATTCTGTACCCCGTAGTCCGCCGCCTCGGCGTTGATGGGCGTCGCATGGCAACCGCTCCAGTGACCCCACGGCATCGCGCCTATGTCGAGCGCCATCCTGAGCCCGTCGCCGTAGTTGAAGTTGGAGCCACGCACCTTGGCGTGATCCCAGGGGACGCCGAGGTAGCGCAGGCGCCACTCCGGATTGGTTTCAAAGCCGCCGCAGGCGAGCACGACCGCTTTCGCGTTGAACGTCACGAAGCCCTCCGGGCCGCGCGCCACCACGCCGGTCACGCGCCCGCTCTCACCCTGCGTGAGGCGCTGCGCACCGGTGTCGTAGCGGATCTCGATGCCCTGCTGCTCCGCCGTCTCGAACCATGTCCTGGAGAGACCGACGCCTTCGTGATGCGCGCGGATCATCGCGCCCCGCGGCCACTTGTACTGGCCGTTCACCTTGACGCCCATGACCGATACCGCAAGCTCGAAGTGGTGCTTGCCCCGGTCCTGGAGCCAGCACATGGTGTCGAACGAATTTTCGATCAGGATCGAAGCCAATTCGGGATCGCTGCGCCCCTGGGTGACCTTCATCAGGTCTTCGCGAAACACCGCCGGCGGATAGGGCTGGACGCCCGCATGAAACCCGGGATAGTCCCGTTCGGCGCTGGGCACGAAGCGGTCGAGCTCCGACACGTCGTTGTAGATGAACCGGAACACGGCCCCGCTGAAATGGGTATTGCCGCCCCGCTTCTCCTTCGGCGCCTTCTCCAGCACCAGCACGCGCTTCGCGCCGTTTTCCTTTGCGGAGACCGCAGCGGCGAACGCCGCGTTGCCGCCGCCAACCACGATTACGTCGTAATCCATGCTTACCTCGGTGATGGGTGATGGGTGACAGGTGGTGAGCGAATCGGGTGACAGCGAAGGCAGCGCCTTCGCACTAATCACTGTTCACCGATCACTGTTGCTAGAATACTTTCACCATCACCTCGTTGTCACCGGGGCCGCCCATATCATGAACTCCAACGACCGGATAGCCGCAGGACCGACGCGCGAGATCGCGCATTGGGTGTCCGCCCTCAAATACCGGGACCTGCCGCCACGCACGCGCGAGGTCGTTCGCATCGTGCTGCTCGACACTTTGGGCTGCGGAGTCTACGGCTACGCGACGCCGTGGGCGACAATCCTCCTCGACTGGGCCGTCGCCGGCGCCGTGGCAAAAGGCGCTGCATCCGTATGGGGCGAGCCGGCCCCGGCGCTGCGCGTGGCCGATGCGGCTCTCGTCAACGGCACGGCCGCGCACGCTTTCGAGCTCGACGATTATCACCAGGCAAAGCTGCATCCCGGGGCGGTCGTGATTCCCGCCGCGCTTGCGATGGCGGAGAAGCTCGGCGTTGGCGGCGAACGGCTCGTGACCGCGATCGCGGCCGGCTACGAAGTGATGATCCGCACGAGCCTCGCGCTCGGCCCGTCGGCGGCCCGCCTGCGGGGCTGGCATCTCACCGGCGTGTGCGGACCGTTCGGCGCC
>DATFWO010000089.1:0-16371 GCA_035259205.1 Burkholderiales bacterium | reverse complement strand
GGTCCCCCCCGCCGCCCACGGGCCCTTTCAACTCAGGGGTGTGCTTGACGCCATTCTTCTCGTTCAGCTCTATGCTGTCGCGCATCGACATCAGGGTGCCGCGTCCGGTGTAGAGCTCGGTGCGGAAGGCCGGCGTGCCGCCCTGGAATTCCTCGGGCGTGCGCGCCGCGGGGTTGAATGCTTCCATCTTTCCGCGCAGGCTCTTGAACTCCGCCAGGGTCAGCTCGGACGTGCGGCACTCAGCGGTCGCGGGCGTGACGACCTTGCCGGCGGAATCGAGGACCGCAGGTGTGAACGGCTTGATGCATGTTGCGGCGAGCGGCGTCAGCAGGATGTTGGTCGTGAAATGCAGGTCGTTCTGCGCGTGGCGGCAGACGAGCTCGCCGTCCTTGGTGAAGGTGACGTCGCACTCGACGATCCCCGCACCCATCCGCGCGCCCGCCTGGTACGCCTCCTTCGTGTGCTCGGGAAACTGCAGCGCGGCGCCCCGATGACCGATGGAAAAATCGGTGCGTTTAAACGGGCCGTGCGTGCACTGTAGCAGCTTGTCCTTCAATGGACCTTCGTCCATCCCCTCTACGAGGTAGAACGGGCGTGGCCCGAGCTGGATCGAGTCGTCGGCGCTGGCCACTGAGGCGAAGCCGGACGGCACCACAAACGCGGCGGTGAATACGGCCGCGAGCAGAACGTTACGCATGTGTTCCTCCTTGAATGGTGGGGCGCGAGGCTGCGCCCACCGGAGGATGCTATGGCGCGGGCATTAAGCGGCCGTGACGCGGCCGTGAAAGCTGCGTGACATTGCGACCGACATGCTCTTCAGTCGATCCGTGAGGGATGAGGGATGAGAGACGAGGGATGGGGGACGAGGGATGAGGGATGAGGGACGACGTATCACCCATCACTCATCACGCCGTTGCGGTTCAGTAAGGCCGATCGCCCCGCACCAGCATGCGATAGAGCAAGCGCCGCTGGCTGTGATCGTAGTCGAACCCGGCCTTGTGCAGCGACTGGCGGTCGTCGATGATCAGCAGGTCGCCCTTCTGGTATTCATGCGCATAGCAGAACTGCGGCTGGGTGACCCTGTCGGTCAGATCCTGCAGGAATTCCTGCGTCTCTTCGGGCGTCATGCCGATGATCCGCTCGGTCTTGCTCTTGTGGAACCACACGGCCTTGGTTCCGGTTTCCGGGTGCGTGCGTACCAGGGGCTGTATCGTTGGCGGGTGTTTCGATTCCAGCTGGTCGCGCAGGATGTCCGGGTTGGCGATCTTGAAGCGCGCGCTGCTGATTAGCGTGTTCTCCGTTTTCATGCCGGTGATCTTCCGCTTGAGATCTTCGGGCAGCGCTTCGTAGGCTGCGCGCGAGTTGCATACGTTGGTCGCGCCGCCCTTGTCCGGCACCGCCACTGCATACAGCATGGTGAATTTCGGCGGCCGTTCCTGATTGGTGTGATCGGTATGCCAGGTCGAGTTCTTGCCGACTTTGGCCGGATTGCCCTGGCTGTCGGTCTGGAAGTTGTCGAGCACGCTGATCAGCGGAAAACCGTCAACAAGGTAGCGGCGGTTCTGGTCTTCCATCAGCTCGCCGAACATTTCGCCGGCGGCCTGTATCTGCGCAGGGGTAAGATGCGCCTGGCCGCGGATCACCAGCACCACGCTCTCGACTACCGCGTCGTACAGCCTCTTCCGCGTGGCCCCATCGACGGGCTTGGCGAGATCGACGCCCGTGACGATGGCACCGATGTGGTCCTTGACCTTGGTGACCTGCATGGTCTGGGTGGCTGCTTGCATGACGGCGCTCATGGGTGATCCTCCGGCGGGCGATCCAGAATCTGGACTATCAACAGTGTGTTGCCGATCAGGGCGAAATGATACGCGCAGTGGAGCCGTGGCGCGAAGTGCCTGCATCACCGCTTTACTGCCTGCCGGATCGCCGCAACGATCTCATCCAGTCGCAACTCGGCTGCGATGGCGATCGCGCTTTCCGGCTCCTCGAGGTCGATGAACTGGCTTTCCAGTAGGCTCGTGGGAAAGTAGTGCCCTTGGCGCTGGAGCAACCGCTCGCGGATCAGCTCGCGATCGGCTTTGAGGTAGACGATCGCTGTTTCCCGGCTGGCCGAGGCCAGTCGATCCCGGTATGATTTTTTCAGGGCGGAGCACGCAAGCACGAGGTTGCGGCCACCCTGTTCGGAGCTGGCGATGAGCGCGTGCAACTCATCGAACCATGGACGCCGGTCCTCATCGGCGAGAGGAATACCGGCAGCCATCTTCGCCTTGTTCTGCGCAGGATGGAACTCGTCCGCGTCGATGAATTCCCAGCCGAGAGCGGACGCCAACCGGCGGCCGACGGTCGTCTTTCCCGATCCGGCTACCCCCATGACGAGTATCAGCATTCTGGACGACGCGTTGCGCGGGCGGGATGTTCCCAGACAGCGATCGATTCAAGATCGGGTAGAGCATGCTAGCAGGTCAATCTGACGGAAAGTGAACCCGGCCCTCCCTTCCGGGGGTCAAAGTGGCATGTCTCCGCTCGTCGATGCGAACCTGGCACGCGCATGAAACTGGCCTGTCCGAGCAACGTAGTTACGAAGTTCGCGATCATGCTGGCGTGCGGGGCGGTCCACGCGGCGGACCCGCAGGGAAAACCCGGCGCGGCTGCGACCGTACTGCCGCCGGTGCAAGTCGAGGCGCTGCGGGATCCGGTCGAGAAATCGTATCGCCAGATCGCGAGAGGCATGGATCTCTTCGAGCAGAAGCACAGCCTGGCCCCCAACGCGTCGCTGCGCTTCAAGCTCCTGCCCCTGAAGCGGGACACGAACATGCAGGGCATCGCGCTCAGCATCGTCGGCGACACCATCGCGATTCCGGTGCCGGTGGCGTCCGACAACACCTTTGCCCTGGAGCGTTCCCAGCGGGCGCTGGATGAAGACGCCCTGGTGGTGCCGAACCGCAGGACGCGCAGCATGACTTGGCGCACCGATATCCGCACCCCGGGCCTGCCGCCGAATGCCCGGCGGCTCGGCGACCTGCGCCTGGAATGCATAGTCGGCATGGAGGCGGACCTGATCTCGAGAGCTCGCTCCTTCCTCGGGCAGATCGCCAACTTCCTGATGAGGATGCGGGGCTACTGCGACCAGAGCGAGGTGCGCTATCTGTTTTTCGCCGAGCGCCCGTTGTTCAGCGTCACCCTGACCGCGGGGGCGCGCAGGGAGATATTGCCGATTGACGAGCTCTACGCAGGAATCAGCCGCGATCCCAGCATGACGGATGACCTCGACTACTGCGACTGCCAGGTGCTGCTCGATCGCACCTATTACGCACCACTCGGCGACTTCAGCTGGCCGGACGACACGCTCATCGAGCTGGAGTACATGGATGACGGTGTTTCGCCCGCCGCCGGCGCCGCGCCGGCAGCAGTGCCGGACGGGCGGTCTCGATGAAGGCGCTCGTACGCATCGGCGTCGCCCTGGCATTGTCTGCGTGCATGGCAGGGTGCGTGACCCCAAGGGCGCCGACGGTGCCGACGGCCACGGTGACGCCGCTGCGAACCAACGAAATTCCCGCGAGCCGTGTCGGGGAAACCGTCGCCGTCGGCAAGACCAAGGCCGACGTCATCGCCACCCTCGGCGAAACCCTGGTCATCAGCTTCGACAGCGGTTTCGAAGTCTGGGTCTATCGGCTCGCCAGTGACGCGCCTGCCAAGGCAGCCCGGCCGCAGGGCGCCGCGCGCACTAGCCTGGAAAAGCCGGGGCCCGCCGCAGCCGGCGAATTCGTCGTCCTGTTCGCGCCGTCCGGGCTGGTCGCCAAGACCCGGATTCGCCTCGCGCCGCTTCCGAAGGAGGAAGGAGCAAGGTGAACCGAATGCCGTCCACATCCTGAAGTTGAAATAGCCCTTAAGTGTGTCGACCCCATTCTGCCGTATACACGCCTCTTCCTGTCACCCCCTCACTTTGCGCACGACGCGCTTTGCGCCGGACCCTACCCAAGGTAGGATTCGGAGCGCCGCTCTTCGATCGGCGGGCGATGCGAGTTCGATTGCGGTACCTCGTCCAATGCACACCGCCAAAAAGCGAAAAACCATGTCAGGGAGATCTTTCATGTCTGGACAGCACGAAACCTGCAAGCTTCCGAACTCTCTTTATCGTCGCAGTTTTTTAGGGGCTTCGTTCGCAATGGCTGCGCTGCCGTTCGTCGGCGCCGGGACGCTCAGTGGGCTCGCCTACGCCGATACGATGACGAAGGCAAAGCGCGACAAATTGACGCCAGACGACATCCTGGGGCTCATGAAGAAGGGCAACAAGCGCTTCAGCACTGCGCAGCGTCAAGAGCACAATTACCTTGCGCAGCAACGAGCCAGCGCGGCAGGCCAGTACCCGGTTGCGGTATTGCTGAGCTGCATCGACTCGAGGGCCCCGGCCGAAACGATCATGGATCTTCGCATCGGCGACATCTTCAACAGTCGCGTGGCGGGCAATGTCGAAAACCCGGACATCCTCGGCGGCATGGAATTCGCCTGCAAACTGTCCGGGGCCAAAGTGGTCTTAGTGATGGGCCATACGGCCTGCGGTGCCGTCAAGGGCGCAATCGACAATGCCGAGCTGGGCAATCTCACCGGCTTGCTGGCGAAGATCAAGCCGGCGGTTGCGGCAACGACGTACACCGGCGAAAGGACGTCGAAGAACTATGCGTTTGTCGATGCCGTGGCGCGCAAGAACGTGGAGCTCACGGTGGGCAACATCCGAAAGAGCAGCCCGGTGCTTGCGGGCATGGAGTCAAGCGGAGCCATCAAGATCGCGGGCGCGATGTACGATCTACAGACGGGCGTAATCGATTTCTTGGGCGGATGATCGGAGCTCACGCTCCCCGGTAAATCAAGTGAAGGACAAATTCGATGAATAGACGTTCCACGCTCCGCACCCTGTTCGCACTTTTCGCTCTCGGCCCGGTGCCGGGCACCTATGCCGTTGCCGCCGGCGGACTGCGCGAAGGAGTCGATTTCGTCCGCGTGTCCTCCCCTCAGCCGCAATCACAGTCCGGGATAGAGGTCATCGAATTTTTCTCCTACGGCTGCCCGCATTGCAACGAGCTCGAGCCTACGGTCAGCAAGTGGCGGACCTCGCTGCCGAAGGACGTGTACTTCAGGCGAGTGCCGATTTCGTTTGGAAATCCGAAGTGGGCAGCCCTTGCAAAGCTGTACCTGACGCTCGAAGCCACGGGTGATCTTGCCAAAGTGGACAGTGAGGTGTTCTCGGCGGTTCATGTCCAGAAGCTGCCCCTTGCCGACGACAGTGCCGTCGTCGATTGGGCCGCCAAGCGTGTGGCCGATCCGAAGAAATTTACCGAGATGTACCGCTCTTTCGGGATTCAAACCAAGGCGAGGGGCGCGGAGCAGACTGGGGCGGCTTTCGGCATTACCGGCATTCCCTCCTTCGGCGTGGCGGGCCGTTACCTTGTCCTGGCGAAGGACGCGAAGAGCTACCAGGATGTGTTGCGCGTGACGGACAGGGTAATCGAGATGGCGCGGCAGACGCCGCGATAGATCTGACCGTGCCGCCCTGCGCAAGGGCGCGACAAGATCGTTCTCAGCCGCGGCGGTCGACTATGGCGCAGAGCGCGGATTCGAGGTCGCGCCTCGGATCGGTGACGCTGGCGGGCTGACGCCACGCTACATGTCCGTCCGGACGCACGAGCACCGCACCGTCGGCTTCTATGCCGTATGCGGACATCCATTGCTTCTCGGGATCGCGGATGTCCGCGCCCGGGCCGACCGTAAGAGCGCCGAGCGGGATGCCGAGCGATCCGCTGACCGCACGAGCCGCATCGCGCCACTGCTTCCCCCGCTCGCCCGCAAAGACCGTGAAGCGCATGTCGACCAGGTCGTGCGTGGACATCCGGCCGCCGTCGCGCTCCAGCCAGACGTGCGGGGCGCGGCTGCCCGGGCGCGCGCAGGGGACATAGTCCGTCACCGGATTCGCAACCACAGGTGGCGAGGTTCCATCGGGAATCACGGCGCTTGAGGCATAGCAGGCGCCGAAGATCATGCCGAGCTCGCTGTGAAATTCGGGGCGCGCGAGCTTTACAGCGGCGCTGGTAGCGTCGGCGGATTGCGGACCGCGTCCCATCGACAACGCAGTCTCCAGGCATTGCCGGGTGACGAACTCTCCGTAGGGCCGGCGCTCGGCTTCGTAGGTGTCGAGCAAGCCGGGTCCGGCCCATCCGTTCAGCACGGCTGCGAGCTTCCAGGCGAGGTTGTGCGCGTCCTGCACGCCCGTGTTGAGACCAAAGCCGCCCGTGGGCGGCATGTGGTGCGCCGCGTCGCCGGCTAGAAAGATGCGGCCGGCGCGGTAGCGCTCGGCCACGTCGGCGGCGGCTACCCACGGATCGATGCCGAGGATCCTGACGTCGAGATCCGGCACGCCAACGGCGGCGCGCACGACCGCGGCGCAATGCTCCGGGGTGTAGGGATCGAAAGACGCCTCGAGCGGCAGGTTGATGAGAAAGCCCCAGCGGTTGACGCCGTTGATCGTCATGATCGTCGCCCGCAGTTCCCGCTGCTGGATGAGATAGATCGCGGCCGGCCGGTCCTTTACCCACGGTGTGAGGTCGGCGTTCATCAGTACGTTCACGCTCCGGTAGAGCTGGTGCACGCCGCGCATCCGGATCCCGAGCGCCTGCCGCACGGGGCTGCGTGCGCCGTCCGCAGCGATCAGGTACTGCGCGCGCACCTGCGTCTCGCCGCCCGCGTCGCGGACGGTCGCGGTGACGCCGGTCGCATCCTGCTCGAAGCAGGTCAGTTCAGTCGCGAATGCGAGTGTCCCGGGGGCGAGCGCCTCCGCGTGCCGGCGCAGCACGGGCTCGAGATCATCCTGCGCGCAGAGGCAGTGGCGCGCCGCACTGGGCGCCGGCCCATCCGGATGCGATCGCTTCTCCACCCGCCGCTCGATTTCCCGCCCGGCCAGCGTCTCGGCCCAGATGAGGAAGCGCGTGCGTTCGATCGGAAGACCCGCCGCGCGAACGGCAGCCTCGACACCGCACTGGCGAAAGATTTCCATGGTGCGCATGTTGATATTGCGCGCCTTGGGATGGATGGCGGTGCCGTCATGCCTCTCGACGAGACGCGAGGCCACGCCGAGGCGCGAGAGCAGGATGGAGGCGCTCAAGCCCACCGGTCCGCCTCCGACGATGAGTACCGGGACCGTGATCATGCGTGAGCGATGGGTCTTTCCTCAGGGGTAATGCTGCTTTCCCAGGAAATCCTACTCTTGATCCTGGAGGCGGACGCCCGGGCGTCTCTGGCGGTGTGACAAGAAACCCCCATTACCCATCACTCGTCTCGCATCACGGGTTTTAGCATGGGTCCCACCGCGCCCCCTTCGCCCATGAGAAGATAAGCTCCTCGGTTCGTGCAAACTGAAAGACAGGAGGGATATCCATGTACGCCGTCGTAGTTCCACTCAAGGTGAAACCGGAGATGCGCGAGAAGTTCCTGGCCGCGGCCCTGGACGATTCGACTTGTTCAGTGCGCGACGAGCCGGGCTGCGTGCGCTTCGACGTGCTCCAGGACAATAGCGACCCGAACAGGTTCTTCTTCTACGAGGTGTACCGCGACGAGAACGCCTACAAAGCCCACCAGGCGACCGCGCATTATCCGCGGTGGCGCGCCGCTGCGGCCGAGGTTCTGGCCGAGCCCACGAGCGCCAGCCGCTGCACGACGATATTTCCCAAGGACTACAAGTAGCGAGCGCTGGGTTGTTTATGCCGCTCCCGTCGCCCTCGCGCGTCATTCCACCTTGATGCCGGCTGCCTTGATCACCGGCCACCACTTGTCGATCTCGGCCTTGTGGTGAGCGCGTAGCACCTCGGGCGACTGCTGCTCGCGCGGCGGAACTTCCTGTCCGAGATCGGCCAGGCGCTGGCGCACCGCCGGATCCGCCAAGGCTTCCAGTATTGCGGCGTTGAGTCGCGCTGCGACGGTCTTGGACGCGCCACTGGGCAGCCATATGCCGTGCCAGACTTCCATGTAGAAGCCGGGCAGGCCTGCTTCATCCGTCGTGGGTATTTCCGGCGCTGCGAGCAGACGCGTTTTTGCCGTTACGGCATACGGCTTGATACGGCCGCCACGAATCTGCGGCAGCGCTGTGGCGGCCTGGTCGAAAAACAGGTCGATCTGACCTCCGAGCAAGTCCTGCATCGCCGGCGCCCCGCCGCGGTAGTGAACGATCTGCGGCTGCGTGCTGGTGACCTTTTGGAAATATACGCCGCTGACGTGCGACGGCGTGCCGGGGCCGCCGGTTGCGATCGTGACCTTGTCCTGGTTCGCTTTCACCCAGACGATCAATTCCTTCAGATTCTTCACTGGAACCGCGTTCTTGGACACAAATATCTGCGGGTTGCTGGCGATCATTGCGATCGGCTCGAAATCCTTCTGCAGGTCGTACGGCAACTGATATATCGCGCCGTTGATCACGTGCGTGCCGATGTGACCTATGCCGACCGTATAACCGTCCGGTGCCGCACGGGCCACCTTGCCGACGCCGATAGTGCCGCCCGCGCCGGTGGAGTTCTCGACCAAGACCGTCTGACCGAGCGAACGCGTCATGCGCTCGGCCATGATGCGGGCGATGGTGTCCGTGGGCCCGCCGGCGGGAAACGGCACGACTATGCTCAACGGGCGCGTCGGATAATTTTGTGCGACCGCCGTGCACGTGCATCCGAGCGCGACGATCCCACACACGAGTAGTGGATTCTTCATCTGGTTCTCCCGACAGGGTAAGGAGGAGGTCGGAAGTTACTCCGCCCTGTCACCTGTGAAACCGACTGCCGACCCGTCACGACATGGCAGTTTCCGTCGAGAGTTCCTTGTCATGAGACTTGTTGCTGGCGGTTCCGACCCATCCGGTTTGCGAGATGTCGAAGTTCACGTTGTCCGGGCCGGCATAACGCACTTCGACATTGCCATGTCCCGCCGGCGCGCCGCCGGCGCCCAGTCCGAGGGCGACGTTGATGTCATCGCGCGGCCTGGCGGCGCCGGATTTTTCCAGCTTCGCGACAGTCTCTTCGAGGCTCTCCACCTGAAATCCGATGTGGTGGATGCCACTCCAGCCCGTGCCGCGCTCGACTCCGGCAACGGTGTCGTTCTTGAAGCGGAGAATGGCGAGATTGATATGACCGTCGGTGAGGAAATAACCGGAGGTACGCGGGCTATCGAGCTTGCGTACTTCCTTGAGCCCGAAGTTCTCTACGTAGAACCGTTTGGTCGCCTCTTCATCCTGTGTTTGAATCGCGATGTGCCGGATCTGTGCCATGGCCGTGTCCTCTCTTGGTTTACGACAAACCATATCGTATCTGATTTGGTTGATGGGTGATGAGCGGTTAAAACTCGAAAAGTTTTGACTGGTTAGTGGGGCCACCGCTGCAAGGTTTCGAGGTGGCGGCGGGCCGTGGAGCGACAAGAGATCGGCGGCGGGCTTGTGCGGCCGGATTGAATTTCCTATCATGCCGCTGGGCGTGTGCGGGTTGCACACTTCGCCGCACCTAGGCTGCAAGTTATGGAGGTCCCAGTGCCCATATATACCGCGACTGATATTGACTCGTTCAACAAAGTTCTCCGGAGTACGGGCGTAGGAAGTGCGGCAATGAAACTGGCACTATTTCAGAATCATCCAGTTTCCCCGCCCGACAATGCCACCGGAAACCGGCTTGAGAGTGCGCGAGGCCATATTGCCCCGACCAAGTACCCAACGTCCGCTGTCGAGTTCACCAAGCTCAAGTTGGACGATGAGGGTGAGCGAATCGCCTATATTGCGCTAACTCGTGTAGCCCGGGACAAGGTGGGCGCCTTGACATTTGATTGCACCACGGCCGATGCAACACCGATCGCGGCACGCGCTACAAAGGCGCCAATCTGGTGGCTACCGTGGAAGTCACATCACATGGTGAAGATGAAGATTGCACCTGGCGACACCGCTGTGTGTGATTCCAATAATGACCCCCTCCCCAATCCCGACCTCTTCTTCACGGCGGCTGTCTCCGGCTGCTCGGTATTCGTGCGCGGCCTCCCGGGGGCACCGAGCGTCTATCACGGCGGTATCGATGGCAAGCTCGTGGACTCCAAGCAGGGCAAGCTCCTCGCGCGAGGCGTGTTCAACAAGAGCCAGTTCAAGAGACTCGGCGGCACCACGCCCGAGTTCTGGCGACAGGTGTTGAGCGGCATGGACTACGACACGGTCGGGGGGCAGAGCACCGACATGAAACCAACGCCTGGAGCGAACAAGTTCAATCGGCCGGATAAACCGGTCTCGGAAGTCAATACGACGCATTACACGTCGGACAAAGGCACCAAGACGACCGTCAACTCACGTGCCCTCGAGAAGTTTTTGGAAAAACAGGCCGTAGCGCGCGGGCGCACAATAGACGTTGTTCAGCCTTGGGGCTCGGTATTCGGTTTGCGGACCGGCGGGAATTGGACGTTCTACCTTCAGCAGAACGTGACTTTGATCTACACGAAGAAAGCGAGTGGACAGCAGATCAGCGATTGTGTAGTGCTAGCTTGCACTCCTTTCTTTCCCGGCCAGGGAGAGGCTCGGCCACCGGTACTCAAGTCGCGCGATTTCGAGCGAATTGAAGCCGCGCTGGCCTAGCACCTCGATGTGGATCCCCTCGAGGATGACTCCCGCGTGCGACAAGCCCATCACGCATCACCCATCGCGGATCACCGATCACGGATCACGAGTCACGATGTTCCCCGATCCGCTTCCCCGGGAAGACGTACGCCTGTATCGCCGGCTTCCGGGCGCGGCCGAACGCTGGTGTATCCCGCATTGGTCGTGTAGATCACGACCATTCGACTATCGGCCGCGGCTTCGATGCGGTGCGCAAGCCCGGCCGGCAGGCTCACGATGATGCCCGGCTGTAACGGCACGTCATCCCGCTCTTCGAAGGTCACCGCGCCCCGGCCTTCGACGCAGAACACGACCTCGTCGTCGTTGGGATGCATGTGGAGCGGTGTGATCTGGCCCGGCTCGTAGCAATTCATGCGCGTGACCAGGTCCTTCGAGCTCAGCAGGTGCTGATTGACGCGCGCTTCCGGCGCATAACGCTTGAGGTCGTTGATGTTGACCGCTTGGACACTTCCGTGGGAGGCCATGGCGACACCCGGCTGAATGGAACGGGCAGTCATTATAGGTGACGCAGTGACGTAGTGACGCAGTGGCGGAGACGGCAAAGTGGGCAAGGTGATCAGAACCGCCAGCATCCGGGCGGAGTGAGCGCGCATATCTGGACAGGCTCCCGCATGCCCGATCACAATAGGGCGAGCCAATTTGCGAGGATCCGTCCATGAATCCAGGGTTCGAAGAAGTCATGAAAATACGCGGCCGCGGCATGCCCGAGGCCGGCGAAGTCTCCATTACAGGACAGGATCCGGTCTTTCCCGCGCGCTTCAAGATTGGCGAGACGACGGCGAACATCCTCGCCGGCGTCGGCGTCGCCGTGACCGACATCAACGAGATCAAGACTGGCAGGCGGCAGAAGGTCGTGATCGACGTCCGCCACGCCGCGGCGACCTGCCAGAGCTCCAAGTATCTCAGCATCCCCGCCGAGGGCGGCGGCTGGAAGAAGGTCGAGTCGCCGTCGATGGCGCACATGCGCTCCATCACGCAGCCGTGGCGCTGCAAGGACGGCCGCTGGTACCTGCCGCACTTCAACCTGCCGCACTTGCACGACCGCGTGATCGGCGTGCTCGGGTGCGAATCGAACGCCGACGCCGTCGCGAAGGCGGTCGCGAAGTGGGACTCGTACGACCTGGAAGAGGCGATCGCTGCTGCGCGCGCCTGCGGCTCGGTCGTCCGCTCCAATGCCGAGTGGCTCGAGCATCCGCACGGCAAGATGCTCACCGGCAAGCCGCTCGTCGAGATCACCAAGATCGGTGAGAGCGACCCGATTCCCTTCCCCAGGGGCGACCGTCCCCTGTCGGGCATCCGCGTGCTCGACCTGACGCGCATCCTCGCCGGCCCAATCGCCGCGCGCACGCTCGCGGAAAACGGCGCCGACGTGCTGATGGTGACGGCGAGCCACCTGCCGCAGGTGCCCGAGCACGTCATGGACACGAGCCACGGCAAGCGCAGCTGCTTCCTCGACTTCAACAAGGCGGAGCAGCTCACCACGATCCGCAAGCTTATCCGCAACGTCGACGTGTTCAGCCAGGGCTACCGTCCCGGCATCATGGACCGGCACGGGCTGAGCCCCGAGTACCTCGCGAAGGAGCGCCCCGGGATCGTCTATCTCTCGATCAGCTGCTACGGCCACGGCGGCCCATACTCCGGCCGCGGCGGCTGGGAGCAGATCGCCCAGTGCGCCACCGGCATCTGCCTCGACAACGGCGACGAGCGTCCCAAGCTCCTCCCCGCCTCTGCGTGCGACTACACGACCGGCTACAACGGCGCCTTCGGCGTTCTGCTCGCCCTCGCGCGGCGCGCGCGCGAGGGCGGCTCCTACCACGTGCGCGTCTCGCTCTGCCGCTCCGGCATGTACATCTACAAGCAGGGCCACGTGTCCTACCCGAAAGCCGACATGGGACTCTCCGCCGCCGAGCTCGACGCGATCATGGTCGAATCGAAGGGCGGTCACGGCACGCTCAAGCACCTCGCTCCCGTGCTCAAGCTGTCCGAGACGAAGCCGTACTGGGACAAGCCGTCGCCGGTGCTTGGGTCGAGCAAGCCGCAATGGCTGCAGTAGGGGCGACGCTGTGACGAAGTGATGCGGTGAGGGAAGCCTTCCCGCATCGCCTTATCCGCCCGCGTCAGCACGGTCACTTCATCATCTCCAGCCGGGAATGACTCACTCTCGGCTCCCCGCGAAGGGAGTCGTACGCGTCCTGAAGGAAGACCCTGAGGACCGGGGCCGCCTCGCGAACGCGACGAAGTCGCACGACTCTCCTGCCACCCCGTAACCTTAGCCCTACGATTTTTCGGCACAAATTGACATTCGCGTTCCGCTACATGGACTCCGGGAGGTTCCGGTGCAATAATTTTTCCAGCCGGAAGCCGGGCTTTTCCGCAGATTCGCCTGAGTGTTGACCACAGTCTGTCCGTCGTGACGGAGGTGCGTGATGCGCGGTGTGATCGGAGAAACCACCTTCAACGTGGAACGTGGAAGGTGGAACGTGGAAGAAAGATTCGCCGAGGCTCGAGAAAGCTGTCACTTATCACTAATAACCTCTAACGCCCTCGCCTTCGGCATCGTCGTGGCGTGCTGCGCGTCCGTGGCGTGGGCGCAGCAGAATTTTCCCGTCAAGCCTGTCCGTTACGTCATCCCGTTCCCCGCCGGCACGTCGAACGACATCGTCGGGCGCCTGCTCACCGACAAGTTGACGCGCATGTGGGGGCAGCAGGTTATCGTGGACAACCGGGCGGGGGCTTCGGGCACGATCGGCGCGGCTTTCGTCGCGAAGGCGTCCCCCGATGGTTACACGCTTCTCCATTGCAACATCGCCCCGAATGCCATCTCTCTTTCGATGATCGAGAAGTTGCCCTACGAGCATCGCGATTTCGCGCCGATCACGCGCATCGGCATGCCGCCCAACATCATCGTCGTGCACCCCTCGACGCCGTTCAAGACGATCAAGGACATGGTTGCTTTCGCGAAGGCCAGCCCGGGCAAGCTGAGCTACGCCGCCGGGCTCGTCGGCACCTCCCCGCATCTGGCGATGGAGTGGCTCAAGCTGCGGATGAAGTTCGACATCGTGCACGTTCCCTACAAGAACGCAGCGGAGGGCACGAGCAATGTCATTGCCGGCCAGCTCCCGATCAATATTACGAACGTTCCGATCATCATCGGATACGTGAAGCAGGGACGCTTGCGTGCGCTGGCGGTCACGAGCGCAAAGCGCGAGGCGCAGCTACCGGACGTGCCGACGATGCAGGAATCGGGCGTGCCGGACTTCGAGGTCAATTCCTGGTACGGCGTATGCGCGCCGGCCGGCGTGCCCGCGCCGCTGCTCGACAAGCTCAATGCCGATCTTCATGCCGTATTACGTATGCCCGACGTTGGCCAGCGACTGACCGAGCTGGGGATGCCGGCCGCGCCGACGACCCGCGACGAGTTCGACAAGTTCATACGGGCGGAGATCGCGCGCTGGGCGCAGGTGATCAGGGACGCAGGGATACCCAAGCAATAGTCGGTGACGAGATAGAGGTGACGATTAAAGGTGACGATTAAAGGTGACGTACAACGCTGGCCTTTCGTCACCATTATTCGTCACGCGAATGGAGGAGAGCCAATGAACGGAAAAGGGAAAGGCAGTCCTGTTTCGGGATGGCTGCTGGTACCGCTCGCCGCGTTCGTGTGGTCCATCTCGACATCCGCCGCTGACTATCCTGCTCGACCATTGCGGCTGGTGATCACGTTTCCTCCCGGCGGATCCGCTGATTTTCAGGCGCGCATAATCGGAGCCAGGCTGAGCGAGCAGTTGGGGCAGCAGATCGTCGTAGACAATCGCTCCGGCGCCAGCGGCATCGTCGCCCTGGAGCTGGTCGCAAAAAGCCCCGCGGATGGCTACAGCCTGTTGCTCGCATCTTCATCCTCACTGTGCATCAATCCCTCGATCTTTTCGAAGCTACCCTATGATTCGGTCAAGGACTTTGCCCCGATCACGATGACTTCGCGCACGACGCTCGCGCTCGCCGCCGGCCCGTCGTTCCCGGCCAGCTCCGTGAAGGAGTTGATCGCCCTTGCCAAGGCTTCCCCCGGGAAGTTGAGCTACGGCTCCACCGGCGTCGGAAACGTCACCCATCTTGCCGGTGAAATGCTCAAATCGCTGGGCGGCGTCGACCTGGTCCACGTGCCGTACCGGGGAGCCGGACCGCAGATGATCGACGTCATGAGCGGCAACGTGTCGGTGGGTTTCACCTCGCTCACCGCCGCGGTCCCGCATATGCGCTCGGGACGACTGAAGGTGCTCGTGGTGACCAGCAAGCAGCGATCGAGCGCGGCACCGGACGTTCCAACCGTGTCCGAGGTCGGAATGCCCGATATCGAAATTGCAACCGGGTGGTTCGGAATCCTGGCGCCCGTTCACACGTCGAAGACGGTGCTTTCCCGGCTCCATGCGGAGATCGTAAAGACGATCCACATGCCGGAAGTTCAAGCGCAGTTCATCGGGCAGGGCCTGGACCCGGCCACGAGCACGGCCGATGAGTTCTCGGCACTGATCAAGTCCGATCTCGCCAAATGGGCCAGGGTCGTCAAGCAAGTGGGAATCCGCGCTCAGTCATATTGACCGAGGACGGTTTTCAGCATCGCGGAGCTTGCTGTCTCCGCACCATCGGGCGCAGACTATGCCGCGATGAACATCTTCAAGACCATGGCGGTGAGGAGCGTCGATGAGGCGACGAGGGCAATTCCCGTGATCGACTTCGGCCCCGCCTTCCGGACGGAGCCTGGCGGGCTCGAGGCCGCCGCGGCCAAGGTCCGGCACGCCTGCGAGCAGGTCGGATTCTTCTACATGGCCGGCCACGGCGTGCCGCAGGCGGTTATCGACGACGCTTTCGGGGCCTCACGCGAATTCCACGCGATGCCGCTCGAAGACAAGATGCGGCTCAAGCTCAACGAAAACAACATCGGCTACCTGCCGGTGAACCAGAGCATGCAGCGTGCCTCGACGGTCCACAAGGCCACCCGGCCCAACTACAACGAGAGTTTTTTCATCAGCCACGACAGGAGCGCCGATCACCCGGACATCGTGGCCGTCTCGCCGCTGCGCGGGCGCAACCAGTGGCCCGAGGGGCACGAGCGGATGCGAGCGGCCATGCTTCGGTATTTCAAGACCCTCGAAAGCGTGGGCGAGCGGATGCTGCCCGTGCTCGCCCGGTCCCTCAACATGCCGGCCGGCTACTTCGCGCGCTCTTTCGAGAACGAAGCGCACATCAACCTGCGCTTTCTCCACTACCCGCCTCAGGACACGGAAGACGACGAGCAGTTCGGCCAGGGGCCCCACACCGACAACTCGTTCATCACGATGCTCGCGCGGGAGGACGTGCCGGGCTTGGCGGTGCGGCTGCCCAGCGGCGAGTGGCTCGCCCCGCCCGTGATCTCGGGGACTCTGCTCGTCAACCTTGGCAACATCATGAAGCGCTGGTCCAACGACCGGTTTCTCTCGACGCCCCACGGCGTGTTGAACGACTCGGGTGCCGACCGCTACTCGATCGCTTTTTTCTACAGCCCGAACGTGGCGTCAGTGATCGAGTGCCTGCCGAGCTGCAAGGGCCCCGGCGACCCGCCGCGCTACCCGCCGGCGGTCTACCGCGATCTCGTCCTCGACTTCTACAACGCGAACTACTTCCACCGCCCGGGATACGCCCGACAGGCGTCATGAAGA
>DATFWO010000088.1:0-10547 GCA_035259205.1 Burkholderiales bacterium | reverse complement strand
ACGTTGGCGATGGTCGAGGCCTTCTGTCCTATCGCGACGTAGACGCAGATCAGCTCCTTGCCCTTCTGGTTGATGATCGTGTCCACCGCTACCGCCGTCTTGCCGGTCTGGCGGTCGCCGATGATGAGCTCCCGCTGACCGCGGCCTATCGGCACCATGGCGTCGATCGCCTTCAGGCCCGTCTGCACCGGCTGCGACACCGATTTTCGCCAGATCACCCCGGGCGCGATTTTCTCTATCGGGTCGGTGAGCTTGCTCGTCACCGGACCCTTTCCGTCGATCGCCTGTCCGAGCGAGTTCACCACGCGGCCGAGCAGTTCCGGCCCCACCGGAACCTCGAGGATGCGGCCCGTGCACTTCACTGTGTCGCCCTCGCTGATGTGCTCGTACTCGCCGAGCACCACCGCGCCGACCGAGTCGCGCTCGAGGTTGAGCGCGAGCCCGAAGGTATTGTCCGGAAACTCGAGCATTTCGCCCTGCATGACGTCCGAAAGCCCGTGCACCCGGCAGATACCGTCGGTCACGGACACTACCGTGCCCTGGGTGCGGATGTCCGCCGAGAGCGCCAGGCTCTGGATCCGGTTCCGGATGAGTTCGCTGATCTCTGAGGGTTTGAGCTGTTGCATTGGGTTTCCTTCGCGTGCTAGTTCTTCAATGCCGATGCCATCGCGGCGAGGTGGGACCGCACCGTGCTGTCTATCACTTCATCGCCTATCCTGACGCGGACGCCCCCGATCAGCTCCCGGTCGACGGTCACCACCGGGTTCACCTTGCGCTTGAAGCGGCGTTCCAGATGCGCGACGAGATCCGCGGTCTGGCCGGCGTCGAGCGCGAAGGCCGAGCTGACCTGCGCGTCGATCACTCCTTCCCGCTCGTTTTTCAGCTCCTGGAAAATGTCGCGGACCTCGGGCAGCAGGCCGAGCCGGTCATTCTCGATGAGCACGCGTGCGAACTTTTGTATCTCGTCCGTCATCGCGTCACCGGTAAGCGAGGCGAACAGCCCGTAGATCTGCTCGTCCGTGAGCAGGGGGCTGCCGATCGCCGCCCGGACCTCCGGGTGCGTCGCTACGTAAGCCATTACGTCGAGCGCCTGCGCCCAGCGCGCCAGCGTTCGACCACCGTCGGCAATCTCGAAGGCCGCCTCCGCGTAGGGCCGTGCGATGGTGGCGTTCTCGGCCATGGATCAGCGGAGCTCCTGCTTGAGTTGCGACAGCAGATCGGCGTGAGCCTTCGCGTCGACCTCGCGCCGCAGAATTTTTTCTGCGCCCGCGACCGCCAGCGCGGCCACCTGCTCGCGCAACGTTTCCCGCGCGCGGGAAAACTCCTGGTCGATCTCGGCTTTCGCGCCGGCAATCATGCGATCGCCCTCGGATTTGGCGTTTTGTTTCGCCTCCTCGACGATCTGCGCGGCGCGCCGGTCGGCCTGCGCGATGATGTCCTGCATTTGCTTTCTTGCGTCCGCCATCATCTCGTTCGATCGCTTTGCCGCAGCCTCCAGATCGAGCCTCCCGCGCTCGGCAGCGGCGAGACCTTCGGCGATCGTTTTCTGCCGCGCCTCGATTGCTCGCAGGAGGTACGGCCATACCAGCTTCTTCGTGAACCAGATGAAGCTGAGGAAAACCGCAGCCTGTGCAAAGAGCGTTAGATTGATGCTCATGGCCCTTCTTTCTCGGTCCAGGACACTCGCCCGCTGCGCCGCCTCAACGGAACGCGGTGGCGAGGGGGTTGGCAAAGGCAAAGAACATTCCGATGCCCAGGCCAATGATGAAAGAAGCGTCGATCAGGCCCAGCAGCAGAAATACCTTGCCCTGCAGCGCGTTGGTGAGCTCGGGCTGGCGGGCAGCGGCCTCCAGGAACCGGCTGCACATGATGCCCACGCCGACGCAGGCACCGAGCGCCCCGAGGCCTACCATAAGCCCTATGCCGACGCCGGTGTAGGCTTGAACCATCGCGAGCAGCTGAAGTTTCTCCATTTTTGCTTTCCTTTCTTGCGAAGAGACAGTTGACCGATCAGTGATGCTCGTGCGCCATGGCAATGTAGACGATCGTGAGCATCATGAAGATATAGGCCTGCAGCAGGACGATGAGGATGTGGAAAATCGACCACCCCAGCCCGAGCCAGAAGGCGAAAAACGCGCCGACCACTCCGGTCGCCGCCCACATGTACAGCAGCAGAAACAGGATCTCGCCGGCATACATATTGCCGAACAGACGCAACGAATGCGACAGCGGCTTGGAAATGTACTCGACCAGATTGAAAAGAAGGTTGAAGACGACGAGCAGGGGCGACATCCAGACCGGCTTGTAGCCGAACGGCGAGAAGAACAGCTCGTGCAGGAAACCGCCGACTCCCTTCACCGCAATCGCGAACACGATCATCATCATCCATACGGAAAGCGAGAGCGCGAACGTCGTATTGACGTCCGCTGTCGGCACGACCCGATATCCATGTTCGGATATCGGGTGAGTGAGGAGGGCGACCCAGTCGGCCGGCAGAAAATCCATGGCGTTCATCAGCACTACCCAGACGAACACGGTCAACGCGGCAGGCGCGACAAACTTGTGGCGTTCACCGTGGAATATGCCCTTCGCCTGTTCGTCGATGAAATCGAACAGCAGTTCGACGAATGCCTGCCGCTTGCCCGGCACTCCCGAGGTTGCACCTCGTACCACCCACCACAGGAAGCCCAGGCCAATCACACCCAGCAGCACCGCCACGACGACAGAATCGAGGTTCAGCGTCCAGAAATCACCCTCCCCAACTTTCCTGGTGAAGAAAGTGAGATGGTGCTGGATATACTCGGACGGAGTGAACTCTTTGCCCGGGGCCATGGGTGGAAGGCGATTGAAGTCGGGCTATTGTCGATCGGGCACGGAGATCGCTGCGCTGAAGATAATGACGGTCACGACAAAACCGAGCAGGAAACCGGGTGCGACGACTTCTTTGTAAGTTGTGAACACGAACCACAGCAGCAGGACGATGGCTGCGATTTTTGCGGCCTCGGCCCGCAACGCAGCGCGCAGTGCGCTGCCTGCAGTCCGGGCCCTCCCAGTGTGAGCGACGATCGCAAAGACCGCGCCCGATGCCATGCTGACCAATCCGCCCAGAAACACCGAGATGCCAGCATGCAACCCCCACAGACTCCCGGCGATAACTGTCATCGCTGCTATGATGTACGCCTGCCACCGGAAAACCGTGCGGATCGGTTTGCTCTGCACGAGGATCATTCAGTTCCCCGTCGCAAAGCAAGGCATTGGATTCTAATCGGTTTCCCCATATACGGTCAACGCGCGCTCGGCTGTTTCAGGTAGCGGTTCGCTCCGGTTTCGTGAAAGCTATCTGCGTACTGAATCGTGGTCGGTGACACAAGGTTACGCACCGACGCTCCGTAAGTGCATACCTGCGTTGACCAGCTTATTCCTCATTCATCGGAAGACGAATTGGCCTTTGGTCCCGCCGGGCGATCCCATCATCGCGGTCTCCTTTCGCAATCACCGGCACCTGCCGGTGTTTGTATCGCCGTGCTACCCGCTGGGGCTACATCGGAGCAATTGCGCACGGTGCTATCCTGCATGTCGAGCGCGAGCGGACGATGGCACCGCAACCTTGCTTCGTGTCAGCGGACGCAGGGCAGGTAGTGTCTGCCGACGAAGGATGCCGCCCGTGTGGCCCCCCGGTTAGTGCAGCTTCGCGAGCAGCGCTTCGAGGTGCTCCAGATTCGCGTAGTGCACGATCACCCTGCCCGCGCCCTTCTTTCCCGCCTGCCTGATCTTCACTGTGGTTCCCAGTCGCTGGGAGACTTCCTCCTCGAGCCGTGTCACGTCGCGGTCGACCCGGGGGCGCGCGCGCGCAACGCGCCGTTGCGACGTGCTTGCAACGCGGTTCTCCACCTCGCGCACGGAGAGCTGTCTTGCCACCGCCTCGCGTGCCAACTCGACCTGGGCAAGCGCAGGCAGGGCAAGCAGCGCCCGGGCATGTCCCATATCGAGCTTGCCCTCGCGCAGGAGCTCCTGCACCGGGGGAGCGAGCTCGAGCAGCCGCAGTGCGTTGGTGATCGCGGCACGCGAGCGGCCGAGCGCGTCGGCGGCTTCCGTATGAGTCATGCCCAGCTCGTCGAGCAGCCGCTTGAGCCCCGCCGCCTCCTCCAGTGGATTCAGGTCCTCCCGTTGGATATTCTCGATCAGGGCCATGGCAAGAGCGTGGCGATCGGATACATCCCGCGCCAGCACGGGCACGGATGTAAGTCCAGCCAAGCGCGCCGCACGCCAGCGACGTTCGCCGGCGATTATTTCGTAGCCGCCTTCCGCAAGCGGCCGGGCCAGGATAGGCTGCATCACACCTTGGGCCTTGATCGAATCGGCCAGCTCGGCGAGCGCCGTCTGGTCGAGACTGAGACGTGGCTGAAACCGCCCGGGGCGCAGCGTATTGATGGCCACCATCGAGAGCGTCTCGCTCGCCGGCGCGCTTGGCTCGTCAGTGCCGAGGAGCGCATCAAGGCCGCGCCCCAGTCCTTTGGGTTTTGCCATGCTACCTCCCAAGAGGCTGCTCCGAGCTGTCGGCAGCAGGCTCTGTCCCCGGAAAACATGTCTGCTTCATCGCCGCGCCCGCTAGCCTGTCACGGCACGATTCAGCATTTCGCCCGCCAGGGCGAGATACGCCTCGGCACCCTTGGAGTGACGCTCAAACTTCAGCGCCGGCACGCCGTGGCTCGGCGCCTCTGCCAGACGCACGTTGCGCGGAATGACCGTGCGATAGACCTTGCCGCCGAAGTGCTCCAGCAGTTGCGCGGAAACCTGCTGCGCGAGCGTGTTCCGCGGATCGTACATGGTGCGGAGCAGTCCCTCGATCTGCAACTCGGGGTTCAGGTGCCCGCGTACCTTCTTGATGGTCTGCACGAGATCGGACAGCCCTTCGAGGGCGTAGTACTCGCACTGCATCGGGATCATGACCGCTTGTGCGGCGGTGAGGCCGTTCACCGTGAGCAGATTGAGCGCCGGCGGACAGTCGATCAGGATGAAATCGTAGTCGACGGCGATCTCCGAAAGGGCGTCCTTCAAGCGCGTCTCGCGCCGTTCGAGCTCGACCATCTCGACCTCGGCGCCCGCGAGCTCGCGGTTCGCCGGTATGAGATCATATTGTCCGCTCTCCGAGCGTATACGCACCTCCGCGATACGCTTCACACCCAGCAGCACCTGATAGACCGTGGCGTGGAGTCCCCGCTTGTCCACCCCGCTGCCCATCGTCGCGTTCCCTTGCGGATCCAGGTCCACGAGCAGTGTCCGCTGCTTCGCCGTAGCGAGGCTTGCGGCCAGATTGACACCGGTGGTCGTCTTCCCAACCCCGCCCTTCTGATTGGTGATCGCGAGGATTCGCGTCACGGATTACCTCCCTGGGATTCCACGCACACCCAGTGTCGCTCACCACGTACGCCGGGCACCTTGAGCGCTGCCGTTTCCCTGACGCGCCATCCCGCCGGAAGCTGGGCAACCTCTTCGTGTGGATAAATCCCTTTCATCGCCGCAAGCCCGCCGCCGGGTGCGACCAGCCGGCCGGCAAGGCGCACAAATTCCGGCAGGTCCGTGAGCGCCCGTGAGACGACCAAGTCGAATCGCTGCGTAGTCGCCCACGCCTCGGCCCGCGCGCAGACGACCCCCACCTGGTCGAGCTGCAACTCGATCACGGCCTGCCTCAGGAAGGCCGTCTTCTTGTGACTCGAGTCGAGTAACGTGACGCGTAGATGCGGCAGCGCGATTGCAAGAGGTATGCCCGGAAATCCACCCCCGCTTCCCACGTCGAGCAAACTTGCGCCCGAAACATGCGGTACGGTGGCCAGGCAGTCCAATAAGTGCTGGGCAACCATCTCGCCGGGCTCGCGCACCGCGGTGAGGTTGTAAACCCGGTTCCATTTCTGTACCAGCGCGAGATAGGCCATCAACATCCCGCTCGCTGCGGGAGTCAGCTTCAGCCCCAGTTGCGCGAGCCCCTGGGCAAGCGGCTGCGCAAGATTCATCCGGTTGCGCGGGCAGTGTAGTCCGGGCTTTCACCACGCGTGGCCGGGCGCGTGTCGCCACAGCCGCGTTTCAAATACACGAGCAGGACGGAAATCGCCGCCGGCGTGATGCCGGAAATGCGCGCTGCCTGCCCCACAGTCTCCGGGCGGTATTGATTGAGTTTCTGTTGTGCTTCCACAGACAGACCGCGCAGCCGGCTGTAATCCACATCGGCCGGCAGCCGCATATTTTCCAGCTGGCTGTGACGGGCGATTTCCTCCTGCTGGCGTTCGATGTAGCCCTGGTATTTCGACTGGATCTCGACCTGTTCGGCAACCTGCTCGTCGGCCGCAGGACCGGCGCCAGTCAGGGAAATCAGGGTGGTGTAGTCAACATTGGGCCGCCGCAGTAGTTCTGCGAGCGTGTGCTCGCGCTCCAGCGGCTGGCCGAAGATGCGCTCTGCCGTGCCTGCTTCGAGCAAGCCTGGCTTGATCCGCGTCGCTCTTAACCGCTGCTGCTCGCGCGCGATCGCTTCACGCTTGCGCGAGAACGTTTCCCACCGGAGATCGTCCACCGTCCCCAGCCTTCGCCCGATTTCGGTGAGTCGCAAATCAGCGTTATCTTCCCGCAGGCTCAACCGGTATTCGGCGCGGCTTGTGAACATCCGATACGGCTCGGATACGCCGCGCGTGATGAGATCGTCCACGAGTACGCCCAGATAGGCTTCATCGCGTCGCGGGCACCACGCTGCGCGCTCTTGCACCTGCAGGCCCGCATTGATTCCGGCAAGCAGCCCCTGTGCCGCGGCTTCCTCGTAGCCGGTAGTGCCGTTGATCTGGCCTGCGAAAAACAGCCCCGCAATCGCCTTGGTTTCAAGCGAACTCTTCAGCGCGCGCGGGTCGAAGTAGTCGTACTCGATCGCATAGCCCGCCCGCGTGACATGTGCGCGCTCCAGACCTCGAATCGAGCGTACCAATGCGTACTGCACGTCGAATGGCAGGCTCGTCGAAATTCCGTTCGGATAAAACTCGTTCGTCGTGAGGCCTTCCGGCTCCATGAAGATCTGGTGCGAGTTCTTGCCGGCGAAGCGCGTCACCTTATCCTCGATCGAGGGACAATAGCGTGGGCCGACGCCTTCGATCACACCGGTGAAGAGCGGCGAGCGGTCGAGTCCGTTCAGGATAATGTCGTGAGTGCGCGCGTTCGTATGCGTAATCCAGCACGGCAGCTGCCGGGGGTGGTCTTGGCGCTTGCCGAGGAACGAGAACACCGGTGTGGGTTCGTCCCCCGGTTGTCTGGTCATGGCCGCGAAATCGATGCTGCGCCCGTCGATACGCGGTGGCGTGCCGGTCTTCAGCCGCCCTACCGGCAGTCGCAACTCCCGCAATCGCTGCGCGAGCGTCGCCGCCGGAGGCTCGCCAGCGCGCCCTGCTTGATGATTTTTCAGGCCGACGTGCACCAGGCCCGCCAAGAATGTGCCCGTGGTGAGCACCACGGCGCGCGCAGCAAATTTCACTCCGATCTGCGTCATCACTCCGCTAACGCGATCGCCTTCGACCAACAAGTCGTCAACCGCCTGCTGAAAAACTTCCAGGAGCTCTTGGTTCTCGAGTCGCCGCCGTATCGCCTGCTTGTATAGCAGACGATCCGCCTGCGCGCGGGTAGCTCGTACAGCTGGGCCTTTGCGGGAGTTGAGTATGCGAAATTGAATGCCCGCCTCATCCGCAGCCGCCGCCATTACGCCGCCGAGCGCATCGATTTCCTTCACGAGGTGGCCTTTGCCTATGCCGCCAATGGAAGGATTGCAAGACATCTGGCCTAGCGTCTCGATGCTATGGGTAAGAAGCAGCGTACGACACCCCAGACGTGCGCTTGCGAGCGCGGCCTCGGTCCCGGCGTGTCCACCGCCAACCACTATAACATCATATTTTTCAGTGCCTTGCATGATATATAGAATTTAACCGAATGGGGTTATGATACCGCAAGAACGTGTTCTTTCTCCATGTTTCACGTGAAACCGCCGCATTTTGCTGCGCCGCAACAGTAAACTGCCTTCACATGTTCCACGTGAAACATCACTTACCGATGCAGAAACGGCTGAAAATTTCCCCCAGCAATTCCTCGGTTGTATGTCTTCCCGTAATGGAGGCCAAGGCTTCCTGTGCGAGTCGCAGTTCCTCCGCGAAAAGCTCCAGCTGCGCGACCAAAGGCAAGGCTAGTTCGAAGTGTAACCGCGCCTGCTCCAGAGCTTCGAGGTGGCGATGGCGTGCCATATAAAGCCCTTCCTCCGCTCCCCCCTTCCACCCTGCCATGTCCATCAGGACCTCTCTCAGTAAATCTACCCCTGCGCCGGTGAGTGCTGACAGCCATACAGTCACGCGATTCCCCGCGCGATCAATTATCGGCGCTACTCCGGAGAGGTCGATCTTATTCATGATCCGTATGCAGGAGAGCCGGAAGGGAAGCCGGTTCATGATCTTGCTGTCGGCAGCGGTTTCACCATAAGCGCTATCCATTACCACCAGCACTGCGTCAGCCCTTTCAATGCTGGCCCACGTACGTGCCACCCCGTGCTGCTCGACCAGATCTTGTGTATCCCGCAGTCCGGCTGTGTCGATGACATGCACGGGCATCCCATTTATGTCGAGGCTCAGGTGTATTGCATCTCGCGTGGTGCCTGGAATAGGAGTCACAATGGCGAGATCTTCTCCCGCAAGTCGATTAAGCAGGCTCGATTTTCCAACATTGGGCTGACCTGCCAGTACTACGTGTAGACCTTCCCGCAACAGGCTGCCCCGACGTGATGCGAGCAGCACCGCTGCAAGCCGATCGCGCAGTCCGATCAAGCGAGACCGGGCGTCCGCCTGTTGCAGCAAATCGATTTCCTCGTCGGGGAAATCCAGGCTGGCCTCTACGAGTGTGCGTAGTTCTTTCAGGGCGACGCTCAACTCCGTGACGCGCTCCGAGAACGCACCTTGCAGCGAGCGCAGCGCCGCGCGGGCAGCATGCGCCGTGGTCGCGTCGATCAGATCCGCGACCGACTCCGCCTGAGCCAGATCGAGCTTGTCGTTAAGGTATGCGCGCTTGGTAAACTCGCCTGGTTCAGCAAGGCGCGCCCCTAGTTCCAGGCACCGCTTGACGAGGAGTTGCATGACCATCGCCCCGCCGTGCCCTTGCAATTCCAGCACATCTTCTCCGGTGTATGAGTTCGGGCCGGGAAAAAAGACCACGATACCTTGGTCGATGATCTCCCCGTGAGCGTCGTAGATGTCGCTCAACACCGCGCGGCGTGCCGGCAAGGGTCGACCGACTAGCCGTTGCGTATATGCGGTAAGGTCAGCTCCAGAAAGGCGTATCACCGCTATGCCGCTGCGCCCAGGAGCCGTAGCGACCGCCACAATGGTCTCGCGCTTCGTCATGGACTCCGGGGCACGCCGGTCACGCTCACTCTAAGCTAGCGCTTACGCGCAGCAGTTGTAGCTGCTTCCCGTTCCAATGTACGCGTGATGTGCCACTGCTGCGCGATGGAGAGTATGTTGTTCACTAACCAGTACAACACCAGACCGGCGGGAAAGAAGAAGAAAAAAATGCTGAAGACTACCGGCATGATCTTCATCACCTTCGCCTGCACCGGGTCCGGTGGCTCCGGATTCAGCAAAGTCTGGATGATCATCGTTGCCCCCATCAGCAGCGGCAAAACAAACCACGGATCCGGGCTTGCGAGGTCGTCGATCCATAGCATGAAGGGAGCGTGCCGCAGCTCGACGCTGGCCAAAAGGACCCAGTAAAGAGCAATGAAAACAGGTATTTGAACTACAATCGGCATGCAACCACCAAGCGGGTTGATCCGCTCTGTCTTGTAGAGCTCCATCATCGCCTGCTGCATGCGCTGACGGTCGTTGCCGTACTGATCCTTGAGACGCTGCATCTTGGGTGCCACGACCCGCATCTTGGCCATGGAACGATAGCTCGCCGCGGAGAGCGGGTAGAACAACAGCTTGATAATTATCGTAAGAATGATAATCGCTACGCCCCAATTCTTTACCCACTGATGGAGCCATTCGAGCACCCAAAACAGCGGCACGGCGATGACCGTGAGCCACCCGTAATCGACCGTAAGATCAAGACCGGGAGCAATTGCCGCCAGCTTGCGCTGCTCCTCGGGGCCGGCATACAGCGGTACGTTGACTGCGCCGATGGCGCCCGGCGCGATCGAGCCTACCGGGACTATCACACCCGCCGAATACAGACCGCCATCGAGTCGGTGTGCATAGAACTCGCGCGGCGCGCCTTCCTTCGGCAACCATGCTCCGAAGAAATAATGCTGGAGCATTGCAATCCACCCATCGTTGCTGTTCTTGGGAAACGTCGCCTTCCCCTTGTCTATCTCTTCGAAGGTGATCTTGTGAAACTTCTCCTTGTCGGTATAGACAGCCATTCCGGTGAATGTCGGTACCATAGCCGAGTCGCCCACCGGCGGTTTGGCGTCGCGCACCAGTTGCGAATACGCGTACGGCTGGATGGCCTCCCCGGTCTTGTTGGCAATCTCGAAGCCC
>DATFWO010000087.1:0-2165 GCA_035259205.1 Burkholderiales bacterium | reverse complement strand
CGCGCAGCAGCACCGCGCCGGGGGCGAGGGAAATTTTCATGCGGCGTCGTGAAAAATGATGCCGAGCGTATGGCGATGCCCGGTGTGAACGCGGCTCACTCCGTGCCGGAGATTCACCCGGTATGCGCCCCGCTTTCCCTGTACCGGGCGGTGATGGACCGCGAACACTATCGCATCGCCCTTGCGCAGCGGGGCCACCATCGGCCGCGACTGCATGCGCGGCCGTTGCTCGGTCAAGACGAATTCGCCGCCGGTGAAGTCGCGTCCGGGCTCGGACAGCAGGACGGTGAGTTGCAGCGGGAATACATGCGCCCCGTAGAGGTCCTGATGCAGGCAGTTGTAGTCGCCGGGGCCGTACTGCAACATGAGCGGTGTCGGCCGTCGCTGGCCCCCCGCATGGCAGCGTTCGATGAATTGCGCGTGCTGCTCCGGAAAGCGAGTCTTGATGCCCATGGCCTTGTTCCAGGAATTGGCGATGGTCACAAGGCGCGGGTAGATGGCCGCGCGCAGCGCGGCAACGAGCGCGGGGAGCGGATAGCAGAAATACTTGTATTCCCCGCGCCCGAAAGCGTGGCGCTCCATGACCACACGGCTGCGAAAGAGGCCATCCACCGGGTAGAGGGCCGCCAGGGAGTCGCATTCGGCGGTCGTGACGAGGCCCTCGATCGTGGCGCCGCCCAGGGCGTCGAGCTCGGTCGAGATCTGCGCCCAATCGATCGCCCCTACTCTATCGGTCACGTCTACGCCGGCCGCCCTGCCCTTGTCGGGTGCATTCATAATCGATACCAGTGTATTCCCGCCCGTCCGTTCAGGCACTCCGCGTCATGCGGTTGAATTCGACTCGCGCCGCAAAGCGTTCGTTCAGATCGATTGCAAGCGCTGCGGCGCGAGTCACGTTACGATACCTCTACAAGGGAGGAGCAGAACCAATGAAAGTAGACGCCGACCGCATCCGATGCGTCGATCCCCTCGTTTCACCGCAGTATCCTTACGACGAGCCGCCCCGGACGCCGGAGCGCTCCGAGCCGCGCTACGCATCCATCACGGACTACGAAGCGCGCATCCCCATGCGCGATGGGATCAGGCTCGCCGCAGACGTCATCCGCCCCGCCGCAGCCGAGCTGAAATTCCCGGCGCTGGTGACGACTTCCGTCTACACGCGCCAGCTCCAGCGCAGCGTGGTCGCGCTCGGCCAGAACGAGGCCGGAATCTCGGAGTTCTGGGTGCCGCGGGGCTACGCGCACGTCATCGTCGATGTGCGCGGCAGCAACGACTCCGAGGGCAGCTACGACCTCTTCGGCGCGCAGGAACAGCAGGATCTGTACGACGCCATCGAGTGGGTGGCTGCGCAGCCCTGGTGCGACGGGAACGTCGGCATGAGCGGCGTCTCCTATATGGGCCGTACGCAGCTCTTCGCGGCCGAGCAGCAGCCGCCTTCGCTGAAGGCGATCTTTCCCTACGACGCCTCGTGCGATTTCTATCGCGATGCGTGCTTCCACGGCGGCATAGACTTTACGACGCACTGGACCGCCTTCGTCATGAATCTCAACATGACTTCCGGCCGCAATCCCAACGTCGAGCGCCTGAAGGAAAAGCTCGAGATCATGTACAGCCACAAGTACCCCTTCGACGGGCCCTTCTACCAGGAACGCTCGGCGTGGCCGCGGCTCGACCGGATCAGGATTCCGGCTTACTTCGGCTGCGGCTGGTACATGAACGAGCTGCACCTGAAGGGTGCGTTCGACGGGTATCGCGGCACGGGCCAGATACCCAAACGCATGATGATAGGCCCGCGGCCCTGGCCGTTGCGCCCCTGGGCGGGCTATCACTACGAGATGCTGCGCTGGTACGACCACTGGCTGAAGGGCATGGACACGCGGGTGATGGAAGGCCCGCCGATCCAGCTCTATATCCACGGCGACGATACATGGCGGGCGGAGCACGAGTGGCCGTTGCAGCGCACGCAATGGCGGGAGCTCTTTCTGGGTGGTCCGGCAAACGGTCTGCAGGGAACGCTTTCGGAATCAGCCGGCGCCGAGCAGACCCGGCGGTTCGAGTTCGATCCGGGGACTGCCGAGGCTTACCACGGCGAACCCAGGTTGATCTACCGATCGGCGCCGATGGACAAGGAAATGGAGCTGACGGGGCCGCTGGCGCTCTACCTG
>DATFWO010000086.1:0-17151 GCA_035259205.1 Burkholderiales bacterium | reverse complement strand
GGTTTCGGCGGTTTCATTTCGATCGCGCTGGCTGCGCAGCATGGCGACAGATTCGAGAGGCTCATCGTGGCCGATGCGCTGGCGGCATTTCCGGAGCCGGCGAAGGCGCCGCTGCGGGTGCTGGCCGACAAGGTTGAGCGGGAAGGGATGTCAGGCGCGCTCGACATAGCGATCGGGCGCATGTTTCCGGAAGCTTTCATTGCGGCCAACCCGCACATCGTGGCCGAGCGGAGGCAGGCACTCGAGCAGGCCGACGCGGCATGCTTTCGCACCGCGTGCCTTGCCCTCGCGAAGCTGGACTTCGGGCCGGTCCTGGGCCGAATACGCAACCCGGCTCTGGTCATGGTGGGCGCGCTCGACCAGACTACGCCGCCCGCGCTCGCGCGCGAGCTCGCGGCAGGAATTTCCGGTGCGAGATTCCTGGAGATTCCCGGCTGCGGTCACTGCCCTCAGATCGAAAAGCCACAAGCCTTCGTCGATGCCGTCACTGGCTTTCTAGGCTGAAAAGCGTGGCGAATGGCGTACAGCGGCAAGCCGCTTCTCCCACTCGCCGCTCACGCCCTACTTGATCAGTATTGTGGCGAGTCCGAGCAGCAGCCCCATGCTGACGACGTCGGTGGCGGTCGTGAGAAAGATGCTGGACGCCGTCGCGGGATCTGCGCCGAAGCGCTTGAGCGTGAGCGGAATCGTGGCGCCACAGATGCCGCTTATCACGCAGGCACCGACCAAGGCCAGCCAGACGACCACGCCCAGGAGAAGCGCGTTCGGATTGTGCTGATAGACCGCAACGGCATACATGCCGATTCCAGCGAGGATGCCGGTGAACGCACCGTTCATGAAGCCGAGAGAAGCCTCCTTCATCACCAATGCCCGCTCCTTGCCGGCCTTCAACTCGCCCAGCGTAATGCCGCGCAAAGTCACGGCGAGCGCCTGGCACCCGGTATTGCCCGATTGTCCGGCCAGTACCGGTAGGAACAGGGCCAATATCACGAGCCGGTCGACCGTTCCCTGAAACAACCCGACCACCGCGCCGGCGATGAATGCCGTCAGCAGGTTCAACTGCAGCCACGGATGGCGGAACCTGAAGCTTTGTGTCCATGGCGTGGCCAGCCGTTCTTCCTTTTCCACCCCGACCATCGTGCCGACCTGGGCGGTAATTTCGATCGCCTGCTCCTCGAACATCGCCTGTCCGCGCACCAACCCGATGAGCACGCCGTTTTCGTCGCACACCGGATACGCCGGGTAATGGCGGTCGAGCACGAGCTTCATGGCTTCCCCGAGCGGCAGGTCGGCCTTCAGAAAAAACAGGTCGCGTAGCATCAGAGTTTCGAGCCGTGCGTCGTGCGCCCCGAAGAGCAGATCGCGCATGGTGATGATGCCCGCCAGCTTGCCGCCGGCATCGATGACATAGCCGTAGGTGATGAAAGCGGTCTTGATGAGATAGCGCAGCTGCTCGACGGTTTCCGCCACGGTTTGCTGCGGCCGGAATACCGCAATCACGGGCTCCATCAGGCGGCCTACCGTGCCCTGGGGGTAGATCGCGTTGCGTTCCCATTGCAGGGCCACGACGGGTGACACGTACTGCATCACAGCGTCGGCCAGTCCGCGCGGGAACTCCTGGAGTATGTCCTGCGTGAGCCCCGGATTCAGATCCAGCAGCACGCCCGCTATTACGCTCGTGGGGTACTCGGCGAGCAACGCCGCGGCCTCGTTTGGGGGCCGTGCCTTGACCTCGGGCAAGAGCATCTTCTGCTGATCGTGCACCTGCTGTTGCGATTCCGTGAGTCCGGGTTGCACCACCACCCCCATTTGTCCGCGATTTGGCTCATGGCGCCGGTTGAACGGCACGCGAGTGTCGTTCGATCCGACGCGGCTCAGGCGACAGCAGCGCTGTGCGCTTCAGTCGCGCATTGTGCCCCAGAACGAAGAATTGGACGCGATGACCGGGCCGGTCACCGACAAAATCCGGGCCTAAAGGCCCAGTCTTTGCCAGATGGTCGAGGTCAGTCCGGCCTGGTTCAGCGTGTAGAAGTGCAGCCCCGGCGCCCCGGCGCGCAGCAGGTCGTCGCACAAGCGCGTGACGACATCGAGACCGAACGCGCGGATCGAGGCGGTATCGTCGCGGAATCCCTCGAGGCGCATGCGCAGCCAGCGCGGAATTTCCGCCCCGCACGCATCGGAAAAGCGCGCAAGCTGCGAAAAATTGCCGATTGGCATGATGCCCGGCACGATCGGGATGTCGACGCCTGCGGCTTCACAGGCGTCCACGAAGCGAAAATACGCGTCTGCATTGTAAAAATACTGCGTGATAGCCGAATTCGCTCCCGCTGCGACCTTGCGCTTGAAGTTCTTGATCTCGTCTTCCGCATTACGGGTTTGCGGATGATATTCGGGGTAGCACGCGACCTCGATCTGGAACCAGTCCCCGGTCGCTTCGCGGACGAATTGCACCAGTTCGCTCGCATAGCGCAACTCGCCGCTCGAGGCCAGGCCCGACGGCATGTCGCCGCGCAATGCGACAATATGCCGGATGCCGCTGGATCGGTAACGCTCGAGCTGGGTCCGGATGTCGTCCCGCGACGAGGCGATGCAGGACAGATGCGGAGCTGCCTCGAAACCGGCGCCGCGAATCTCGACCACCGTTTCCAGCGTGCCTTCGCGGGTGGACCCGCCCGCGCCGAAGGTTACCGAGAAGAACTTGGGGCCGAGCTGACCGAGCTGCCTCCAGGTCTCGCGCAGCCGGAGCTTCCCTTCCGGCGACTTGGGCGGGAAGAACTCGAAGCTGAAGGCGCGCGGTAGTTTTTGTTGCGACTGCATCTAAGAATCGTGATGAGTGGCCTTCATCGTCAGTATCTATAGTGGTCGGGCTTGTACGGCCCGTCGACGTTCAGGCCGACGTAACGGCACTGCTCTTCCGTCATTACGGTAAGGTCGGCGCCCAGCTTCTTCAGGTGCAGGCGGGCAACGCCCTCATCGAGGTGCTTCGGCAGCACGTAGACCTTTTTCTCGTACTTGCCCGACTTGCCGTAGAGCTCGATCTGGGCGAGCACCTGGTTGGTGAACGAATTCGACATCACGAAACTGGGATGCCCGGTGCCGCACCCGAGGTTCACCAGCCGTCCTTCCGCCAGCACGATCAGGCGCTTGCCGCCCGGGAAAATCACGTGATCGACTTGCGGCTTGATGTTCTCCCACTCGTACTGCTTCAGCCCCGCGATGTCTATTTCCGAATCGAAGTGTCCGATATTGGCGACGATCGCGTTGTGCTTCATGCGCTTCATATGGTCGATCGAAATTACGCGCACGTTGCCGGTTGCCGTAACGAAGATGTCCGCCTTGTCGCAGCCGTATTCCATGGTCACGACCCGGTAACCCTCCATCGCCGCCTGCAACGCGCAGATCGGGTCGATTTCGGTGACCCACACGATCGCGCCAAGCCCGCGCAGCGATTGCGCGCAGCCCTTGCCAACGTCGCCGTAGCCGGCGACCAGGGCGATCTTGCCGGCGATCATGACGTCGGTCGCGCGCTTGATGCCGTCCACCAGAGACTCGCGGCAGCCGTAGAGGTTGTCGAACTTCGACTTGGTCACCGAATCGTTCACGTTGATGGCGGGGAAGGGAAGGCGGCCTTCCTTTTCCATTTGGTAGAGCCGGTGCACGCCGGTAGTGGTTTCCTCGGTCACGCCGCGTATGCCTGAGAGCATTTTCGAATACCAGCCGGGCTTGGCTTCGAGGCGTTTCTTGATCGCGGCATAGAGGGCATGCTCTTCCTCATTCGTCGGCCGCGCAATGAGCGAAGGATCCTTCTCGGCGCGGGCGCCGAGCGTCACCAGCAGTGTCGCATCGCCCCCGTCGTCCAGGATCATGTTCGACGTGCCGCCGTCCGGCCACTCGAAGATGCGGTGGGTGTATTCCCAGTACTCGCTCAGGCTTTCGCCTTTATAGGCGAACACGGGGACGCCGGATGCGGCGATCGCCGCCGCAGCATGGTCCTGCGTGGAGAAGATATTGCAGGATGCCCACCGCACCTCGGCACCGAGCTTGACCAGCGTCTCAATGAGGACAGCGGTCTGGATCGTCATGTGCAGCGATCCCGTGATCCGCGCGCCCTTCAGCGGCTGGCGGGTCTTGAACTCGTCCCGCACCGCCATGAGCCCTGGCATTTCGGTTTCGGCGATCGCGATTTCTTTGCGGCCGAAATCGGCAAGGCCGATGTCCGCGACGTGGTAATCCTTGAATTTGGTCTGTGCTGCGGCAGTCATATCAGCTCTCCATTCAGTAATGATGAATGGGCGCCGTTCCACGCAGGTGGATCTGCCGAGCCTGGCCAGCTGTTCCTGGTCGCAGCGCCCCTCGGAAGACCCCTTCAGAAGCAAAACGCCCGCATCGTTTCCGATGCGAGCGCCGTTGACTTTCGCTGAGCCTGGCCGGGCATTTCCCGGTCGCAACGCTCCTCAGCTGAGCGGATTATACACGGGCCGGCCGGGGACCGCCCGCCGCCGCGGCCGCGTCTAGATCTTCGCGTCGGCCTTAAGCGCCGCGGCCTTGTCCGCCGCCTCCCAGCTGAATTCCGGCTCGTCGCGCCCGAAGTGGCCGTAGGCCGCGGTCTTGAAGTAAATCGGGCGCAGCAGGTTGAGCGCCTGTATGATCCCTTTCGGCCTCAAGTCGAAATGCTTCTCGACGAGCTTCGCCAGCTTGTCGTCCGGGATTCTGCCGGTGCCAAACGTCTCTACCAGGATGCTCACCGGGCGCGCAACGCCGATCGCGTATGCGACCTGAATCTCGCATTTTCTAGCCAGCCCGGCCGCGACGATGTTTTTCGCCACGTGGCGCGCGGCATAGGCGGCCGAGCGGTCCACCTTGGACGGATCCTTGCCCGAAAAAGCGCCGCCGCCATGACGCGAATACCCGCCGTACGTATCCACGATGATCTTGCGCCCGGTAAGCCCGGTGTCGCCGAGCGGTCCGCCGATGACGAAGCGTCCGGTCGGATTGATCAGGAATCGCGTTTCCTTGCTGATCATGTTCTTGGGCAAGACCGGCTTTACGATTTCCTCGATCACGCCCTCGGTGAGAGGCTCGTGCGAGATATCTTCGCTATGCTGGGTGGAAATCACTACGGTATCGATGTGATGCGGCTTGTTGTCGACATAACGCACCGATACCTGGGATTTCGCGTCGGGTCGCAGCCAGGGCAGCCGCCCATCGCGCCGCAGCTCGCTGTGGCGTTCCATCAGGCGGTGCGCATAGTAGATCGGCATCGGCATCAGCTGCGGCGTTTCATCGCAGGCGAAGCCGTACATCAGCCCCTGATCACCCGCGCCCTGGTCAAGGTCGAGTCCCTTGCCTTCGTCCACCCCCTGGGAGATATCGGCGGATTGCCGGTCGAACGCGGTCAGCACGGCGCACGAGCGGTAATCGAAGCCGGACGAGGAATCGTCGTAGCCGATGCGTTTGATCACGTCGCGCGCGAGCTCGCCATAGTTGACGACCGCACTCGTCGTGATCTGGCCGGCCATGACCACGAGACCCGTGGCGCATAGCGTCTCGGCCGCCACGCGGCCGCGCGCATCCTGAGCGAGTACAGCGTCGAGCACGGCATCGGAAATCTGGTCGGCTACCTTGTCGGGGTGCCCTTCGGAGACGGATTCGGACGTGAACAGGAAGTCGCTCATGGCATTTGGCTGGTCGTCGGTTTCGTGGCCGGCAAAAAGGCGCATAGAATAGCAGATAAGCCCCGATTTATAAAACTAAAATCGTGTTGATTGGCGTCCTGAGAGCGCTCGGACGATTGCCATTGGCCTGGCTGCACAGTGCCGGGAGCCTGCTTGGGTGGGTGGTATTCCGGGTTTCGCCCCGTTACGCGCGGCGGTTGACCCAGAACCTCCGTGCGAGCGGCGTATGCCGCGACGAGTCGGCATATGCCCCGTTGCTGAGAGCGGCCATCGCCGAAGCCGGCAAGGGCGTCACCGAGTTGCTTGCCGTATGGTTCGGAGACGCGGCCACGGTCGCGCGCCTGGTCGTGGAATGCGAGCACTGGAATGTCGTGGAGGCTGCGCGCGCGCGCGGCAACGGCATCATTTTTCTAACGCCGCATCTTGGCTGCTTCGAGATCTCCGCGCTATACGGCGCACAGCGCATGCCGCTGACCGTGCTCTATAGACCGCCGAAAAAGAGCTGGCTCGAACCGCTGATGATCGCCGGCCGCAGCCGGTGGCATGCGGTCACGGCGCCTGCGAATCTGCGCGGGGTGCGCATGCTCTATAAGGCGCTCGCGCGTGGCGAGGCGGTCGGCTTGCTGCCGGACCAGGCGCCCAGCGTGGGGGAAGGCGTGTGGGCCGATTTTTTCGGCCGCCCTGCTTACACGATGACCCTGGTCAGGCGGCTCCAGCAGATGAGCGATGCGGCGGTGATCATGGCCTTCGCCGAGCGCCTGCCCGCAGGCCGCGGCTACCGCCTGCACCTGGAAGAACTCCCCACCGAGCGCCTCGACGAAGCCGCGCTGAACCGTGCCATCGAAGCACAGGTACGCCGTTGTCCCGAGCAGTATTTGTGGGGATATAACCGCTACAAGGTGCCGGGCGGCGCAGAGCCGCCCCCGGCGACGGCAGAAGGTGGAAGGCGCAAGGTGGAAGGATGATCAAAGCGGCACACCAGGACAGCTCGCGCCGCGACAACGGTAATTTCTTACTCCTTCCGTCGCTCTCCCTTCGTCTTCGGAGCGCGTCGTGTTGACGCGCTTGGGACTCGCGATCATATGGCTGCTGCACTTCCTGCCGCTCGCCGTACTTGCGCCCCTTGGACGCATACTCGGCCTGGTCCTCTATGCGTGCGCGGCGGAGCGACGTAAGGTAGCCCTCACTAACTTGAAATTATGCTTTTCTGATCAATCGGATAGAGAGAGACGCCGGCTTGCCCGGCGGCATTTTCAGGCGCTCGGCAGGAGCTTGGTCGAGCACGGGTTCTTGTGGTGGTCTTCGAAGACCCGCCTGCAGCGTCTGATCCGGGTCGAGGGCGTGGAACATTGGCAAGGGGTCGCTGATCGTCCCGTCATCTGGCTTGCTCCACATTTCGTGGGGCTCGACATGGGCGGAACGCGGATCATTACGGAGTGGCGGGGTGTCTCTGTGTACAGCCACCAGAAGGACCCGGTGTTCGACCGGATACTCCTCCACGGGCGCACCCGATTCGTTACGCCGGACTTGTTCTCGCGCCAGGACGGCATACGTGCGGTCGTGCGGTCCATGCGCAAGGGGCTGCCTTTCTATTACCTGCCCGACATGGACCTGGGCGACCGCGATTCGATCTTTGTCCCATTCTTTGGCGTGCCTGCAGCAACGATCAGCGGCCTCTCGCGCATCGCGCAGTTGGCAGGTGCAGTGGTGGTGCCGGCGGTAACGCGACAGCTCCCCGGGGGGCAGGGTTACGTTCTGCGCTTCTATCCAGCGTGGGACAATTTTCCCGGCGGCAACGTTGAGCACGATACGCGCCGGATGAATGCGTTCATCGAAGAGTGCGTACGCGAAATGCCGGAGCAGTATTACTGGGTGCACAAGCGTTTTAAAACGCGGCCACCTGGAGAGCAGCCCGTTTACTCGTGACGAAGCCCGATGACTAACGACCGGACGGGCCCTGTAGCTGGCGCGGCGCGAATCGAGCGGGTGTCCGTGGACGATGTCGAGCAGGTGGCGGCGCTCGCGGCCGAGATCTGGTATCGCCACTACCCCGCTATCATCACCCGGGCGCAGATAGAATACATGCTGAAGCAACGCTACGATCCGGTTCTCGTCCGCGCGGAACTTGGGCGCCGCGACCTGTGGTGGGACAAGCTGGTGGTGGACGAGGTGCTTTCCGGATTCTCGTCGTACTGGCTGGCCGATAGCGCGCGCGAAATCAAGCTCGACAAGATTTATGTCCATCAGCGCTGGCAGCGACGCGGCTACGGCGGGATGCTGATTGCCCGGGTTACGGAGGTGGCGCGGCAGCAGGATTGCAGCCGCATCGTGCTGGCGGTAAACAAGAGCAATCGGACCGCTATAGACGCCTATCTCAAGCACGGCTTTCACGTGGCCGACGCGATCGTCAAAGAGATCGGCGGAGGTTTTGTCATGGACGACTACATCATGGAAAAACCCATAGCGGGCGGCGCCGGTCGGCCCGAAGCGTATCAGCGCGGACTCTGAGAGGGGAGGGTTATCCGTTGTTCAGACCGCCGTGGGATTGCAAAAGTGGGTGTAAGTTTCCATAAAATACGCTATCTGATCATAAATGCGTGTAAAGTTTACTAAGATGCAGGGCCTGGGCAACGACTTCGTAGTGCTGAACGCCCTTACCACTCCCCTCGAACTTAGCGCGTCTCAGCTTCGTCTACTCGCCGACCGCCGCTTCGGGATAGGTTGCGACCAGGTCCTTCAGATCGAGCCGCCCCGGCTGCCGGGTACCGATTTCCATTACCGGATCTTCAACGCGGATGGGGGGGAGGTCGAACAATGCGGTAACGGGGCACGGTGCTTCCTGCAATACGTCCGCCAGAGCAGGCTCACGACGAAGGATGAGATCCGCGTGGGGACTCTGAGCGGCGTAATCACTCCTCGGGTTGAGGCGGACGGACAGGTAACGGTAGACATGGGCGTGCCAGAATTCGAGCCCGCAAAGATTCCCTTTGAGGCGCCGACGCGGGCGCTCGTATATGAGCTTGCGCTCGATCGCGGCAGAGTCGAAATCAGCGCCCTTTCCATGGGCAATCCCCACGCGGTGCAAATCGTGCCCGATGTGGACAGCGCGCCCGTAGCGACCGAGGGGCCGCTCATAGAAGGTCATCGTCGGTTTCCGCGGCGCGCCAATGCGGGCTATATGCAAATTCTCGATCGGAGCCACGTTCGACTGCGCGTCTACGAGCGCGGAGCCGGGGAAACGCTGGCATGTGGCACGGGCGCGTGCGCGGCGATGGTCGCCGGCGTCATGCGCGGCTTGCTCGACCGGAAGGTGACCGTGACGACGCGCGGCGGGGACCTCGGTATATCATGGAAGGACGAGAGCGCGGCAGTGATGATGACGGGGCCTGCGGTTACGGTGTACGAAGGCGAGATCGAACTTTGAGTTTCGGGCTCCGAGTTTCAAGTTTCGAGTTGCGTATGGGTTCTCAACTTCAAACTTGCAATTTGGAAACTGGGTTAAAGGGAGAGCGATGAAACCCGACGAGGTCGCGAACTACCTGAAACAACATCCGGAGTTTTTCGAGGATTACGCGGAAACGCTCGCCGACATCTACATAGCGCACCCCCACGGCGGGCGCGCGATCTCGATCAGCGAGCGGCAGATCCTCACGTTGCGCGACAGGACGAAGCAGCTCGAAGGGAAGCTGAGAGAGGTCATCCAGTTTGGCGAGGAGAACGATGCGATCAGCGAAAAAGTGCATCGCATCTCGCTTGCGCTCCTCGCCTCGCAGGACATCCGGGGGGTCTTGAATACGGTCTATCTCAGCCTGAGAGAGGACTTCGCGGTCCCCCACGTTGCGCTGCGGGCCTGGCGCGGCAATGGTCATGCTGATTTGCCGGAATTCAGCCCGATCAGCGATGCTTCGCGCGAGTTCGCGGCGAGCTTGAGCCAGCCCTATTGCAGCGGCCGCGCGATGGTGGATACGGCCTCCATGTTCGGTGAAGCAAGCACTCACCTGCGGTCTTATTCCTATATACCCCTGCGCGACGGCGAGACCTTCGGGTTGCTGGCGCTTGCGAGTGAAGATGCGCAGCGCTTCTATCCGGAAATGGGCACTCTGTATCTCAAGCGTTTGGGGGATTTGGTTGCCGCGGGAATCGCTCCGCATCTGCGATAGCGAGGCTAGCAGCTGAGGCGAGCGGCTGTGCGATATTGGTGATATTTCTCTTCGTTACAAACACTTGCGATCTGTAAGTGGGCGCCAACTCACCCGCCAAGCCTGCGCAGCATACTCGCCACTCCCTGTTGCGAAGCTACGGGGATCACCTCACCTACGAGCGACGGTTCAGCGCTCACACCGTCGCCAGCTACCGGCGCGACGTCGCTGCATTGATCGAGCTGACGAGGGATATTCCGCTCGACCGCCTCGAAGTGCACCAGGTCCGGCGCTTTGTCTCCCAACTGCACAGCCAGGGGCTCGGCGGGCGCACGCTTGCACGCATGCTCTCGGCTTGGCGCGGGTTCTTCAAGTTTCTCGTGCGCGACCATGGATTTTCCCGCAACCCGGTGCTCGGCATTCGCGCCCCGAAGTCGGCCAGGAAGCTGCCGCATGCGCTGTCGCCAGACGAGGCTGCGCGCCTCATGCAGCTTGGCGAGACGAATTCGCTTGCGCTTCGCGACAAGGCGATCCTCGAGCTCTTTTATTCTTCCGGACTGCGCCTCTCCGAGCTCACCGGCCTCGCGCTGGACGGTGTCAATCTCAACGATGCGACAGTGCGCGTCACCGGCAAGGGCAACAAGGCGCGGATCGTTCCCGTGGGAAGCCATGCGCTCACGGCGCTCAAGGCCTGGCTCAGGGAACGCGCTGCCTTGGTGCGAGGAGATGAATCCGCCCTGTTCACCGGCAAGAATGGCCGTCGCCTGAGTCCGCGTGCGGTGCAGTCGCGTCTCAAGCACTGGGCACTGAAGCTCGGACTGCCGTCGAAGGTACACCCGCACGTGCTGCGTCACTCGTTCGCATCTCATGTCTTGCAATCGAGCGGCGATCTGCGCGCCGTGCAGGAGATGCTCGGCCACGCGAGCATCTCGACCACCCAGGTATATACGCACCTCGATTTCCAGCACTTGGCAAAGGCCTATGACGCGGCGCATCCACGGGCCAAGAGAAAGTCGTGAGTGGTGAGTGGACCGAGTGAGTTGCCGAACGCGGTTACCATTCACGACTCGTTTCTACTCACCACCTACGGTTTTGCACAAGCTGATCCTCAAAGCCGGGCGGGAGAAGTCGCTCAAGCGCCGTCATCCATGGGTGTATTCCGGCGCCGTGGCGAGGGTCCAGGGCAAGCCCGGGCCGGGTGAAGCGGTGGAGATTCACTCCGCCGCCGGAGCCTTTCTTGCGATTGCTGCCTACAGCCCGCATTCGCAGATCGTCGCACGCGTGTGGGAGTGGCAGGAATGCGCGATAGACGGCGCGTTCTTCAGAGCGCGCGTTGCGTCCGCGGTTGCCCACCGCCGGGGGCTTCTCGAGCCCGATACGAATGCGTTGCGGCTGATCCACGGCGAGTCCGACGGCCTGCCCGGCGTCATCGCCGATCGCTACGACGAGGTCGTGGTCGTTCAACTGCTCAGTGCCGGCGCGGAACGCTGGCGCCAGGAAATTGCCGATGCGCTCGTCGAGGCGACCGGGGCTACCCGCGTATGGGAGCGCTCCGACGCGGAAGTGCGCGCGCTGGAAGGCTTGCCGGCGGTATCCGGTCCCCTGCGAGGCGCTCGTGAGCCGTCGCAAGTCACCATTACGGAGCATCAGCTAATGTTCCAGTTGAGCCTGGAGCACGGCCACAAGACCGGCTTCTATCTCGACCAGCGCGAGAACCGCCGGCGCGTGCGGGAACTGGCGGCCGGCCGTGACGTGCTGGATGGATTTTGCTACACGGGTGGATTCGCTCTCAACGCTTTCAAAGGGGGCGCCCGTTCGGTGCTCGCTATCGACAGTTCGGCGGATGCGCTGCGCCTCGCCCGGGCCAACGCAAGCCTGAACGGTCTCCAAGGGGGGGAGTGGATCGAGGGCGATGTATTTCAGTTCCTGCGGAAACTGCGAGACGGGGCACGCAGCTTCGACCTCATCGTGCTCGATCCGCCCAAGTTCGCGCCGACTGCCGCCCATGCGGCAAAGGCAGCGCGCGCCTACAAGGACATCAACCTGGTGGCATTCAAGCTGCTGCGGGCCGGTGGACTGCTGGTGACCTTTTCCTGTTCAGGCGGAGTCTCCGCTGATCTGTTTCAGAAAATCGTGGCCGGATCTGCGCTTGATGCCGGTGTTCAGGCGCAGATTATTGAAAGACTGGGTCCAGGCCCCGATCACCCGGTTGCGCTCAACTTTCCGGAAGGGGACTACCTCAAGGGCCTCGTCTGCCGCGTCGCCGGGTGAACAGCATGACGAGTGACGGATGACGAAGTGACGGACATCGGGAGCCCTCTACATCGCTCATCCTCCATCCTCATCCCTTGGGAGGCACAGGATCTGTGCCTCCCGGGTGCCAGGGCCCGCAACGCAGAACGCGGCGTACCGCGAGCCAAGAGCCCTTGAGCGAACCATGCACCTCTATCGCTTCCTGCGCGTAGCTTGAGCAGGTCGGATAGAACCGGCACTGCTGCCCGAAGAAGGGCGAGAGCAACAACCGATAGCCGCGGATCAGCGCGAGCAGCACAGTCTTCATTGCCGATATCCTGCGGCGCAGTATAGCAACCGCCGGCAGCGGCTCGAGTTGCGGCGTCCCGGCAACTGGATTACATTCCTCTTCCGGCCACAAGAATCGCGGCTATCCTGGCGGCATGCGACGCATTTGCCTGCACCTGGCCTGCATCTTTCTGCTGGTTTTCTCGCAGCAGGTCGCCCTCGCGCACCTTGCTTCGCATGCACAACACGGGAAGCCTCCGGCGCAGCACGACAGCAAGGGGAAATCCTCCTTTCAAAGCGGTTTGTGCGGTTTGCACGGTGCATTCGCCCAGGTGCTGGGCGGCGTGAGTGCCGCTTCCGCGATCCATTCCGTACGGAACTGCGTTAACGAGCACACCTCGCATCAACCCGTTCCGTATCGCACCCTAGAGTCTCTCACTCCTCCTTCTCGCGGTCCTCCAATTCTTCTCTGATCTGACGCGGTCGTATCCGGCGCTGCCGGATGCGGTGTTTTACATGCGTACCGAGGAGAAGTCACGTGTTCAATCGAAATGTGATTGCTGCGGCGGTTGCGCTGGCATGCGCCGGACCCGCGCACGGGCAGGAGAGCGAGCTCGCGAAGATCCGCGAGGAAATCAAGCAGATGAAAGAAGGCTACGAGAAGCGCATCGAAGCGCTGGAGAAACGGCTGGCCGAGGCAGAATCCAAAGCCGGCCAAGCGGAGCAGAGCGCCGCCAGGGCTGAAACCGCCGCAACACAGGCCACGTCGCGGCCGGCGGCCGACAATGCATTCAACCCTGCGCTGTCGGTCATACTGCAAGGCACCGCCGCGCGCACATCGCAGGATCCCAATACGTTCCAGATCACCGGATTTGCGCCGACCGGCGGGGAAGTTGGACCACCCAAGCGCGGCTTCAGCCTCGGTGAGTCCGAGCTGTTCTTGACGGCCAACGTCGACCCGTATTTCCGCGGTCAACTGGTTGCGTCTTTCACGCCCGAAAACGACCTCGAAGTCGAGGAGGCCTTCTTCCAGACACTCGCTCTGGGCAAGGGATTCACGCTGAAGGGCGGCCGCTTCCTGTCCGGGATCGGTTATCTGAACGAGATTCATCAACATGCCTGGGACTTCCAGGATGCGCCGTTGGCGTACAAGGCCTTCCTGGGCGGCCGCCTGGCCGATGACGGAGTGCAGCTCAAGTGGGTCGCGCCAACCGACCTGCTCATCGAGGTCGGCGGCGAGCTGGGCCGCGGGTTGAACTTCCCTGGAACCGACCGCAGCAAGAACGGCACCGGCGCATGGAGCCTGTTCGGGCACGTCGGCGGCGATATCGGTACGTCCACGGCGTGGCGGGCGGGCCTCTCCTATTACCAAACCAAAGCGGAAAACCGGGCGTTCCAGGACGTCGATTCGCTCGGGGGACCGGTCATCCAGTCCTTCACCGGCGACAGCAAACTGTGGATCGCCGACTTTGTGGTGAAGTGGGCGCCCAACGGCAATGCCACGTACACGAACTTCAAGCTCCAGGGCGAGTACTTCCGCCGCAAGGAAAGCGGTTCGCTTACCTTTAACGATGCGGTGCAGGCCGTTCCGCAATTCGGCACGGCCTTCACCGACTTCTACTCGAGCCGGCAGTCGGGCTGGTATCTGCAGGGCGTGTACCAGTTCATGCCACGGTGGCGGGTCGGTTACCGCTATGACCGGCTGAATTTCGGCACGGTCAACAATGGCATCGTCCTGAACGGACTGGGACCGACGGCGGCGGATTTTCCGTTGCTGATGACCGATCACAATCCCTCGCGCCACACCTTGATGTTCGACTGGAGCCTGACCGAATTCAGCCGCCTGCGGCTGCAGCTCGCGCAGGACAAGTCACGTGTAGGCGTGACGGACAACCAGATTCTCCTCCAGTACATCTACAGCCTGGGGCCGCACGGCGCGCATAAGTTCTGAGCCCGTCAATAGTCCATGGAGACGAACATGATCCGCATTCTGAGACTACTCATCGGTTTCGCCGCGTTGGCGGCGGCCCAGCCTGCGCTGGCGGCGCTGAATATTTTCGCGTGCGAGCCGGAGTGGGGTGCGCTCGCCAAGGAGCTGGCGGGAGACAAAGGGACGATCTACGTCGCAACGACGGGGTTGCAGGACCCGCATCGCATCGAGGCCCGGCCGAGCCTGATTGCGCGGGCGCGTTCCGCCGATCTCGTCGTGTGTACCGGAGCGGAGCTGGAGATCGGCTGGCTGCCGCTCGTACAGACGCAGTCGGGTAACCCCAAGATCCAGGCCGGGCAGCCGGGTCTGTTCGAGGCGGCGCGCCAGGTGATGATGCTGGAAGTGCCGCAGCGGCTCGACCGCGCCTTGGGGGATATCCATCCGGCCGGCAACCCGCACATCCATCTCGACCCACGCAACATCTCGAGGGTTGCGGCAGCGCTCGCCGAGCGCATGGCGCAGCTCGACCCGGGCGAGGGGGCGGAATATCGGGCGCGAGCCAAGGCCTTTCTTGAGCGCTGGCAGCAGGCGACGGCGCGCTGGGAGAAAACGGGTGCACCGCTCAAAGGGATGCCGATCGTGGTCTATCACAAAAACATGTCCTACCTCAGCAACTGGCTCGGAATGCGCGAAGTTGGCGCGCTCGAACCCAAGCCGGGCCTGCCGCCGAGCTCCTCCCACCTGAGCGAGCTGCTCGGGAACCTCGCGCGCGATCCGGCGAAAGCGATCGTGCGTTCCGCGTATAACGATCCGCGCGCGGCGGAATGGCTGTCGGAGCGAGCGAAGATTCCCGCGGTCGTTCTGCCATTTACCGTCGGCGGAAATGAGAAAGCTCAGGACCTATTCAGCCTCTACGACGATACGCTTGCGCGTCTGCTGGCAGCGGCCAAATGAATACCGCGGCGATCGACTTGAGCATACTCGGGCCGGCATTGGCCGCCGGTCTGCTGGTTACGGCAACACACGCGCCGCTCGGCATTCAGGTGCTCGGCCGCGGCATCGTGTTCATCGACCTGGCGATCGCCCAGGTCGCGGGATTGGGCGTGATTTTCGCGGACAGCCTGGGACTCGAGCCTCAGGGCTGGGCGGTACAGGCGGCCGCGCTCACGGCCGCATTCGGAGGCGCGCTCCTGCTCACGTGGACGGAACGCCGCTGGCCCGAGGTGCAGGAAGCGGTCATCGGCACCACATTCATCCTGGCGGCGAGTGGCGCGCTATTGCTGCTTGCGGCCAACCCGCACGGCGGGGAGCATCTCAAGGAACTGCTCGTCGGGCAGATACTCTGGGTCAACTGGACGCGTCTGTTGCCCGTTGCCCTGATCTATGCCGTGATCTTGGCTTTGTGGCTCGGCTGGGGAGAGCGGGTCGGCCGCATCGGCTTCTACCTGATATTCGCCGTCGCGGTGACGATTTCGGTGCAGCTCGTGGGCCTGTATCTCGTTTTCACGACGCTGATCGTGCCGGCGCTGGCAACCTATCGATTCCAACGGGGGCGGCTGGCGGTCTGCTATACCTTGGGCGCGGCGGGGTATGCGCTCGGACTGGTCGTCTCTGCCGTGCTCGACCTGCCGTCGGGTGCGGTCATCGTGTGTTCCCTGGCACTGCTCGCCCTTCCGGTTTTCATCTATGGAGCGCGTCGCCCCGCGGCGGGCTGATCCATACCGGATTTCATTTGATCCGCGCGTCGGCCGGCTCAGGACAGTGACCTTCCGCCTCAGGTGAGCTCTTTATCGCCGCGTCTCCTGTCGGCGCCGGCCGGTTTTTCCGGAAACTCTTCAAAACCTTGATGGCCTGTCTCGCTCGGCGCAGCAGCGACACCATGTCGCGGGCGTCGGATGGGAAAAGGCTGTAGCCGATGCGCAACGTGACGTACCGGGTGACCTCGCCCAGCACGTACGGGCCGTTGCAGGCGGAGATCAGCTTGCGCGTGACGCGGGCGACGCTGCGGCGATCCCCCGCGTTTCGCAGGAGCACGACGAATTCGTCCGCACCCCAATGCACAACGGCATCGCTCGTCCGTAATGCACGAGTAAGTCGCGCCCCGACCTCGCGCAGCAGCTCATCGTGCTGGTCGTGCCCCGCCGCAGCGGCGATCCCGCCAAAGTGATCCACGCTCATGCAAAGCAGCGCGTGAGCATTGCGCGCGCCTGCAGTCGCCGCCCGGTCGTGGTGTGCGGCCGGCAGGGTCTGTTCCATGATTTTGGAGAAAGTCTCTTCGCGCCCATTCATGTCGATTGCATGATCCGGAGAGGAGTACTGCGGCTCGAAAACAACCGCCTATGTTACTATCGGTTATCATCAATAGCAACCGGTCGTAACCTATCGCCGTCATGCTTGGTGGTAGTGTTTCTAGGCATGACTCTCGCGGATGAAAAACAGGCCTTCAGCAGACGCTTGAAGGAAGCCATGCGCAAAGCGCGGGTCGATATCGGCAAACCGACCCAGATCGCGCGTGAATTCAACCTGCGCTACCACGGTGACCCGGTTTCGACACAGGCAGTGCGAAAATGGCTCTCGGGTACTGCGCTGCCCGCGCAGGACAAAATCCGTGCATTGGGCCTGTGGCTGGAGGTGTCAGCACCCTGGCTGCGGTTCGGCGAGGCAGACCGGCAGGAACGTGCGGTGCTGGGTGTGCGCCAGGAAACGGCCTCATACCGTCTGGACCAGGGCTGGATTTCACGGAAGTTCGAACAACTCAACGACCGTCACAAGCGCATGGTGCTTGAAATCGTTCATGCCCTGCTGCGGCTCGAAGGCAAGCAGTAGCTACGGTGATCGGTGACCATTGGACCGGCTGCCGGCTGGCCTTCAGCCGATACCGTCACCC
>DATFWO010000085.1:0-5091 GCA_035259205.1 Burkholderiales bacterium | reverse complement strand
CGCGTCGGTTGCGACGATAACTTCTTTGAGCTTGGAGGGCAGTCGTTAATCGCAATGCAGCTGGTCAACCGGGTGCGCAGGCAACTCGGCGTCGAACTACCCATACGCATGCTGTTTGACGCGCCAACTGTGGGTGGACTCACCGAGCGTCTGCGCGAGGCCAGGGCGGCTTGGCGTCCGCTGGTACACCAGCGTAGGCCGGCGCTGCTACCGCTGTCCTACGCACAGTCACGGTTGTGGTTCCTATACCGCATGGAGGGGCCAAGCGCGACCTATAACGTCCCAACAATTTTGCGGCTGCAAGGAACTCTCGACGCGCAGGCCTTGGAAGCGGCGCTCCGCGACGTGGTAGCCCGGCACGAGAGCCTGCGCACGCTTTTCCCGGAGCAGGACGGAGTTCCGTTTCAACACATCCTGCCCGTGTCAGAAGTTGCGCTCACCCTTGTTTGCGAGACGGTCAGTGAGACGGAATTGCCCGACCGCCTCGCAGCGGCCGCCGCCACAGGGATCGAGCTGAGTCGCGAGCTCCCCCTGCGCGCATGGCTGTTCCGGCTGACGCCGCAGCGTCACGTACTGCTGCTCCTGCTGCATCACATTGCGGGCGACGGCTGGTCCACGGGTCCGTTCTCCCGCGATCTGGCCCAAGCGTATACGGCGCGGTGCCGGGGGCGGGCGCCCGCGTTCTCCGAGCTGCCGGTGCAGTATGCCGACTACACCTTGTGGCAGCGCCAGATGCTGGGCGAAGAGACGGATCCCGACAGCGTTTTGGCCAAGCAGTTGGCCTTCTGGCGCACCGCCCTGGCGGGCGCACCGGAGGAGCTGCCGCTGCCGACCGACCGCCCGCGGCCGGCGGTGGCCAGCTACCGCGGCGGCCGGGTGCCTGTGGAGCTTGATGCCGGGTTGCATGGGCGGCTGCTGGAGTTCGCACGAGCCGGGGGTGGCACGCTGTTCATGGTGCTGCAGGCGGGGCTAGCCGCGCTGCTCGCTAAGCTCGGGGCCGGGGAAGACATTCCGATCGGCACGCCGATTGCCGGGCGTGGGGAGCGGGCGCTGGAGGACCTTGTCGGATTCTTCGTGAACACCCTAGTACTACGCACTGACGTGTCCGGGAATCCCACCTTTCGCAGCCTCGTCGCCCGGGTCCGCTCGTGCGTACTGGAGGCATACGACTACCAGGACGTGCCCTTCGAGCGGCTGGTGGAGGCAATCCAACCCGCGCGCTCGCTGGGACGCCATCCCTTGTGTCAGGTGATGCTGGCCCTACAGAACACACCGCGACCCGCGTTGGCGATGCCCGGGCTCGAGGTCAGCGCGGAGCCGGTACGCAGCCATGTTGCCAAATTTGATCTGACACTGAATGTCAGCGAGCAGGTGGGGCCGGGCGCGGAACCGATGGGGATCAAGGGCGCGCTAGAATACAGTATGGATCTGTTTGACCGGGCCACGGCGGAGGCCTTCGTCAGACGGTTTGAGCGGCTACTCGAAGCCGCGCTGGCGCGACCCGACACACCGCTCTCGCAACTGGATATCCTGGATGCGGACGAGCGGCACACTCTGCTGGTCAGATTCAACGCGACTACCCGGGTACTCCCTGAGACGACCCTCGCCGGACTCTTTGAAGCGCAGGCCGCACGCACCCCGGACGCTGTTGCTGTCGAGTGCGGCCAACTGGCGTTGACGTATGCGGAGCTCAATTCACACGCAAACCGATTAGCGCATCGCCTCAAGTGCCTGGGGATTGAGCCGGGTTCATTGGTCGCCGTGCATCTGGAGCGTGCCCCCGCGCTGATTGTGGCCTTACTTGCCATCGTCAAGGCCGGCGGTGCCTATGTTCCCCTAGACTTAGCCTATCCGCGCCAGCGCGTGCACGCGATGCTGACCGACAGCGGAGCGACGGTGCTCCTGACCACAGTAGACCGCCAGCCGGAACTCGGCTCGTCCGACGTGGCGACGGTGCTCCTGGACGAGGCGTTGCCCGCGTTAGGAGCCGTGTCAAATACAGTCTGCGCCAATCTGCCACCGCTCACCGGTGCCGCGCACCTGGCATATGTGACGTATACCTCGGGGTCCACAGGGAAGCCCAAGGGCGTGGCGGTGCCCCACGCAGCCATTATTCGTTTGGTTCGGGAGACCGATTATGTGTGCCTTGGGCCGGGGGATCGAGTCGCGCAAGCCTCTAATGTCTCGTTTGATGCGGCGACATTTGAGATCTGGGGGGCGCTGCTCAACGGAGGTTCAATCGTCATCCTGACCCGTGAGACAACCCTATCACCCACCGTTTTCGCGGCCGCGCTGCAGAACCAGCGGATTGACGTACTGTTTTTAACAACGGCTCTGTTCAACCAACTGGCGAGTACCGTGCCAGGTGCATTCCGCGGGTTACGCGATTTGCTGTTCGGCGGTGAGGCTGTCGACCCACAGTGGGTGCGCGGCGTGCTTCGTGAGGGCCGACCCAGGCGCCTGCTCCATGTATACGGACCTACGGAGAACACAACATTCAGCACCTGGCAGCATGTTACGTCCGTACCCCAGGGTGCAGTTACTGTCCCTATTGGCCGACCCATCACCAACACTCGAGGATACGTATTGAATGCTGTGCTGGAGCCAGTCCCGGCAGGAGTCATCGGAGAACTTTATCTCGCGGGGACCGGCCTGGCACAAGGATATTGGCGGCAGCCGAGTCTGACAGCGGAGCGTTTTGTCGCCGATCCGTACGCAACCGAGGCCGGCACTCGCATGTATAGAACCGGTGATCTTGTGCGCTGGCGGGCCGACGGAACGCTGGAATTTTCACGGCGGGCCGATGAACAGATCAAGCTAAGAGGGTTCCGCATCGAGTTAGGGGAAATCGAGGCGGCGCTCACGGCCGCGCCGGAAGTGGCGCAAGCCGCCGTGCTGCTGCGGGACAAAGAGCCTGACAACCCCCACCTGGTCGCCTACATTGTGCCGACGCAGGGCGCGAAGGTCGACGACATGGCGCTCCGACGCCGCCTGCGCGATCACCTGCCGGAGTACATGGTCCCCGCGGCATATGTCACGATGGACGCGCTGCCGCTCAACTCCAACGGCAAGGTGGACCGGAAAGCGCTGCCGGCGCCAACAACACGTGTGGTCCTCGACCCTGGGGATGTCACACCACCGTCGTCAGCGATGGAGCACTTCGTGGCCGATGTCTGGAAGCGCGTCCTCGCGGTGGAACAGGTCGGCCTGCATCAGAATTTCTTCGAACTCGGAGGACACTCACTCCTATTGATGCGCGTGCTCGTAGAACTGGAGAATCGGGTGAGTCCCGCACCCACAATAGTTGACCTCTTCACATTTCCAACAGTCAGTTCGCTGGCCACTCACCTTGAGCACTTGGCCACGCTGCAGCCATCCCGCGAACCGCAGAGTATTCATCGCGACCCAGGCGATCGCGTACAGAAACAGAAGCAGTCAATTCGCCGTCGCAGGGCGGCAAGTGCGAGAGGGCACAACGACACTCCCAGATCTGAGGTATAAGTGATGGAACTATTACCTGAACCGGCGGAGCTCGCCGACGCCATTGCTGTCATCGGACTCAGTTGCCGCTTTCCGGATGCTGCTAATCCGGCACAGTTCTGGGTCAACTTGTGCAACGGTTATGAATCCTCCAGAAAGTTCACAGACGACGAACTCCGAAAGGCTGGCTCAGACCCCGCGAACCGCGGTAAACGGAATTTTGTTGATCGCGGAATCCTCCTCGCTGATATCGATCTCTTCGACGCCGCCTTTTTCGAGTTCAATCCGCGCGATGCTGACATCCTCGATCCACAGCAACGGATATTTCTTGAATGCGCTTGGGAGGCGCTTGAGGATGCCGGGTACGACCCGTCCAGGGAGGACGGCCTCGTCGGTGTTTTCGGCGGCACAGACATACCTGCCTACCTGCTCCAGTTGTACAACAGCCCCGATATCCTGGCTGCGGTCGGCGCATTTACCCTTGCACTGGCGAACGACAAAGATCACCTCACGACTCGGGTAGCGTACAAGCTGAACCTCAAGGGACCCGCTGTCACCGTACAGACGGCCTGCTCGACGTCACTTGTAGCGGTCTGTCAGGCCTGCAAGGAATTGCTGCACTACAACTGCGATCTCGCACTGGCCGGCGGCAGTGGCATCTTGATGGCCCAGGGCGGCGGCTATTTCTGGCAGGAGGGCGGAATCTTGTCGCCGGATGGTCACTGCCGCGCCTTCGATGCGGCGGCGCAGGGCACGATTCCCGGTAGCGGCGCCGGAGCGGTTGTCCTCAAACGCTATGAGGAGGCGAGGGAGGACGGAGACAACATCTACGCAGTTATTCGCGGGTTTGGCGTCAACAACGACGGTTCAAACAAGATCGGTTATACCGCACCCAGTGTAGAAGGCCAGGCGCAGGTCATCCTGAACGCCATCACCATGGCGGGGATCGACCCCGACACGATTAGCTACGTCGAGGCACACGGGACCGGAACCCCGCTCGGTGACCCGATTGAAATCGCAGCTTTGACGCAAGTGTTTCGTCGCCACACCAACCGCAAACGCTTCTGCGGGATCGGCTCGGTGAAGACCAACATCGGCCACCTGAACTCGGCTGCGGGGATCGCGGGGCTTATTAAGACTGTCCTGTCGTTGAAGTACAAAACCCTACCTCCCAGCCTCAATTACGAGCGGCCAAATCCACGCATCGATTTCGATGAGAGTCCGTTTTTTGTCGTCGACCGGCTGCGCCCGTGGGACAACGGCACCGGGAATCGGCGCGCGGCCGTCAGTTCCTTCGGCATGGGCGGCACTAATGCACACGTGATCCTGGAGGAGCCTCCCCCGGTAAAGAGTCACGCAAGTAAGCGCGGGTGGCATGTATGGCTGCTTTCAGCCAAAACCGCCGCGGCGCTCGACCGGATGAGCGAAAATTTGGGCGCTTATGTGGCGTCGCAACCGACGCTGAACGCCGGCGATGTCGCTTATACGCTGCAGGTGGGGCGGCAGGCATTTCCGCACCGCCGGGCGTTGCTCGTCGAGAGTGTCGACTCCGGACCTGCTCAACCCGTGTCGGCCGGCGAGGTGCAGCAAACGATTTCAGCCGTCGCGCTC
>DATFWO010000084.1:0-15782 GCA_035259205.1 Burkholderiales bacterium | reverse complement strand
CGCCTTGCGCCGAGCGCGCAGCGGGCGGCTGACCGTTTCGCGACGTTGGCCGTTCTGGCGCTCGGCGTCCTCCTCATCGTCGGGGGGATTGGCATTCTCCCGGTTGCGAGAGGTCAGATTACCGACGCCCTCGGCGTGTCGATGATCTGGTTCTATGCGGCGCTTCCGGCCGGCGGGGCATGCATCGTGGCGTACGGCGTGCCGCATTTGCGGGCCCGGGCTAGGCCCGGATGACCGTCGTCATCGTCGTATTCCTCTTACTGCTCGTGGCAGGCGCGCCGATCGCCGTAGCCGTCGCGGCGGCAGGCATTGCCGGTGCCGTGCAGGCTGCCCCGATGCCGCTCGCCACGACCGTGAACATCGTCCTGCACCAGCTCGATTCTTTTGTGCTGCTGGCGGTGCCGCTATTCGTGCTGGCAGGGGTGCTGATGGATACCGGAGGAATAGCGCGCCGGCTGGTGGACCTCGCAGTCGCGCTCGTGGGATGGATTCGCGGCGGCCTGGGGATGGCGGTCGTCGTAGCCGAGTACATCTTCTCGGGCATTTCCGGCTCGACGATAGCGGATGTATCGGCCGTTGCAGCGACCACCGTGCCGTCGATGGTGCGTGCAGGCTACAGCCGCGAGCACGCGGTGGCGGTGGTGTCAGCGGCATCCGCGATGGGCATTCTCGTGCCGCCTTGCATTCTCATGATCGTGATGGGTTCCCTCGGGAGCCTGTCGGTTGCCGCGCTGTTCATGGCGGGGTTCCTTCCGGCGGTTGTGCTCGCCCTCCCGATCATGGGGTACATCTATGCAACCGCCGCGCGAAGCGGCATGGTGCCTTCGGCCAGACCGAACGCGCGGGAGCTGGGCACAGCCTTCCGCCGTGCCCTTATTCCCCTCGGGATGCCGGTGATCATCATCGGTGGAATCCGCATTGGCGTGGTCACGCCGACCGAAGCGGCGGTCGTTGCCGTCCTCTACGCCGCGGCGGTCGGATTGTTCGTTTACAAGGAAATCTCCTGGCGGCAGCTCCCCGAGATCCTGGTGCAGTCCTGCGCCATCACAGGGGTGATCGGGCTGCTGCTAGGGGCTGCGGGGGTGGTGGCCTGGTTTCTCGCGGTCCAGCAGCTTCCGGCCGTGCTGATCGAGGCGATGAGCGCGGTTCCCGGCGGCGCAGTCGTATTTCTCGCGCTCACGGCGATGCTGTTTATTTTCTTCGGCGCCGTCGTCGAAGGTCTTCCTGCTGTGGTCATCCTACTTCCCAGCCTGCTTCCCGTCGTGAAGCAACTCGGTATCGACCCGATTCACTATTCCATCGTGATCATTGCCGCCGTCGGGATCGGCCTTTTTGTTCCGCCAGTAGGGGTAGGGCTGTTCATCGCCTGCGGCGTCGGAAACATCTCCGTGGATCGGGCGACGAGGACCGTCCTGCCGTACATCGCGGTGCTGTGCGCCGGTCTGGCTGTGCTCATAGCGGTGCCGTGGTTTTCGCTGGTCCTGCCAAGGCTCTTCAAGATGATCTAGTGGCGAGCGCGCGAGCCCCCGCTCGCTTACCATTCACAGTTGCGCAAATCCGCCGAAGTGCGGTGCACGGCACCGCGCGAAGGAATTTCGCGTCCGTTACTAGACCGGAGGCCCGCAGTGCAAGCCGAAGAAAAATCGATCCTCAGATCGACCCTGCAATGGTTCCTAACTCCGCGAGGCATCGGCGCGGTCGCGTTCTGGCTGACGATGGGCTTCCTGGTGCTCATGATGACTGACCTCTTCGACACGCCAGCCGAAAAGGCCGGCAGCGATGTCCGGAAATGCGTCCGCGCGAGACAAATCAACATGATGGCGGACGCCGAGCGCTATTGCGCGAGGGCGATGCACCTCGTGGAGACCGAAAAAGGAATGCCGGACATCGTGATCGGGCGGGCAAACAGCGCGACGGCTTCGCTTGCCATGGTCCAGAAGCGCACGGAAGAGAGCGTCCGGCATTGCAAGGCCGCGCTGCCCGCGTGGCGCAGAGTGGAGAACTATCACGACCGGGACGAGCGCGAGGAGAACATCCGCGCCTGCGAGAACGTGATTGCCGCGGCCGAGGCGGCAGCCAGGAAGGGCGCGGACCAGAAGGTCTCGCCGGCACCGAGGTGACACTGCCCCAGCTTTAGCGGGCAAGGGCAGCGTACGAGTCGTACTCGCGCCGCGCCGAATGGCACATGCCACGCGCGCGCGAAATTGCGCTCACATGGTCTAGCCTGCTTCCCTCTTTGGGGGGGACATCGTGGAGCTCGGCTTTGAGACCATCGGCAATGCGACGCTGATCGCTTTCGACAACGGGCCGGTGCTCGCGACCGACCCGTGGATCGCCGGCAGTGCCTACTTCGGCAGCTGGGGGCTGTCGCACGAGGTGCCGCCGGAGCAGATGGCGGCGATCCGCGGCGCGCAGTACATCTGGTTCTCGCACGGCCATCCCGACCACCTCAACGCCGAATCCCTGGCGCTGCTGCGCGAACGGCAGGTCCTCGTTCCAGCGCACGTCGGCGGCCGCATCCGCGCCGACCTCGAAAGCCAGGGCTTCAGGGTGCGCGAGCTGCCGGTCGCCGAATGGGTAGCGCTCTCGCCGCGCGTGCGCGCCATGTGCCTGCCCGACTACAACCAGGATGCCGTGCTGCTGGTGGAGATCGGCGACGCGCTGCTGGTGAACGCCAACGATTCCCTGGGAATGGGGTGGCGGCCGCTCATCGCACGCGTCATCCGGCAGCACAAGCGCTCGTTCCTGCTGCAGCTCACCGGCTACGGCGACGCCGACATGATCAACTTCTTCGACGAGCACGGAAACCGGCTGCCCCCGGCCGCGCTGGAGAGGAAACGTGCCGGCGCGCTGGTCGGTCCCGCCGTCGCAAAGCTCGCCGAGTCCTTCGGCGTGACCTATTTCGTTCCGTTCAGCTCGATGCATCGCTATCAGCGCGAAGACAGCGTCTGGGCGAACGAATGTGCGACTTCGGTCGACGATCACGCCAAGGGGTTCGAGTCAAAGCGCTGCAGGATCCTGCCCGCCTTCATCCGCTACGACGTGCTCGCCGACCGCGCCGAGCCGATCCGTCCGAAGGCCATGCCGGCCCGGACCCTCTCCGCCGCAGAATGCGGCGATGACTGGAGCGAGCCGCTCGAGCGGACGGACCTCGACCTCGCGGGCCGCTACTTCCGCTCGATCGAGCACCTGGCAGGGTTTCTCGACTACGTGAACCTGCGCGTCGGCGGCCGCGATCACGCCATCCCGATCGCTGCGCGCAAGTTCAGGCGCGGGGTCACTTTCGAGGCGCCGCGGGGCTCGCTCGTCGCAGCGCTGCGCTACGAGATCTTCGACGATCTCCTGATCGGCAACTTCATGAAGACCATCCTGCACGGCCGCTGGCCGCGCTCGCGCCTGTACCCGGACTTCTCGCCCTACGTCGCCAAATACGGGGACAACGGGCGCGCGCACACGGCCGAAGGGCTGCGCGCGTACTTCGCCGAGTACCGGCGGCGCACCGGCGCCTTCGCGTTCCTGCGCCACCGCTTCGCGGCGAAGGCCGGCGATGTGGTGCGCTCCTCGCTCCCGATGGATTCGGCCGCCTATCGGCTCGCCCGGCGCGCGTACTGGAAGCTGCGCTCGCAGGCCTGACCGACTACAGCGGGTTCTTGCGCTCGTTCAGTTCGATGTAGGCGCCCCAAGGATCGTAGATAAAGGCGAGGGCGTCGCCCGTTTTCTCGTTGCGCGTGACGGGGCGGTCAAGCTTGACGCCAGCGGCGGCAAGCTTTCGGGTGAAGGCTTCAATATCCGTCACGTCGAACCCAAAGTGATCGAGCACGCGGCCCTTGGTGGTGACGGTCGGCGCGTCGGTCTTGGCAAACCGCATCTGAACGCCCGGAATATCTGCTACCGGATTGTTGTTGCGTGTGCCCGGGGCGGCGCCGAAGATCTTCGCGTACCAGGCCTGCGCCTCGGGGATCGCTGCCGCGGGCAGGTAGAGGTGAACGTGCTCATGGCGGATTGGCATGGCTTGGTTTTTGTCTTCCAGGATCTCGATGCGCAGGCCGTCGGGCGTGACCACGAAGGCCTGATCGACGCGGTTGTTGTTGCCCGGCACGACCGGCACTCCGGCCGCCTTCCAGCGAGCGATGGACTCCGGAACGTTCTTTACGGCAAAGCCGACGTGGTGGACGACCGAGCCGACGGTTCCTCCGGCAGCCGGCGGCGAGCCCGGACGCAGGTGCAGGTACACCGCGACACCGGGGAAACGCACGATGTCGAAATCGCCCGGCTTAATCGCGGTGCCACCCATCGCGACTAGGATCTTCTTCGTCGCGTCGACATCGCGAGAGTTGAGATGCCAGTGGCCCATCGTGACACCCGCGTCGTTCGGCGGATAGGCCTGCGCCCACGCCGCGCCCGCGGCGATGCTAGCGATGATCGCTGCGATTGAAACAAGTTTGCTCACACGCCCTCCCGGCCGGTTTGAATACCGGGACTAGTCTACCCGCAGCTGTCGCGGTAGATCGTGTAGGCCTCGTTGCAGATCTGGCTGCGCGACCTGTAGGAGTAGGGCGTGCCGCAGGCGTTCTGCCAGTTGACGCGCGCGCTCTCGCAGACGCGTGGATCGACGGCGCGCTGCGGGGGCGGCTTCACTGCATACGAGCGTGCTTCTTCCGTGGCATCGCGCTTCGGCAGGTCGAGCTTCAGCTCGTTCTCCGGCACGCGGCGCCCGGGGTCTGCCAGGTTCTGCGCGAATGCTGGCAGGGACACCATGACAAGGAAGGTGGCGACCCGCATCAGCTCGCTTGCAGGGGCACTGCCCGTGCGGGACCGGCGGCCAGAGAAGGAACCCTCGATGGTGCGCGCAATCAGCAGTTCCGATTGTCGGGGCACCCGACCTTCTTATAAATCCCGGGGATTAGCATCTGTGTTCACCGTGGTCTGCGCGAAGGCCTGCGTAGCGATAGCAGCGAGTGCAATAGGAACGAGCATGAGTCTGCCGTGCACGAGACGTTCTGCCCATTCTCAGCGCAACGACTGCCGGTTCTTGTGCCTACACGATAGCTTACAGGGACCTGTGGTCGCCGAGATGCGCCGAGCTCGGTGGCTCCTATTGTGGGCCGGAACTCACCGCCACGTAACGCGGGAATACGCCGGCCGTCACGACGCTGCTAGCCGGGCCCAACGACCCGTCGGCGCCGATCGTGTGGAACACAACCCCGGAGGAGGAGGGCACGTAGGCGAACTTGCCCGATGGATCGACCGAGATCCACGCCGGCTGGTTGGCAGTTACGACGCTCGGGACCGCCATCGGAACCAAAGAACCGTCGCCCGCGATCGTGAACTGCCAGATTTCGTTGGCTCCCCCCGCGACGACGTAAGCAAAGCCGCCCACGGGATCCATGGCAAGCGCACGCGGGTTCGCGCCCACGGGCACCGTGGCCGGCACGAGCGGGGACAGCAAACCATCCGGGCCCACGGAATACTGGGAGACCGTGCTGGGGCCTCCGTTGACGAACGCCATGTTCGAAACGTAAGCCGACCTGCCCGATGGATGCACGACGATGTGTCCCGGGCTGAGCCCGGTCGGGACCGGCGTGCCGATCGGTGCGAGCGATCCGTCCGCGCCGATCGAGTACTGCAGGGCGACCGCGCCGATCAAGTCCACGACGTACGCGAAACGCCCGGTTGGGTCGAGCGCCACCGAGGTTGGGTCAAATCCAGCCGGCACGAGAGGCTGCGACATCGCCGACATCGTGCCGTCGGGGGCGATGTTGAATTGCCGCAGGAAATTCTGCACGCCGTTCGCTCCGCTTCCCGAAACCCCGTACGCCGACCCGCCAGATGGGTGCATCGTAATAGAGACCATCGGGCCCGTTCCGTCCACAGTAGGGGTCGGGAGCGGCGCGAGCGAACCGTCGGCGGCGACCGAGAACTGCGAAATGAGGGTGCTCCCGATGGCCCCGACATACGCGAATCGTGCACTCGGGTGTAGGGCGACAAGCCATGGATTCTTTCCGGCCGCGACGTCCCCTGCCGCCAGCGGCGAAAGCGAGCCGTCGGCCGCGACCGAGAACTGCGAGATGGAGCCTGGGCTGCCCGCCGTCCCGTTATTTGCGACATACGCGAAGCGCGGAGCGGCGAACGGACCGGGCACTGGCCCGCCCCCACCCCCGCCCCCGGTCGCGGGACCTGCGGCGATCGCGAGGGACGTCAATCCGTTTCCTCCGGCGGTGATCGAGCCGTTGAAAGTGAGCGCGCCATCCACGCCGATTTTGTATTGAGAAACACCTTGGTCCGCACCGCCTGTAGTCACGAGCGAGTCCCGGATGGAGTCGAGCACGTACGCGTATTTCCCGGAGGATTCCACCGCGATCGACGTGGGCTGGTTTCCGCCAGTCGCCACGGTCGGCGGCGAAAGCGGCGCCAAATTTCCGCCGGCGCTTAGAGCAAACTGCGCGACGAAATTGTGTCCGCGGCTCGCGAAGCCACCGCTTGTCGAGTAAAGGGACTTACCCACCGGGCGCACCGCAAAGAGGCCAGCAAAACCGTCGGTGTCTTGCGGAAGGGGTGTGACCAGCAGAACCGACGCAAGCGCACCGTCGGCGCCAATCGCCACTCTGTCAATATTGTTACCGCGAGCAAGAAGAACGCTTGTGGAGGGATCGACCAACAATTGAAAGTGACCTTCAGACGCTGCAGGGGCTCTAGAGGGCCTAACTACCAGCCCGTTCACTAGCAGTCCGTTTCCGTCGATTGACGCCTGCCAGAAGTCCCTGAATTGTGGGCCGTTAACCGGAAGCGGGCCCGTAGGCAGGAGCGTCTCCGCGTAGGCGAACCTCCCGGACGGATCGACAGTCAGCTTGCTAAGCGACGGCGTGTCGATCATGGCGGCAACGCTGAGCGCCCCGTCGACGCCGATCGAAAACTGCTGGACGCCGCCGCCATCCATCAGCGCGTACGCGAACAAGCCGGAGGGATGAATGACCAGCGGATCGTGGCTGTTGACGATGGCTCCTGGAACATTGACTGGCCCTGCGAGCCGAGACAGCGCTCCGGTTGAACCAACCTTGTATTGCCAGATCGGAGTCCCGGAGGGAGGCACATTGGCCCCGATTCCGCCAACGGCGTAGATCAAACTGCCCGAGGGATGTGCCACGATCTGGGAGAGGGCTCCTCCGGGGGTTTCCGTGCCCACACGGAGCAGCCGGCCGGAGGACGCCCCGATCGCATAGATCGAGATGACGCCGTCCGCGGATGCAACGTAGACGAACCGGCCCGGCCCGGGAGACGCCAGCACAGCGGGCGGTGGGGAGATGGAAGGCGGGCCGGGAACGGACACCGGTGCCGACGTGGGCGCGGACCCCCCCGAGCACGCCACGAGGAGGCCCAGACTTGCGAGCACCCAGAGCCGCTTCGCCTTCCCTCGAAATGATGACATCCGAAAGGACTCCGACCTTGTAGGCCGTTCATGGAGTCATACGGTGCACTACCGGACCGACGGGAAATTTATTCCCGATATGGCGGTACGACGGTCAACGCGGCCGGTGGTGCCTGGAAGACGATTTAGAGGACGAACCGGATGGATCCTGACGGACCAGCCCCAACCCTCACGCGCGCGTCCGCAGGCTCCTCGATGATCTCGCCTCCTCGGCACGCGCGGCGCCGCGGAAGCGGCTTACCAGTCCTACTTTGCGACTTGCCTTTCGCGCAGCTCGTCGAGCGTCTTGCAGTCGATGCACAGCGTCGCGGTCGGCCGCGCCTCGAGGCGCTTCAGGCCGATCTCGACGCCGCAGCTCTCGCAGTAGCCATACTCGTTGGCGTCGATGCGCGCGATGGTCTCGTCGATCTTCTTGATCAGCTTCCTCTCGCGGTCGCGGTTCCGGAGCTCGAGCGCCATGTCGGACTCCTGGCTCGCCCGGTCGTTCGGGTCGGCGAACACCGTCGCCTCGTCCTGCATGGTGTGGACCGTGCGGTCGATTTCCTCGGACAGCTCCGCCTTGAGCGATTCGAGGATCTTGCGGAAGTGCGAGCGCTGCCGCGCGTTCATGTACTCCTCGCCCTTCTTGGCGGCATAGGGCGTGAAGCTTTTTCTGGTCAGTTCTACGGCCATTGGATCAGTGGAGTTCTACGGCCCATGCTGCGGCCGAGCCCGTAAATGAAAACCGAGCTTTTTAGCAGAAATGCCCCCCTTGCAGCAAGCAAATTAATTGCTCGCGGAATGGGCTAAGAGTATCATTTGCCGCCTTTTTCGGGGTGTAGCGCAGCCTGGTAGCGCGCTTGCTTTGGGAGCAAGATGTCGGGAGTTCAAATCTCCCCACCCCGACCAGCCGAGCGCTGGCGCGAGCGTGGATATTTTGCGAGGTTTGGGCGCCCGGAAGCTGCCCGTAGCTCAACCGGATAGAGCAACGGCCTTCTAAGCCGTAGGTTGCGCGTTCGAGTCGCGCCGGGCAGGCCAGACCACGCGCCGGTTGGTGGCGATAGGTAAGCGTAGTACCGACTACGGTGACCGTAGCTCAAAGGTAGAGTCCCGGATTGTGATTCCGGTTGTTGTGGGTTCGAGTCCCATCGGTCACCCCAGATCCCCCCGTGCAGCTTGAACGCGAGCTGAAGTTTCGTCTCGACGCCGAGGCCGCGGTGCGCGTGCCGCGCCTGCTGCCCTTTGCCGCCCCGCCGAGAAAGAGCCGCCTCGACACCGTCTACTACGACACGCCCGACCTTCGCCTGCAGCGCGCCGGGGCCGCGCTGCGCCTGCGCCGGGCGGGCCACAAGTGGCTGCAGACGCTCAAAGTGCCGCAGGGCCCGCAGGGCGCGCTCGCGTCGCGCGCCGAATGGGAAATGGCGGCGCCGAAGGGGCGTCTCGACTGCAAGCTGTTTCCGCGCGAGGCAGTGCGCGCCGCCTCCGGGCTCGACATCGTGCGCCTTGCGCGGCGCCTGCGGCCGGTGTTCGCCACGCGCTTCGAGCGCCGCTCGGGCCCGCTTGCGCTGGGCCACGGCGTTCGCGCCGAAGCGTGCATCGACCGCGGCGTGATCGAAGCGGGCGCGAAGCGCGAGGACATTCTCGAGCTCGAGCTCGAGCTGAAGGAAGGCGAGATCGGCCCGCTGGTCGGGCTCGCCGAGGGCCTGGTGCAGCCGCTCGGCCTGCGCATCGAGACCTCGAGCAAGGCCGAACGCGGCTACCGGCTGAGCGAATCCGCCGGCCTGCCGCCGCCGGCCAAGTGGTCGCAGCCGCCGATCGCCGAGAATGCGACGGCGAGCGACGCGTTCGGCGCCCTCTGCAGCGCCGCGCTCGCGCAGATCGGCGCCAATGCCCCGGGCGTAGTCGAGGGACGCGACCCGGAGTACCTGCACCAGATCCGCGTCGGCGTGCGCCGGCTGCGCTCCGCGCTGCACGCTTTCCGCCGGCTCCTGCGCGGCTCGCAAGCCAAGGCGGCCGAGCGCCCGCTCAAGGGCATGATGCAGATCTGGGGCGCCGCGCGCGACTGGGACGTGTTCTGCGAGACGCTGGCGGATGCCGCCGCCGATGCCGCGCTGCTCGCGCGTGCGCGCCAGAAGCGCTCCTATGCGCGCAGGGCCGCGGCGGCCGCCGCCGGCTCGACCGCTTTCCACCAGGCGCAGCTGCGCGTGCTGCGCTGGTTGCACCGGGACCCGTGGAAATCCGACGCCGCCCGCGCGGAGCGCCTCGCACGCTTTGCGCGCGAGGCGCTCGTCCGGCTGCATGCGCGCCTCCTCAAGGACGCGCGCAAAATCGACTGGCGCGACGAGCGCCGGCGCCACCAGGTTCGCATCCGCGTGAAGCGGCTGCGATACGCCTGCGATTTCTTCTCAGGCTGTTTCCCGCACCAGGCGGTGCTGCCGTTCATCGCGCGCCTCGCCTCGCTCCAGGACACGCTCGGCGAGCTGAACGACGTCGCCGTCGGCAAGCAGCTGCTCGCGCAGATTGCGCTCGCCGGCGAGGGCGGCGCCGTGCGCCGCTGGCTCGCCACGCGCGAGCGCGAGCTCATCGGCTCGCTCGAGCCCGCCTGGAGCGCGTTCGCCGCGAAGCGCCCGTTCTGGCAGCCGAAGCAAGGGCGTCGCGGCCGGCGATGAACACCTCGTCTCGGGGCCAGTAGAGCTCAGCGCGCGGCCAGGCCTTTTCGACGCTGCCCCTGCCGTCGCCGACCTCGCATACGAGAAGGCCTTTTTTGGAAAGATGGCCGGTGGCCTCCCGCAAGATTCGCGCGACCACGTCGAGCCCCTTCTTGCCCGCGGCGAGCGCGAGGCCGGGCTCGTGCCGGTACTCCGCCGGGAGGCGCCGCATCGCAGCCGAAGTGACGTAGGGCGGATTCGTGACGATCAGGTCGTAGCGCTTTTCCCCCAGGCTGGAAAAAAGATCCGACCGCACGATGCGGATCCTTTTCTCCAGCCTGTGCCGGGAAACATTGCGTCGCGCGACCCCGAGCGCGGCGGTGGAGAGGTCGCCTGCATCGACCAGCGCCAGCGGAAAGGCGCGCGCGGCAAGGACGGCGAGGCACCCGGAGCCGGTGCAGAGATCGAGGATCCGCGCGGGCGGACGCGCGAGCCACGGCTCGAGTCCGGCGGGCAGCAGCTCGGCTATGTGCGAGCGCGGGATAATGACGCGCCGGTCGACATAGAACGGCACGCCGGAGAGCCAGGCTTCGTTGAGGAGGTAGGCGACCGGAGTTCGCTCTTCGATGCGCCTTTTTACGAGCTCCTCGACGCGGCGCGGATCAACGGTCTGGGCCAGGTCCGCGTCGAAGGAGAGTTTCAACCCCCTGAGAACAAGAAACGCGGCCTCGTCGCGCGGGTTGTCGGTGCCGTGGCCGTAGTGGAGTCGCGCCGCCTTCAGCCGTTTCTCGGTCTGAAGAATGAGCTGTTGCAACGAAATTAACGAACGGCGCATTCGCGCCTCAAGGCAGGAGGGCGCGCAGGATTTCCAGGTAGATCTTCGGCAGCTTTTCCAGCGCGGCGACCTCGATGTGCTCGTTCAGCTTGTGGATGCTGGCGTTCACCGGGCCGAACTCCACCACCTCGGGGCAGATCTCGGCGATGAAGCGCGCATCCGAAGTGCCGCCGGTCGTCGAGAGCTCGGGGGTGCGGCCGGTCTGGCTGCGGATCGCTTGCGACACCACGTCGACGAGGCGGCCGCGCTGCGTCACGAAGGGCTTGCCGCCGCCGGGGAGCCACTCGAGCGAGTAGTCCAGGCCGTGCTTCTTCAGTACGCCTTCGAGGCGCTGCTTGAGCGAGGCCTCGGTGCTTTCGGTGGAGTAGCGGAAGTTGAAGTCCAGGGTGAGCGAGCCCGGGATGACGTTACCGGCGCCGGTGCCCGCGTGGATGTTGGAGCACTGCCAGCTCGTCGCCTGGAAGTGCGCGTTGCCGCCGTCCCACTGGATCGCCGCAAGCTCGGCGAGCGCAGGCGCGAGGAGGTGGATGGGGTTCCTGCCGAGCTGCGGATAGGCGATGTGCGCCTGCACGCCGCGCACCGTGAGGCGGCCCGAAAGCGAGCCGCGGCGGCCGTTCTTGATCATGTCGCCGAGCTCGCTCACCGAGGTCGGCTCGCCGACGACGCAGTAGTCGATGCTCTCGCCGCGGCTCTTCATCCTCTCGACGATGCGCGCGGTCCCGTCCACCGACGGCCCTTCCTCGTCGGAAGTGATGAGGAACGCGATCGAGCCGGAATGTCGCGGCTTTTCCTCGAGAAACATTTCCGTGGCCACCACGAAGGCGGCCAGCGACGACTTCATGTCGGCCGCGCCGCGGCCGTAGAGGCGCCCGTCGCGCAGCGTGGGCACGAAGGGGTCGGAGTGCCATTCCGAGAGCGGACCCGTCGGCACCACGTCGGTATGGCCGGCGAGGCAGACCAGCGGACGGCCGGCGCCACGCCGCGCCCACAGGTTGGTCACCTCGCCGCACACCACCGATTCGCACCGGAAACCGGCGCGGGCTAGGCGCTCGGCGAGAAGCGCCTGGCAGCCGCCGTCTTCGGGCGTCACGGACTTGCGGCCGATCAGTGCCCTGGAGAGCGCCAGGGCACCGCCTTCTTCAGGCATTCACGTTGATCTTGAAGTCGTTGAAGCCGGAGAGGGTATCCTTTTTCTCCTCGGCCGGCTTGGCGGGCGGCTTGGGCGCGCCGTTGAGGGAGAGCTCGCCCGCGGTGGCCTGGTTGATGAGCCACAGCATGTTGCTCGCCGAGTCGGCGTTCGCGAGCGCCTCGTCCTGCGTGATCTTGCCTTCCATGAAGAGCTTGAACAGCGCCTGCTCGAAGGTCTGCGAGCCGGGGGCGAGGCTCTTCTCCAGCGCCTCCTTCATCTCGCTGATCTCGCCCTTCTCGATCAGCTCCGAGATGTTGCGCGTGTTGAGCAGGATCTCGACCGCCGGCACCCGCGCGCCAGACTTGGTGCGCACCAGGCGCAGCGAGATCACCGCCTGCAGCGCCGCGGCAAGGTCGAGCAGCAGGCTCGCGCGCGTCTCGAGCGGGTAGAAGTTGATGATCCGGTTCATCGCGTGGTAGCTGTTGTTCGCGTGCAGCGTCGCGAGGCAGAGGTGCCCGGTCTGCGCGTAGGCGAGCGCCATCGACATCGTCGGCTTGTCGCGGATCTCGCCGATCAGGATGCAGTCCGGCGCCTGGCGCAGCGCGTTCTTCAGCGCGACCTCGAGGGTCTGGGTGTCGGTGCCGACCTCGCGCTGGTTCACGATCGACTTCTTGCTCTGGAAGATGAACTCGACCGGGTCCTCGAGCGTGAGGATGTGCCCGGACTTCCTCTCGTTGCGGTAGTCGATCATCGCGGCGAGCGAGGTCGACTTGCCCGAGCCGGTGGCGCCGACCATGAGGATCAGTCCGCGCTTCTGCATGATGACGTCCTTCACCACGTCGGGCAGGCCGAGCGTGTCGATCGCCGGAATGAGGTTCGGGATGTAGCGCACCACCACCGCCGGCGCGCCCTTCTGGCGGAACGCGCTCACCCGGAAGCTGCCGAGGCCCTCGACCGAGATGGCGGTGTTCAGCTCCATCTCGTCCTCGAACTCCTTGATCTGGCGCTCGTTCAGGACCTCGTAGAGAAGCTGGCGCACCGTGTCGGCCGTCATGATGGCCTGGTTCACCGGCACCGCCACGCCGTTGATCTTGATGTTGATCGGCGCTCCGACCGACATGAAGATGTCCGAGGCCTTCTTGTCGGCCATCACTTGGAACAGCCGCTTCATCGCTGACATCTGGTCCCCCTTCTTCTTGTGCTTGCCTCAGTCGCCGCGCAGCAGGTCGTTGAGGCTCGTTTTGGCGCGCGTCTTCGCGTCGACCTTCTTGACGATGACGGCACAATACAGGCCGTACCTGCCGTCGGGAGAGGGCAAATTGCCCGAAACCACCACCGAGCCGGCAGGGACGCGGCCGTAGAGGATCTGGCCCGTGGCACGGTCGAGGATCCGGGTGCTCTGGCCGAGAAATACGCCCATGGAAATGACACTGTTTTCCTCGACGATCACGCCCTCCACCACCTCCGAGCGCGCGCCCACGAAGCAGTTGTCCTCGATGATCACCGGGTTCGCCTGCAGCGGCTCGAGCACCCCCCCGATGCCCACGCCGCCCGAAAGGTGCACGTTCTTGCCGATCTGGGCGCAGGAACCCACGGTCGCCCAGGTGTCGACCATGGTCCCCTCGTCGACGTACGCGCCGATGTTGACGTAGGAGGGCATGAGGACCACGTTTTTCGCGACAAACGCCCCGCGTCGCGCCATCGCGGGGGGCACGACGCGAAACCCGGCGGCGGAAAAGTCAAAGTTTTCAAACTTGGAGCGAACCTTGTCGTAATACCTGGTGGCGCTGCCGTCGATGACCCGGTTGTCTTCCAGCCGGAAGGACAGCAGCACCGCCTTCTTGATCCACTGGTGCGTGATCCATTCGCCGCCCGACTTCTCGGCCACGCGCAGCCGCCCGGCGTCCAGCCCGGCGATCACCTCGTCGACCGCCTCGCGCAACGCGCGCGGCGCGTTTCCGGGGTTGAGGGAGGTTCGTTCCTCCCAGGCCTTCTCGATGATGTCCTTCATAACTGCCTCGCGAATTGGGTGATCCTGTTCGCCGCCTCGACACATTCGTCCCTGGGTGCGACGAGGGCCAGCCGCACCCGGTTCTTGCCGGGATTTTCGCCGTCGACCGATCTGGCCAGGTAGCTTCCGGGAAGCCCGAGCACGTTGTATTCCGCGTACAAGCGGCGCACGAACTCGGCGTCGTCGATCGGAGTGCGCAGCCAGATGTAGAAACCGCCGTCGGGCATTTCCGCTTGCAATGGACTCTTGATCAGGGGAAGGGCGGCGCGAAACTTCTCGGCGTAAAGTCGCCGGTTCTCCACCACGTGCGCCTCGTCGTTCCAGGCCGCGATCGAGGCGTGCTGAACGCTGAGGCTCATCGCCGAGCCGTGGTAGGTGCGGTAAAGCAGGAACTTCTTCAGCAGCGCCGCGTCGCCAGCCGCAAAACCCGAGCGCATGCCCGGGCAATTCGATCTTTTCGAGAGGCTGGAAAAAACAACCAAACGAGAAAAATCGGGCCGGTCGAGCTTCACGGACGCTTCCAAAGCGCCTAGCGGCGGGCGATCGAAATAGATTTCCGAGTAGCACTCGTCCGAGGCGATGACGAAGCCGTGCCGGTCCGAGAGCTCGAACAGACGCTTCCAGGCCTCCAGCCCCATCACCGCGCCGCTCGGGTTCGCCGGCGAGCAGGCGTAGACGAGCTGGACTTCATCCCAGGCCTTCGGCTCGCCGTAGACCGGCGTCGCCCCGCCGAGAATCGCCGCGCCTTCGTAGATCTGGTAGAACGGGTTGGGACAGACGACCTTCGCGTTTTGGCCGGGACTCAGAATCGTCTGCGCGAATGCGAAGAGCGCCTCGCGTGTGCCGTTCACCGGCACGACCTGTGTCGCAGGGTCGGGCGCCGGAATGCCGTAGCGCCGTCCCAACCATTGGGAAACGGCCTGGCGGAGCTCGGGCAGTCCCGCGGTGAGCGGGTAGATCGCAAGTCCGTCGAGCGCCTGGACCAGGGCCCGCTTCACGAGCTCCGGCGTCGGGTGCTTCGGCTCGCCGATCTGGAGGTTGATGGGTTTGAGCTTTTCATTCCCCGCGACCCCATCGAGAAGGCGGCGCAGCTTCTCGAACGGGTAGGGCTGCAGCTTCTCGAGCAGGGAATTCACGCCCGGCTACTCGGGGTGTCTTGCCAGCCCTCTTTGCGATGCTCCGCGATGACGGTGGTGTAAATGCCCCCGCGCACGTTCCACTTCGCCTCCAGCCGCATGTGGCGCGGCCGGGTGGCGCGCACCAGGTCGTCGAGGATCCTGTTCGTGACCGCCTCGTGGAACGCGCCTTCGTCGCGGTAGGACCAGATGTAGAGCTTGAGCGATTTCAGCTCCACGCACAGCTCGTCGGCGACGTAGTCGAGCGTGAGCGTGGCGAAGTCGGGCTGGCCCGTCATCGGGCAGACGCAGGTGAACTCCGGGATCTCCATGTGGATCCGGTAGTCGCGCTCGGGCGCAGGGTTGGGAAACGTTTCCAGCGTCTTGCTGGGACGCGACGGCATCGATCGACCGATCGGAGGAAGCCGGGTCCGGAAACAAGGAAAAAACGAAGCAGGCGGGCCCGGAAAAAATTCACAACGATGGTATCATTTTTCACTGATGCGACTAACTCAAATAAAGCTGTCTGGTTTTAAGTCCTTCGTAGATCCCACCTCGATTCACCTCCCCGGCCAGCTGGTAGGCGTGGTCGGCCCCAACGGCTGCGGCAAATCGAACGTCATCGACGCGGTGCGCTGG
>DATFWO010000083.1:0-15370 GCA_035259205.1 Burkholderiales bacterium | reverse complement strand
GACCCGGAGATGACGCCCAAGGTGAGCCAGGGCGTCACAACCGTGATCGCGGGCAATTGCGGGATCAGTCTCGCTCATTCGCCCGGCACGAGCGCAGCCACGCCACCCCTCGATTTGCTCGATGCCGAGGGACACTGGTTCCGCTTTCCGACCTTTGCGGCATATCGCGAAGAACTCGACGCGAGTCCCGCGGCGCTCAATGCGGCCTGCCTGGTGGGGCATACGTCTTTTCGCGTGGCGGCCATGGACCGGCTCGACCGGGTGGCCACTCCGGCCGAGGTCGGACGGATGCGCGAACTGGCGCGGGAATCTCTCGCGTCGGGGGCAATCGGCGTTTCGACGGGCACGGCCTATACACCTGCGGCGGCCGCTCCTACCAGCGAACTCATCGAAGTGTGCCGTCCGCTCACGGAGTTCGGCGGGATCTACGTCACGCACATGCGTAACGAGGACGACCGCGTGACGGAATCCATGGATGAGACCTTCCTCATCGGCCGCGCGCTTGGCGTGCCCGTCGTCATCTCCCATCACAAGTGCGTGGGGACGCGGAATCACGGCCGCTCACCGGAAACGCTCGCGCTCATCGAGCGGGTCGTGCGCGAACAGAAAGTGGGCCTCGATTGCTATCCGTATATCGCTTCGTCCACCGTATTGCGCTACGACCGGCTCGAGCAGTCCTCGAAGATCCTCATCACCTGGTCGAAGCCGCATCCCGAGTTTTCGGGGCTCGACCTGGAAGAAGTCGCGCGGCGCCTGGGTGTGTCGCGGGCCGACGCCGTCGAGAGGATCAAGCCGGCGGGCGCGACCTATTTCATGCTCGACGAGAAAGACGTGCAGCGCATTCTGGCGTTCGGGGAAACCATGATCGGCTCGGACGGGCTGCCGCACGACGCCAAGCCGCATCCGCGCCTGTGGGGCACGTTTCCACGCGTGCTCGGCCATTACGCGCGTGACCTGAAGCTCTTTCCGCTGGAGACGGCGGTCTACAAGATGACCGGGCTTCCGGCGGCGAAGTTCGGCCTTGCGCGGCGTGGCGTGCTCAAGGAGGGCAACTGCGCAGACGTCACCGTATTCGATCCGGATACCGTGATCGATACCGCGGATTTTCAGCACCCGACGGAGACGGCGAAAGGCATCGAAATCGTGATCGTGAACGGCGAAATCGTCTGGCGCAACGGCCGCGCAACCGGCAGGCGGCCGGGGAAGCTGCTCAGGAACGCGAACGGAACGGTGCAATAAAACGGCGCAGTCCGGGATTGCAAGCCACCGCAGCGGTCAGTGGTGCAGAATCTTGGACAGGAATTGCTGCGCGCGCTCGGAGCGCGGCGTGCCGAAAAACTCCTCTTTTTTCGCGTCCTCGACGATTCGGCCCGCGTCCATGAAGATCACGCGGTGGGCGACGCGGGAAGCGAAGCCCATCTCGTGCGTCACCACCATCATGGTCATGCCCTCCTTGGCGAGCTGGGTCATCACGTCGAGGACCTCGTTGATCATCTCGGGATCGAGCGCCGAGGTCGGCTCGTCGAAGAGCATCGCGATCGGGTCCATGGAAAGCGCGCGCGCGATCGCAACGCGCTGCTGCTGGCCGCCCGAGAGCTGCCCGGGGAACTTGTCCTTGTGGGCGATGAGTCCCACGCGGTCGAGGAGCTTGAGTCCCTTTTCCCGCGCGGCCTCCGCGCTGCGTCCGAGCACCTTGACCTGCGCGAGGGTCAGGTTGTCAGTCACGGTCATGTGCGGGAACAGCTCGAAGTTCTGGAACACCATGCCGATACGCGAGCGCAGCTTCGGCAGGTCCGTGCCGGGTTTCCCGACCGAGATGCCGTCGACAACGATCTCGCCTTGCTGGAAGGGCTCCAGCGCGTTCACGCACTTGATCAGCGTGGACTTGCCGCTGCCGGAGGGCCCGCACACGACGACCACCTCGCCCTTCGCGACTTCGGTCGCGCAGTCGGTGAGCACCTGGAACGAACCGTACCACTTGCTGACGCGCTTGATCTCGATCATTGCCATGATTGTCGTCCGGAGTGGCAGTCAGCTAGCGGACAATCGCGATCCGTTCCTGGATGCGCTTCACCAGCATCGAAAGGCCGTAGGAGATCGCGAAGTATACGACCGCGACGAAGGTGTACATCTCGACCAGGCGATAGTCGCGGTTGGCGATCTTCGCGGCGGCACCGAGGAAATCGGTCGCGGAGATCACATAGACGAGCGAAGTGTCCTGGAACAGGATGATGGTCTGGGTGAGCAGCACGGGCAGCATGTTGCGGAACGCCTGTGGCAGCACGATTTTCCCCATCGTCTGCCAGTAGTCGAGCCCGAGCGCGTAGCCCGCCCAGACCTGCCCGCGCGGAATCGACTGGATCCCCGCCCGCATGATCTCGCAGTAATAGGCCGCCTCGAACATGGTGAAGGTGATGACGGCCGACATCCAGGCGCCGACCCTGATCGGCTGCGTAGCTCCGGTCAGCCACGCCCCGATATAAGGCACGAGGAAAAAGAACCAGAAGATGACGAGCACCAGCGGCACCGAGCGCATCAGGTTCACATATCCGCCGGCGAGCATCGCAAGCGGCGTGAAGCTCGAAAGCCGCATCATCGCGAGCAGCGTGCCGAAAATGATGCCCCCCGTCATGGCGAGGAGCGTCAGCGTGACCGTGAACGTCATGCCCTCCTTGAAGAGATAGGGCAGCGAGCGCTCGATGACGTCGAAGTCGTAGCCGGAGAACATTCAAGACACCGGGGAAATCGGGAGGGCGTGAGTGCGGGAGATCGACGTTGCCCGGGATCGTTCGCGGCTTTTTCCTCTCCCGCGCTCCCGCTCTGCCGCTCTCACGTTCATTTCAATGTCCCGCCTGCGGCGCCGTGGCCGCGCCGCCGATGAAGCCGGGCACGCGCACCCTGCTCTCCAGCACGCGCATGAGGAGCACGACGACGAGGTTGGTGAGGAGGTAGATCACCGTGGCGGTCGCGAACGCCTCGAACACGTGGAAGCTGAATTCCTGCATCGCGCGGGCGCGCCCGGTGAGCTCGAGCAGCCCGATGGTGAGTGCCACCGACGAGTTCTTGATGATGTTCATGGACTCCGAGGTGAGCGGGGGCAGCACGATGCGGAAGGCCATAGGCAAGATGACGTAGCGATAAGTCTGCGGGAGCGTCAGGCCGAGCGCCGTGCCGGCCATGCGTTGCCCGCGTGGCAGGGACCCGATGCCGGCCTTGACCTGCTCCGCGATGCGCACAGATGTGAAGATCCCGAGGCACAGCACCGCCGGGATGTACGACCCCCACGGCGGCGGCATCTGCTTGATCCAGTCGCCGAGCGCGTTCGGCAGCAGCTCCGGCACGACGAAGAACCACAGGAACATCTGCACGATGAGCGGGATGTTGCGGAAGATCTCGACGTAGAGATCGCTGAGGCGCACCGTCCATTTCAAGGGCGTGGTGCGCAGCGTGCCGATGATCGCGCCGATCGTGAGCGCGATAACCCAGGCGGCGAGCGCCGTCGCGAGCGTCCAGCCCAGCCCGACGATCAGGTAATGGAGATAGGTGCCGCTGCCGCCAGGCTCGGTCTCGAACAGGACCTTCCAGTGCCAGTTATAGCCCATCGCCCTCCCCAAGCGAAACGGGGAGCCGAGCTCCCCGTTTCAACGTGACGCCGGCTACTTGTACGCGGTCGGATCCGGAGAATCGGACGGATTGCTGATCAGGTTCTTGAACTGGGGCGACATCGGCACGTTGTAGTTTATTCCCTTGGGAGGCACGGGCTTCAGGAACCACTTTTCGTAGATCCCGTTGATCGCTCCCGACTTGTAGGTCTGGACCATGGCGGCGTCCACCACCTTCTTGAACGCGGGGTCGTCCTTGCGCAGCATGATGCCGTAGGGTTCCGGCAGCGAGAGCGCGTCGGACGAGATTACGTAATCTCCGGGCGTGCGCGCCTGTGCGACGAGCGTATAGAGCAGGATGTCGTCCATCACGAACGCGACGGCGCGGCCCGTCTCGACCATCTGGAACGATTCCGGATGGCCGTTTGCCGAAATGATGTTCATCCCCATGTTCTTGGCGACGTTGAGATCGGTCGCCTGCTTGATGTTGGTCGTGCCCGCGGTGGAGACGATCGTCTTGCCCTTGAGATCCTCGATCGACTTGATGTTTGAGGACTTCTTGCTGACGTAGCGATTGGCGGTCAGGAAGTGGGTGATCGTGAAAGCGACCTGCTTCTGGCGCTCCGCGTTGTTGGTGGTTGAGCCGCACTCGAGGTCGATGGTGCCGTTCGCCATCAGGGGAATGCGGTTCGCTGAGGTGACGAGCTGGTACTTCACTTCGAGCTTCGGCATCTTGAGCTCGGCTTTGACCGCATCGACGATGCGCAGGCAAAGGTCCATCGCGTAGCCGACCGGCTGCTGCTTGTCGTCGTAGTAGGAGAACGGGATCGAGGCGTCGCGGTGCCCAATGGTGATCGAGCCGCTGTCCTTGATCTTCTTGAGCGTGTCCTGCGCGGTCGCCACGCCGGTCAGCGCAAGCGTTGCGAGCAGCACGGCGAGCAACCTTAGAATACCTTTCATGATGGATCCCCCTCTCGTGGTATATCTGCCGGAGCGTATGCGCCCGCGGCTGCGATTGAATCTAGCCTAACGGATAGGCCTTGTCCAGACGGACGGCCGGCCCGATCTCGGTTTCAAATGTAACGGCTAACGCGCGGCCGGCCGTTCGGTTGACGCGATGGCGGCTTCCGGGGAAGCGCCTATGATAGAGGCGCTCGCCACGTCCGGGCCCATGCCAGGAGACTCGCCATGTCTGCGCACGCGGTACGTTACGAACACGATCTGCTCGGCGATCGCGCGGTGCCCGCCGGCGCCTACTACGGCGTGCATACCTTGCGCGCCCTTGAAAACTTCCCGATTACCGGCACGCCGATCTCGATCGATCCCGATCTGGTAACGGCGCTCGCCTGCGTGAAGCAGGCCGCCGCGCTCGCCAACAACGAGCTCGGGCTGCTCCCGGATGAGAAGACGCGCGCGATCGTCAAGGCGTGCGAGGAGATCCGCGACGGCGGATTGCTCGACGAATTCGTGGTGGACGTGATTCAGGGCGGCGCGGGCACCTCGACCAATATGAACGCCAACGAGGTGATCGCCAACCGCGCGCTCGAGTTGATGGGAAGGAAAAGGGGCGAGTACCAGTACCTGCATCCGGTGGAAGACGCCAACATGAGCCAGAGCACGAACGACGTCTATCCGACGGCGGTCAAGGTCGCGCTTCACTTCAGCATCCACCGGCTGACCGCCGCGATGGCGGAGCTGCGCGGCGCTTTCGCGGCCAAGGCGCAGGAATTCGGCGACGTCCTCAAGATGGGGCGCACGCAACTCCAGGACGCCGTGCCGATGACGCTCGGGCAGGAATTCTCGACTTACGCCGTGATGCTGGAGGAGGACGAGCAGCGGCTGCGGGAGGCGGCGCTGCTGATCCACGAAATCAATCTGGGCGCGACCGCGATCGGCACCGGCATCAACGCCCATCCCGACTACGCGGCGCTGGTGTGCCACAGGCTGTCGGACATCACCGGCATTCCGCTCGTAACCGCGAGCAATCTGGTCGAGGCGACGCAGGATGCCGGGGCCTTCGTGCAGCTTTCCGGCGTGCTGAAGCGGATCGCGGTGAAGCTGTCGAAGATCTGCAACGACTTGCGCCTGCTCTCCTCGGGGCCGCGGGCGGGGTTGAACGAGATCAACCTTCCGGCCATGCAGGCCGGCTCTTCGATCATGCCGGGCAAGGTGAACCCGGTCATCCCCGAGGTCGTCAACCAGATCGCATTCGAGGTCATCGGCAACGACGTCACGGTTTCCTTCGCCGCCGAAGCAGGGCAGCTGCAGTTGAACGCCTTCGAGCCCATAATCGCGCACAGCCTGTTCAAGAGCCTGGCGCACCTGCGCAACGGCTGCCTCACCCTCACCGAGCGCTGCGTGAAGGGCATCACCGCCAACCGCGAGCATCTGCGGCGGCTGGTGGAGCATTCCATAGGCATCGTAACCGCGCTCAATCCGTACATCGGCTATACGAACGCCACGCAGGTCGCCCAGGAGGCGCTGGTTACCGGCAAGAGCGTCTACGACCTCGTGCTGGAGAAGCGGCTCCTCAGCAAGCAACAGCTGGACGATGTCCTGAGACCGGAAGTGCTTACCCAACCACGGCCGATGCCGCCGCACAAGTAGAACCTATTTCATATATAGGCACGTGTGCGACGGAGGCGATGTGGGATGCAGGTCGAGGAGAAGAGCCCGAAGCAATATGTCGATATTGCGAGGGCTACCGACAAAGAGATGCGCCCCTGAGCAGGCGCTTGCCGCCTGCGCTTCGTCCACCTGCCCAAGGGCGCTGAGCAACGGCATCGCGCCGTTGCTCTCCGCCCCGTCCCACTCGGGTTGCGGCCAGGGCACGCGGACGGCGGAGCAGTGCCTGCGCGTACACGCGTAGGTGCGACCCGGGAGCGGGCCACAGCGCCGCACTTGAACGCGTGCTCGCGCACCTGCGGGGTCGCATCCCCGGAAGAACCTCGGGGCCCCTGCTCCTCCCTGCGGCGCGCCGTCTGCGTCGTTGCCCGGCTTGACCATATCGACATATGGCCTGCGCCGTGCGCCTCGCATACGGTCCGTCCTGGCCACAACGCATCACGCGCCTATATATGAAATAGGTTCTAATAGCGCGGACGCCTACTTCACGGATAAAGGAGCAAACAGCCGATGATGAGGTCGACCTACGCGAGCGCGGAAGCCTGTGTCACGAAGGACGGGTCGGAGATCCGCGAGCTGATGCATCCCGCCCGACACGGCAATCGTGCGCAGAGCCTGGCTGAAGCGACGGTCGTGCCCGGCTCGAAAACCGCGCTGCACCGCCACCGCTCTACCGAGGAGATCTACCACATCACCCAGGGACGGGGCCGCATGACGCTCGGCGCCGCAACATTCGACGTCGGACCGGGGGACACCATCTGCATTCCGCCCGGAACCCCGCACTGCATCGAGAACGCGGGCCGCGAGGCGCTGAAGATCCTCTGCGCCTGCGCGCCGGCGTACGCGCACGAGGATACCGACCTGCTTTGAGGACGCCGGGGCAAAGAAGAGAGGGCATACGTCACGAAAATGGTCGCCCGAGGGCCGGTGTAAGGGTAGCGTAAGGAGGCACGTAGACAATGTGGACCCCATCATGCGACCGAGGGAACGAACATGCCCAAAGATCAGTTACATCCGGACAACATCAACACGGTGAAGACGCGCAAGTTCTCGGATATGAACGGCAGCGAGAAACTGGTATTCCTCGGCAAGGTGGTCGCGTTCGTCGTCACCTTCGGTTTCGCATTTCCGACCCTCTTCTCCGACTAGACAGGAACGTGCCGGGCACTATCCGGCGCTTTCCTCGAGAAATTCCTCGATCACCGCGGCCATGCGCTGCGGCTGGTCGAGGTGCATCATGTGACCGCAGTCCTCGATCTCGACTTCGCGGTGATTGTGGAACGCGCCTTTGCGCTCTGCGAGCTGCGCGGGCGTATCCTTCATGCGCGCGGGTATGCTGGACTGTTTCCCTGACACGAGCAGCACCCGCGCGGTGACGCGCCGCCAGCACGCGAGCGCTTCGTCGATCCGGAAGAGATACGGATTCGCAAGCTTGTGGTGCGGGTCGCTGACGAGGATGACTTCGCCCGAGTCGAGCTCCTTCGCCCAGTGTCGAGCAAGGAATCCGGCCTTGTCAGCGGTCAGCCTGGGATTGTCGCGCTGTAAGCGCGCGGCGACCTCCGCGAACGAGCGATAGGGTCTGAAGCGCGGAGGATTCTTCAGCCCGTCCAGCCACTCCGCGTAGCGCATCGGTGCATGCTCGGCCGGCCGGCGGGCGAGCCCCAGGCCTTCGCACGACGCGAGCCGCGCGACCCGGCTGGGGCGGAGGCCCGCGTAGATGCCGGCGACGACGCCGCCCATGCTGTGGCCGACGATGTCCGCGGGGGCGCCCGGCTGGTAGATGTCGAGAAGTGCTTCCAGGTCGCCGTAGTAGTCCGGGAACCAGTATCCCTCGCGCGTCCAGCCGGAAAGCCCAAAGCCGCGCCAGTCGGGCGCGATCACGTGCCACTCGCGCGTGAAGCTGTCCACCAGGAATTGAAACGACGCGGAAACATCCATCCAGCCATGCAGGAGGAACAGCTTGGGCGCGCGCGGAGCACCCCAGGTGCGCACGTGATGGCGCAGCCCCCTGATCTCGTGATAGTGCGATTCGCTTTGCTTCATGGTGCGTAAACGTTGAGTGGCGGGTAGTGAGCTGAATATGGGCCGCATGTCATCGCCGGTGCGCGGCACGACGCCTGCAATTGGGAATTTTCCGGGAAAACCTTATCATTGAGTGGCCGTGCGCCGCGCAGCGGCCAGCTCGGGACCGGTTTTTAACAGAAATCGTGGGACATTTCCATCAAGCTGCGTTGGACCTGGCGTCGCCATGCGTGCCCGCGCGCATCCGACTTGCGGCTGCACTGCTTGCCGCCCTCGTTCTCGCGTGGGCATCGCCCGCCCCCGCACAACGCTACGATCGCGGCCTGCTGTGGCGCATCGAGGGCAGCGGCGCCCAGGCGAGCTACATTTTCGGCACGATACATCTGAGCGATGCGCGCGTTACACAGCTGCCGTCGCAAGTCAGTCGCGCGCTCGACGATGCGCGCAGCCTGACGATCGAGGTAGGGCTCGATCCCTCCAACCTGCTGACGCTCGCGAACCGCATGGTATTCCTCGACGGCAGGGATCTGCCCGGTGCCGTGGGGCCCGAGCTCTACGGAAGGACGGCCGCGCTCACCAGCAGGCTGGGCCTGCCCGAGTCGGCGGTGCGACTGTTCAGGCCCTGGGCAATCGCGCTGTTGCTCAGTGTGCCGCCCCAGAACCCCTCCGAGGTGCTCGACTTCGTCATTGCCAACACCGCACGAGCGCAGGGTAAGCCGGTGCACGACCTGGAAACCGTGGACGAGCAGGTGGGCGTATTCGAAGCATTGCCGGACGGCGATCAGGTCGTGCTGCTGCGACGGGCGGTAGAGAACTACGAGACCATGCCGCGCGCGATCGGCAGGGTGATCGAGGCCTACCTGGCGCGCGACCTTGCAGCCATGCAACGCATCAGCGAGGAGATGGATGGCGGTGGCGTCGAAATCAAACGCTTGAACGACGCCATTACCCGGCGGCTCCTCAACGAGCGCAACGTCCGCATGGCCGAGCGATTGCAGCCGCGGCTCAAGGAAGGCAACGCTTTTGTCGCGGTCGGGGCCCTGCATCTCTACGGCGTGAACGGCGTCCTCGCAGAACTCGAGCGCCGCGGGTGGCGCGTCACGCGGGTCTACTGAGAATCGTGCTGCCCCGTATACCGTGATTCGTAGGGTTAGCTGTTGTTCTGCAATCGGGTTTGCTGTACGGCACGGACCTCGGCGCAAGCCCTGCTTGGATCACGGATCACAGATCACCGCTCACGCCCTTCAGGCGCGCGGATACTCCGAAGATTTTTCGTGGTCTATGCTTAAATTCTGCCGCCACGCGCCGTAAAATATAGGAGTCTATGCGTCGTCGCGCCCTCCTAGAACTGCATCCCAACTCGCCTCCGTCGCACACGCGATGGGCCGTGAGATAGACTCCCAATGCCAGCGCCATCGTTCATCCATCTGCGATTGCACAGCGAATACTCGATCGTAGATGGCATCGTCCGCCTCGAGGAGGCGGTCGAGGCGGCGGCGGCGGACGGCATGCCGGCGCTGGCGCTCACCGACCTGGCCAACGTGTTCGGCATGGTGAAGTTCTACCAGGCCGCGCGCGAGTTGGGTATCAAACCGATCATAGGCTGCGACGTCTGGCTCGAAAACGAGGGGGACCGCGACAAGCCGCACCGGTTGCTGCTGCTCGTGCAGTCGCGCGCCGGCTACCTCACGCTGTGCACGCTGCTTACCCGTGCCTACCGGTCGAACCAGTACCGGGGGCGGGCCGAGATCAGGAAGCGATGGTTTGCCGAGAGCGGAACGCAAGGGCTGATCGCGCTCTCAGGCGCGCATCACGGCGACCTCGGTCAGGCGCTCGTAGTGGACAACCTGGAACAGGCGCGACGCATCGCCGGTGAATGGCGGGAGCTGTTCCCCGACCGTTACTACATAGAGTTGCAGCGTCTCGGCAGGAATGCCACGGCGCTCGGCGCGGCGGCAGTGCCGGTCGAGGCCTACGTGCAGCGCGCGGCGCGGCTTGCTTCTGCGTTGAAATTGCCGGTCGTCGCGACGCATCCGGTGCAGTTCGTCAAGCCGGACGATTTCCGGGCGCACGAAGCCCGGGTGTGCATCGCCGAAGGCTTCGTGCTTTCCGACCGGCGGCGGCCTTCCCGCTTCGGGCCGGAACAGTATTTCCGGACACAGGCGGAGATGGCCGACGCTTTCCGGGATCTGCCGCAGGCGCTCGCCAACAGCGTGGAAATCGCGAAACGCTGCAATCTCGCGCTCGAGCTGGGAAAGACGCAGCTGCCGCGGTTTCCCACACCCAACAACGTCGGGCTCGACCAGTTTCTGCGCGAGTCGGCGGCGTCCGGGCTGGAGAAGCGCCTGGGACAGCTCTTTCCCGACGACAAGTCCCGGGCGGAGCACCGCGCCCGGTACCGCGAGCGCCTCGAATTCGAGCTGAAAACGATAGTGCAGATGGGATTTGCCGGCTATTTCCTGATCGTTGCCGACTTCATCAACTGGGCGAAGGGCCACAGCGTTCCGGTCGGGCCCGGTCGCGGTTCGGGCGCAGGCTCGCTCGTCGCCTACAGCCTTGGAATCACCGACCTCGATCCTTTGCGCTACGACCTGCTGTTCGAGCGCTTCCTGAATCCCGAGCGCGTGTCCATGCCCGATTTCGACATCGATTTCTGCCAGGACGGCCGCGATCGTGTCATCGAATACGTCAAGCAGAAGTTCGGCGCCGACAGCGTCTCTCAGATAGCGACCTTCGGGACCATGGCGGCGAAGGCGGTGGTACGCGACGTAGGGCGGGTGCTCGACTTGTCGTATACGTTCTGCGATCAGCTCGCAAAGCTCATCCCGTTCCAGCCCGGTCGCCACATCACCTTGGCCGACGCACGCAAGATGGAGCCGCAGCTGAAGGAACGCGAAGAGAAGGAGGAGGAGGTACGCGAGTTGCTCGCGCTCGCCGAGAAGCTGGAAGGACTTACCCGCAACGTCGGCATGCACGCCGGCGGCGTGCTGATCGCGCCCGGCAAGCTCACCGACTTCTGCCCGCTCTACGTGGCGGACGGCTCCGAGAACATGGTGTCGCAGTTCGATATGAAGGACGTCGAGGCGGCGGGGCTGGTCAAGTTCGATTTCCTGGGCCTCACCACGCTGACCATACTCGACTGGACGCTCAAGTACATCGCAGGGATGAGGGCGGAGGGCGGAGGGATGAAAAAGGAAGGGCGGGATGCCTCCTCATCACTCATCCCTCATCCTTCATCCCTCGACTTGAATTCGATCCCGCTCGACGACCCCGCGACCTACCGTCTGTTCTCGAGCGCCGATACGACCGGCGTGTTCCAGTTCGAATCGCGCGGGATGCGTGACCTGCTCGCGCGGGCGAAACCCGATCGCTTCGAGGACATCATCGCGCTGATCTCGCTCTACCGCCCGGGGCCGATGGAGCTCATCCCCGAGTTCGTGCGCCGCAAGCACGGCGGTCGGGTCGACTACCCCGACCAGAGGGTGGAGCCCATCCTCAAGCCCACCTACGGCATCATGGTCTATCAGGAACAGGTGATGCAGATCGCGCAGGTGATCGGCGGTTACAGCCTGGGTGGAGCGGACCTGCTGCGCCGCGCGATGGGGAAAAAGCTGCCCGAGGAGATGGCGCAGCACCGCGACATCTTCGTCAAGGGCGCCGCGAAGAACAACGTGGCCGAGCGCAAGGCCAACGACCTGTTCGACCTGATGGAGAAGTTTGCGGGCTACGGCTTCAACCGGTCGCACGCCGCCGCCTACGCGCTCGTCGCCTATCAGACCGCGTACTTCAAGGCGCACCACGCTTCGGCGTTCCTCGCGGCCAACATGTCGGCGGTGATGAACGACACCGACAAGGTCCAGTTGTTCGCCGGCGACGCGCGCGCCCACGGCATCGAGGTCCTCGCGCCCGATATCAACCAGTCGAACTACCGCTTCGAGCCGGTGGGCGCGGGCACCATCCGTTACGGCCTCGGCGCGATCAAGGGCACGGGCGAGGCGGCAATTGCGAGCATCGTCGAAGCCCGGCGGCAAGGGCGGTTCAAGGACCTGTTCGATTTCTGCCATCGCGTGGACAAGCGCCTCGTTAACCGCCGCGTGGTCGAATCGCTGGTGCGCGCGGGCGCGTTCGACTCGGTGGACGACCATCGGGCCGGCCTGCTCGCGGCGGTCGGCGTTGCCCTGGAAAGCGCGGAGCAGGCGAGCCGTGCCGCGAACCAGGTGAGTCTTTTCGCGGATATCACGGGAAGCGCGGCGCGCCCCGCGATCCCCGATGCGCCGCGCTGGAGCATCAGGGAGCGGCTGCAGAACGAGAAGCTCGCTCTCGGCTACTATCTCAGCGGGCACCTGTTCAACGTCTACCGGGACGAGGTGCGGCGCTTCGTGCGTACCAGACTGGCGGATCTCGCGGCGTTCACGCCGAACGATTATGCCGGCCGCAGCTACTGGGTCGCGGGGATAGTGATGAACGTGCGCAGCCAGAGCACTGCCAGCGGCCGCATGAGCGTTGTCAACGTCTCGGACGACTCCGATACGACCGAGGTGATCGTGTTCGGCGACGTCTTCGACAAATATCGCCAGAAGCTGAGGGACGACGAGCTGCTGGTGCTGGAAGTCCAGCTGCGCTCGCGCGGCCGCCCGGCGAACGGGGAATTCGAAGGCGGCGGCGAATTGCGCACCAGCATACGCGCGGTGAACGTCTACACGCTGGTGGAAGCCCGCAATCGCTTCGCCCGGGGCGTGCGTCTGGTCTGCAACGGAGCCTCGTCGGGCGCCCGCTTGCGAGACGTGCTCGCGCCCTACCGGAGCGGATCCTGTCAGGTATCCGTTGCCTATTCGAACCGCGGCGCGAGCTGCGAAATCGATCTGGGCGACGCCTGGCGCGTCAACCTTCACGACGACCTGATCCGCTCGCTCTCGGATTGGCTGAGTCCTGAAAACGTCAAGATCCTCTATCGTGACGTCGCCTAGCGTCATCGATCAGGCGCTCCTCGATACGGTCCTGAGTGAAGCGCGGACAAGTCCCCGCCTGCGGAAGAACTTCAACTTCCACGACAACGCGGCCCATCCCTGCCAGCGGCTCATCAATGCGGTGCTGCCCGATGCCTACATCCGGCCGCACCGGCATCTCGATCTCCACGCCGAGCTCGCGCAGTTCGCGCCGGAGGAGGGAGCGCCCGAGTCGGGCGCGTATCTCGCCTGGCTGAAGAGCCTGTTCCGCGATGCGTGATCTTGCCGCCGCGCCGCGGGGCGGGGTGCCCGGACGCGCGCTATCGGTATGTTTTGCAGTCGGCCTGGCGGTCGTGCTCTGCGCGCAGCCGGCGGCCGGAGGCGAAGCCGAATGGAAGCGGCTCTACGAGCAGGCGGACCTGCACTTCCAGCGCGGCAACTTCGAGCAGGCCGAGCTGTTCGCGCGCGAGGCGCTGCAGGAAGCCGTAGCGTCTTTCGGAGAGAATCATCGCGCGACGGAGCTCTCTCTGGGCAAGGCTGCCTTCGTGCTGAGGCTGCGGGGAAAGTACGACGAGGCGCTGGGCCTCGCGGAGCGCGCGGTCAAGGTCAGCACCCGCCTCTACGGCGCGACCGACCCGCAAACGGCGCTGGCACTGCAGAATCAGGCGGAGATACTGTTCGCCCAGAAGAAGTACGGCGCCGCCGAGCAGCTGCATCGCCGCGCGCTGGCGATCTTTCAGAAACGTTACGGCGAGAAGAACTTCCAGACCGCAACGAGCCTGCACAACGTCGGCACCATGCTGCTTGCGCAGGACAAGTATCTCGAGGCCGAAAAATTCCTGCGGCGGGCGCTGGCAGTGAAGGAGCAGGTGCTCAAGCCCGATCACCGCAGCGTCGCGCACACCTTGAACAACCTCGTGATCGTGCTGGACGCGCAGAACAAGACCGCGGAGGCGGACAAGTATCGGCGACGGGCGGAAGCCTTTAGGCAGTGACCGGTGATCGGTGACCCGAGACTGGTTGCGGTTGAGGGTTCGAGCCGCTTCGGGTTATGCGCTCCCTGCTCACCGTTCACTATTCACCGGCGTTACTCCGTCGGCCGCAGCGCAAAATCGCTGAACTCGCCGCTGCCTTCAGCTACCTTGACGTCGGTCACCAGCGCGGAGCGCGGCCCCTTGCGCGCGGCGGCGATGACGGCGTCCACGGCTTCCGGCGTCCCCTGCACCATCGCCTCGACCGTGCCGTCGTGGCGGTTGCGCACCCAGCCCGTCACGCGGAGCTCGCGCGCCTTGTGCTCCATGTAGAAACGAAACCCGACCCCTTGGACGCGCCCAGCGATCCTCAGATGCCTGACGATTGCCATGTTGCGAAGGATACGACAACCGGAACCCCGTTCAACAGGAGATGATGCGGCTCCCGGCATTGCCGGGGCTGCGGGCTGCGGCTAACATCGCCGCGTGGCGGTTTCTGCCGCTGGCCGCTTACTGCTTACCTGGTTTTTATGTCTTGAAGGGAACGACGATGGCAAAGATTTTTCTGGTGGCGCCGGACGCGCCCATGGAAGACGTGACGCAGATGAGACCCGGCCGCAAGCTCGGCTCCGGCGGTATCCGGCTTGGCGTGCTGGACAACAGCAAGGCCAACGCGGATCACCTGCTAAACCTGATCGTCGAAGGCGTCAAGAAGGAGGTCGAGGTCGATACGGTGGTTATGAAGAGGAAGCCCACTTCCAGTCGCCCGGCCACCGACGAGATGCTCGACGAATTCGCCAGGGAAGCCGATCTGGTCCTGAGCGCAATGGCCGATTGAGGCTCGTGCACGTCGTGGAGTGTCCACGACATGGCGCAGTTGACGAAGCGCGGCCTGATCGCGGCGGTGGTCTGCTCGGATACCTTCATGAAGCTCGGCACGGCTCAGGCGAATGTATTCGGCGTGCCCGATCTGCCGCTGCTCGAGATTCGGCATCCGCTGGGCGGCCAGTCCATGGAGACAGTGCGCGAACGCGCTGCGGCCGCGCTACCGCAGTTGCTGAAGTTACTCCGGGAGAAGCGCTCATGAGCTCCCTTGCCGCCATGCTGCAGGCCCCGGGGGCGATGGTCGAATGCGACGATGATCCTGAGGCGGTCTACGAATTCCTGTGCGCGAAAGGCTGGAGCGATGGCCTGCCCGTTATCC
>DATFWO010000082.1:0-2602 GCA_035259205.1 Burkholderiales bacterium | reverse complement strand
CCGTTTAGGAAGTCGCGGACCCAGTTGTTCAGGACGACGCCGTCACCCGTCGCCCCGCTTCCCGCTGTGCGGGTGTAAAAGTCAGACGACTGCAGCGAGGTGTGTGCAGAACCCGAGAAGACGAAGGCGCCCGCGTTTGCGCGATCCCGCAGGGCGCTGCGGCCGCAGCTCTACTCAATGGCAGACGTCGCCCGGGTCCGCTCGCGGAGAATGTGTTTCTGAATCTTGCCGGTTGAGGTCTTCGGAAGCGGACCAAAGATGACTGTCTTCGGCGCCTTGAAATGGGCAAGCCGCGCCCGGCAGTGCTCGATGAGCTGTTCTGCCGTTGCTTGTGCGCCCGGCTTCAACTCGACGAAAGCACACGGTGTCTCGCCCCACTTGGGATCCGGCTGGGCGACCACCGCCGCCGTGAGGACGTCCGGGTGATCATAGAGCGCGTTTTCGACTTCGAGCGACGAGATGTTCTCGCCGCCAGAGATGATCACATCCTTCGCGCGGTCGGTAATCTTGAAATAGCCATCGGGCTGCATCACCGCCAGGTCGCCTGAGTGGAACCAGCCGCCCTCGAACGCTTCTCGCGTCGCTTTGGCGTTCTTTACGTAACCCTTCATCGTGATGTTGCCGCGGAACATGATTTCGCCGACTGTCTTTCCGTCCCAGGGAACCGGCTGCATCCTGATCGGGTCGTGCACCGTGGCTCCTTCCTGCAATAGATAGCGCACCCCCTGGCGTCCGTTCCGCTCGGCGCGGCGATCGACCTCGAGCGCTTCCCACTCCTTTTGTTTCACGCAAACCGAGGCCGGCCCGTATGTTTCGGTCAAGCCATACACGTGCGTCAGCTCGATTCCCATCCGATCCATGGCCGCCAGCATCGCCGCCGGCGGCGCCGCGGCCGCCACCAGGGCGTGAATCTTGTGTGAGATGCCCTCACGCAGCTCTGGGGGCGCATTGACCAGCAGGTTGTGGACGATCGGCGCGCCGCAGTAATGCGTGACGCGGTGCTCGCGGATGAGGGAGAAGATCAGCGCTGGATCGACCTTGCGAAGACAGACGTTGGTGCCGGAAATGGCCGCGATCGACCATGGGAAGCACCACCCGTTGCAGTGAAACATCGGCAGCGTCCACAGATACACCGCGTGCCGCGGCATGCTCCAGCTGAGGACATTGCCAACCGCGTTGAGGTGCGCGCCGCGATGGTGGTAGGCGACGCCCTTGGGATTCCCGGTCGTGCCCGAGGTGTAGTTGAGCGAGATGGTGTTCCACTCGTCCGAAGGCGGTTGCCACGGATACTCGGCGTCGCCTGCGCTCAGGAGCGTCTCATAATCAATCTTGCCGAGCCGCTCGCCGGGCCCTGAGTACTCGGGGTCCTCGACGTCAATGATTAGTGGACGCGCCTTTGCGTTCTTCAGCGCCTTCGCCATCGTCCCGGAGAACTCGCGATCCGTGATCAGCATCTTTGCCTCGCCGTGGTCGAGCATGAAGGCGAGGGCGTCCGCATCGAGCCGGGTGTTGAGCGTATTGAGCACGGCGCCGGTCATCGGCACCCCGAAATGGCATTCGTACATCTCGGGTGTATTCGCCAGCATGATTGCGACGGTGTCGCCGACGCCGATCCCCCGGCCCGAGAGCGCCGAGGCGAGCTGCCGGCAGCGCGCGTAAGTCTCCTGCCAGGTAAAGCGGCGCCCCCCGTGGATCACGGACGGGTGGCGTGGATAGACGTGCGCACTCCAACCGATGAAGCTGAGCGGCGTGAGCGGCGCGAAGTTAGCGGAATTCTTCTCCAGCCCGATCTCGAACGGGTTTTGAGGCTCTGCAGCCATGGCAGCCTTTCAATCCTCCCGCTGCCGATGAATTGTCAAGCGCGGACGCGCCTCTGACCAAGACTTCAGCCCGCAGGCTGCTAATCCGGCCTACGGATTGGGCCTTCTACCAACCCTAGAGTGCTCACCGGTGTCACCGGTGGGAACTGATACATGAATTTCGTGTTACAGAGGGTGTCTGGCTTTCAAGGCCTCGCGTGCTTGCCGTTCTTTCGAGACATTTGTTTCATTTTGGTAACCACGGAGCGATGGATTCGCCGGGCGCTGGCCGGGTGAGATCTCGACCTGTTTGCTGCACCGGACCGCAGCGCCTTCGTCGCCGCGGCTCCGCGACTACTGCTCGCGGCGAGCGACGAACAGCGTCTGGAGCGCCTCGCCGACGTTCCCTTGGGTGTCGAAAAGCCGGGCGCGGGTCGTTCCGACTCCGTCGCCGGCGAGCGCGGTGATCGCGTGCATCCCCACCCACTCGCCCTCTGGGCTGCGCGTGATCGATACGGTGAGGTTCACCGGGACGAACATGTAAGTCGAGAAATCCACCTCCCAACTCACCCCGTTCGCAGAGTCGACCATTGTGAGCAGTCGTACGAGCGGGGATGGCGCTTCCCCGGGCACCAGCGGGATGCGCATCCGCGACCAGACCGTCGCCGGGCCGCGGACGCGAAAGCCGCCGGATGCGAAGCGCCACTCGATCGACTCGCCGTACCCGAACGTCCGCACGCCTTCGAAGAAGTCGCGGGATTCGCGTTCGGGCATCGGCGGTGGCGCGTCGTCAAACCCGACTC
>DATFWO010000081.1:0-17587 GCA_035259205.1 Burkholderiales bacterium | reverse complement strand
CGGGCACGGCGATCCGGTGCAGATGGCCGAAGTCATCCGATCGGCCCTGGCGATGAGCAAGACCCCGTTGACTCCGCCCGCCGCTGCAGCGCCCCCGGCTATCGATCTCGACACCGCGCAGCTCGACCAGATCATGGGAGCCAAGGGCCAGGGAAATGGGGGGGTCTACCAGTTCAGCGTGCCGCGCCGTGATCCGATCACCGAGAGCGACGTGGCGGTTCCCACCGCCATGGGCTCGGCGCATGCAATCAACTTCCAGCCCACCGGAAGCGGCAATGCCGCAATCACGGGTGACTTCGTGGTTGCCGGAGACGAGGTAAATCCGTTGATCCGAACGTTGAAGTCGGGCGGCATCGACGTGACGGCAATCCACAGTCACATGCTGACCGAGCAGCCGCGGATGATATTCGTGCATTTCTGGGCCAACGACAACGCGTTGAAGCTCGCAAAATCCCTGCGTTCTGCGCTTGAGAAAACGGCCATCGCGAAAAATTGAATGAGTCCCTGGGGGGATCCAGAAGGCTTCATCGAACAGCGTGGGGCCGTGCTCTGAGATCCGGCCATGGTCCATTCGCGAAGCGCAGGATCTCGCTGGGCGCTCGGATGCCTGCTGGCGCCGGGTGCGTTTGCGCTCGTTTGTCCGGGGATCGCCGCCGACACCTTCAGACGCTTGAATGCCGAAGAGATCCGCACAAGGATCGTCGGACGGGTGATCACTGACCAGAGTCACTGGTCGGACCGCTTCAATCCGGACGGAACGCTCAAGGCAGTGGATCTCGGTGTCGTGAAACCCGGCACGTGGAAACTGGCTGGAAATGAGATGTGCGTGGTGCGAAAGGCCAGGTTACCCGTAACCGAATGCTTCGAGATCTGGATCCGTAACGACGAAATCGAGTATAGGCGCGACGGCATCGTTCTTACGGCCGGCGTCCTGCGCAATGAGTGAGAGGATTCGTTTTCGGAGCAAGACCATTGCTGTCCAAGCACATCGTCACGACGGGTATCCTGATCCTGGGGCTTGCAGGGATGGCAAGCAAGGATGCTTTCGCACTCCGCCCCTACGATTCGACGGATGCGGACGTTGCCGGCGCCGGTGAATTCGAGCTGGAATTCGGCCCGGTCGGTTACCTCCGTGATGGCGCGAACAAGTACTGGGTTGCGCCCGCGGTCATCGCGAATATCGGGCTCGAGGGTGGCCGCGAGCTGGTGCTGCAGGGACAGCGCCTGCAACTACGAGAAGGCGAACCGGGCACTCCCGCTACGAGCTTCGTCAACAACGGAGCGTTCATCAAGCAGGTGCTGCGGCGCGGGGCGCTCCAGGACGAATCCGGCCCAAGCGTCGCCACCGAATACGGCCTGCTGCTTCCGGGCGTAAACGCCGAGAACGGCGTCGGCTTCTCGTGGGCGGGCATCGTCTCGCAGCGCTGGCCGGCCGCAACGGTGCATCTGAACGGCGCCCTGGCGCTAACGCGGGAGCATCGCGGCGATGTTTTTCTCGGCGCCATCATCGAAGGCCCCTACGACTGGCCGGTGCGGCCGGTGATGGAGGTCTTCACCGAGAAGACCTCGGGCAGCCCCCGCACGGTTTCGCGCCTCGTCGGTGCGATCTGGCGCAGCAAGGAGCACCTCTCCTTCGACATCGGGATACGCTCGGCGAACGAAGGCGACCGCCATGTCCGCGAAGTACGCCTGGGCCTCACGTGGGCCTTTCCGTTGAGGAAATCACCATGAAGTCCGCAAACAGCATGCCGCGCACTTCTGACCACTACCGACAGCGGTGAGGAATTCCCTGCGCTTCGCGGCGCAGGCCACGCTCGCAATTTTCCCGCCTTGCGTAGCGCTCCTCTCCTTTCCAGTCCAGAACGTCCTTTCCGCCTTCCCGACACACGTTTTCCAGCGAGCAAAGCATTTCCTCGCCCTGAAGACTGCACGTATGGCGCATCTCGCACGCGGGAAAGGGGGCGGACCTCACGAATTCGATGCTCCGGTCGTCCGCCCGCACGATCCGAATGGCATACGTGTCGTCGTAGAGCAGATCCACCAGCTCGAAGCCCTTGGCGGATTTGCGAATCTGCTTGGCGGACGGATAGGTCTGTGACTGGTCCAGCGCAGTCCACTGGCCGTACGCGTACGAGGCAGGAGCATCGCGCGTGAACAGGATGCGGCGGGCGGTGTCCTGCCAGTAGCCCTCGATCGTCTTCTGTGCGGTCTGCTTCTCGCTCGCAGGTCTTGCTACTTCAGAGGGGATCTGAGCCTGGACTGTGGCGGCCAATGCGAGACAAAACAGGAACGAGTGGAGTTTCCTCATACGGACCTCCTCCGCTCAGTGCGAAAGATCGATGTTTGCCCGTGTGTCTGACCCAGCGTGAACAAGCTGGTTCCCTATGGTATTCCGTTATCTTCCGGCGACCATGTGTGGAATGCCGCAAACAAAAACGGCGGCATCGCTGCCGCCGTTCGTTGCGCCGATAGCGGTTCAAGCCACCGGCTGGGCGATGTAGCCGTGGCGCAAAATATTGCGTCCGTTGCCGTCCCCTTTGTAAGCGTCGTTCACCTGCGTGAAGCGGTCAATTGGTTGCCTCGCTAGTGCCTTCGCGCAGGCAGGCCGGATCCCCTGTCAGCCGCCAATTCATTTCGAGATGGTGACCAGCGTGACGCCGTTTTCAAGGCTGTTCGCCAGCACGAAGTTACCTTCCCGCGTGACCGAGGTGTTGCGCACGATATAGCCGCCACCCGGGATCGCCCAAGTCTGGAACTTCTCGATCTTGGGATCGAAACGCACAACCGTGTTCGGGCTGGCTTCGGACTCGCTATACCAGATGACGTCATTGATCGCGGAGATGCCGTAGGGCGCGGACTTCGGTCCACTCGGCGATTGCCATTCAGTCACCTTGCCGCTTGCCGGGTCGAGGCGCCCCAGATAACCGCGCGAATAGTCGGCGTACCAGACCATGTCGTCGCTGGTAATCGCGACGCGCCGCGGGCGCGACGCCGGATCCGGCAAGGTATACTCGCGGATCGCAAGCGTCTTCGGGTCGACGCTCGCGATCTTATTGACGCCGAACTGGACGACGAAAAGCGTTCCTTTGGAATCAAACGCCATGCCGTATGGCCGTGACTTCGGCGTCGGCGGCGTAAGCAGCTTGATCTCGCCGGTCTTCGGGTCGAGCCTCCCGATTCGATTCGCATTCTGCACCGTAAACCAGAGGATGTCGCTCCGGTCGAAGAGCAGCGTGTGCGGATCCTTCGCTTCCGGGTCCGGGATCTTGTACTCGGTGACGGCGCCCGTCTTCGGGTCGAGCTTGCCGATCAACGCGCCGGTATTTCCCGTGTACCAGATGTTGCCGTCCTTGTCTTCCACCAGGCCGTGCGGGCCCGAATGAGGAGTCTTGAGGGGATACTCCTTGATGTTGCCCGTTTTCGGGTCGACTCGTCCTAATGCGTTGTTCATCTGGCCTGTGTACCAAAGCGAGCCGTCCCTCGCCGCGAGCGGATCGTGGGGGCGCGATCCCGGCGTGGGCGCCGCCCAGAACTTCATGGAGACCTTAACGGGACCGGGAACTACCACCGCGTCAGGCCGGCCCTTTATCGGGAAGGTCTTGATCAAGTAGGCCTTGAGGGGTTCGATTTGGTCCTTCTGCACCGAAACCCCGTGATTGATCATCATGTGCATAACCGTGTCCCAGCCCTTGGCGTCGTAGCCCGAGCCGGTACGTGCGGTTAGCGGGTGGCAGCTATTGCACATGGCCGCTGCCAACTCCTTGCCCTTATCCTCCGGATTATTCTGCTGACTCCAACTCGGAAGCGTGACGCAAAGCAAGGCAGCCGAAATGACCGGAATGCTTAAATTGTTCGTCATTGTCTCCTCCAAAAAAAAGCCGCTGCGGGGCGATTCTGCACTTGGCCCTGCGGGAGTGTCAAAAGCGCTCGACGCGGCCTCCAAGCGGCCATCGTGTCTCCCCCCTGCTCCGCCCCTCGACGCGCGGCCTCCGACCAATCATCGCAACCTCGATCGAGCGCCGCCTCGGCCGCAATGCGCGCCACCGGGGGTCGCATCCCCGCAAGCGGGGCCCCTGCTCCGCCCCTCGACGCGCTACTTGATAATCTGGAGCTTGGGCTTGCCGCCGTTGGTGGGGGCGGAAGGGGGCGTGGGCTCGGTAGATGCGGGCGCGCTCTCGCCTGCCATCTCGGGCGGGAACCCGAGACCTTGCCCGTTTTCCTTCGCAAAGATGCCGGTCACCGCCTCGACCGGAATCGAGCATTCCCGCGAGACCCCGTTGAAGCGCGCCGCGAACTGGATCAGCTCGTTGCCGATCGTCAGGCGGTGCGTGGCGTCATGGCTGACGTTGAGCACGATCTCGCCGTTCTTCACGTGCTCGGACGGGACGCGGGTGTTCGCATCGACCCGGACCGTGAGGTAGGGCGTCAGATTGCTGTCCGTGCACCACTCGTGCATGGCGCGGATCAGATAGGGCTTGGTGGATCGCTCGGCCATTGTTCGGAATGCGTGACTATTTTCTCATCACTTTCTCGGAAGCCGTCAGGGCGTCGATGAACGCGGGACGGCTGAACAGGCGCTCCGCATACTTCATGAGCGGCGCGCACTGCTTCGGCAACTGTATGCCGTACTGGTCGAGGCGCCACAGCAGAGGCGCGATCGCCACGTCGAGCATGGTGAAGTCGTCGCCCAGCATGTGCTTCTGCTTGGCGAACACCGGCGCGATCTGGGTCAGGCTGTCGCGGATGATGGAGCGCCCTTTCTCGGCCTGCTTCTGCGTGCCCTTCTCGATCGACTCGATATGGCTGAACATTTCCTGCTCGAAGCGGAAGAGGAACAGCCGCGCCCGCGCGCGCATTACGGGATCCGCGGGCATGAGCTGCGGGTGAGGAAAACGGTCGTCGATGTATTCGTTGATGATGTTCGACTCGTAGAGTATGAGGTCCCGCTCGACCAGCACGGGAACCTTGTTGTAGGGATTCATCACCGCCAGATCTTCCGGCTTGTTGTACAGGTCCACATCCACGATCTGGAAGTCCATGCCCTTTTCGTAGAGCACGATGCGGCAGCGCTGGCTGAACGGGCAGGTCGTGCCTGAATACAAGGTCATCATAAGGACGGTGGCTGGTGACTCGTGACTGGTGAATCGTAACTGGTAGTTGAACAGAGGGCTGCAGAGACCGGTGACTGATCACCGGTCACTGATCACCGATCTAATGCACGTCCTTCCAGTATTCCTTCTTCAGGGCAAACGCGAGCACGAACAGCGCGCCCAGAAACATGAGCACGTAGATCCCGACGGCAACGCGGGACTGCCTGGAGGGTTCGCCCATATACACCAGGAAGTTCGCGAGATCGGCCGCCATCCGGTTGTACTCGAGCGGGGAGAGAGTTCCCGGCTTCTCGAGCGCGAGCTTGCGCGCCTGCTCTTTGTGGCCGCCGGGAAGGGTCTGCTCCTCCGTCTTCAGCGCCTGCACTCCCTGGAGCTGGTAGAGCACGTGCGGCATGCCCACATTGGGAAACACCACGTTGTTCCACCCGGTGGGCCGGGACGGATCGCGGTAGAAGCTGCGTAAATACGTGTAGAGCCAGTCCCCGCCGCTACCCGCGCCCGAGGAGCGTGCGCGAGCGATCACAGTGAGGTCCGGCGGGGCCGTGCCGAACCATTCCTTGGCGCTCCTGCGATCCATGGCGTTCGTCATCAAATCGCCTACCTTGACATCGGCGAATATCAGGTTGCTCTTGATCTGCTGCTCGGTGAGTCCGAGGTCCCTCAAGCGGTTGTATCGCATGTAGGACGCGCTGTGGCAGCCGAAACAGTAGTTGACGTAGGCGTGAGCGCCGCGCTGCAGTGACACGAGATGGTCGCTCGCGTTCGCCTCAATGGGTAAACGGTCGAGCTTGACGCTCTCGGAAGCCCGTGACGAAAACGAGGCGAGCGCCGGGAGCGTGAGCAGTGCAATAAGCAGTTTCTTGCGGCCGAGCATCAGTGCCCCCCCCACGTCACCCGGTCCGGCTCCGGCTTGCACTTGTCGCGCCTGGAATACCAGGGCATCAGCAGGAAGAACAGGAAATAGATCACCGTGAGGATGCGGGCGACGACCGTCGCGCGCTCCGCGTTGTCGAGCCACCCGAACTGGCCCCAGGCGTTGGTGGGCACCGTCCCGAGATAGCCGAGAACGAAGAAAGCTACGATGAATACCGCGAGCCACGACTTGTACAGCGCGCCCTTGTAGCGGATCGATTTCACCGGGCTCCGGTCCAGCCAGGGCAGGAAGAACAAGATGATCACCGCCAGCCCCATCGCAAGGACCCCTGGGAACTGCGAGTGCCAGGAAAATGGCCATGAGATGCTCACTGGCGGCACGGCCCGCAGAATCGAATAATAGGGCGTGAAGTACCACACCGGCGCGATATGCGGCGGGGTCGTCAACGGATCGGCCGGGATGAAATTGTTGTACTCGAGGAAATAGCCCCCGAATTCCGGCATGAAGAACATGATCACGCAGAACACGATGAGGAAAACCACCACGCCCAGCGTGTCCTTGACCGTGTAGTAGGGGTGGAAGGGGATGCCGTCCAGCGGGAGGCCGGTCTTCGGGTCCTTGTGCTTCTTGATTTCGACGCCGTCGGGATTGTTCGACCCGACTTCGTGCAGCGCCATGATGTGAGCGACCACCAGCCCCAGCAGAACCAGCGGCACGGCGATCACGTGAAACGCGAAGAAGCGGTTGAGCGTGGCATCGGAAACCACGGAGTCGCCGCGGATCCACACGGCGAGATCTTCGCCGATGAACGGCACCGAGCCGAACAGGTTGACGATCACCTGCGCTCCCCAATACGACATCTGTCCCCAGGGCAGCAGATAGCCGAAGAACGCCTCGGCCATCAGGCACAGATAGATCAGCACGCCGAAGATCCAGATGAGCTCACGCGGCTTGCGATGCGAGCCGTACAGGAGCGCCCTGAACATGTGCAGATAAATGCAGATGAAGAACGCGGACGCCCCGGTCGAGTGTATGTAACGGATCAGCCAGCCGCCCGGCACGTCGCGCATGATGTACTCGACTGACGAGAACGCCTGCGCCGCGTCCGGCTTGTAGTTCATGGTAAGGAAGATCCCCGAGACGATCTGGATCACGAGGACGAACATCGCCAGTGAGCCGAAGTAGTACCAGAAATTGAAGTTCTTCGGCGCGTAATACTCGGAGACGTGCTCCTTCCACAGCGATACCAGGGGGAAACGCTGATCGATCCAGGTCAGCGGCCCGTTCAAGATCCAGGCACCCGTCACAGGTTGTTTTTCGGCGGCGGCCATCCTTACGCTCCCTTCTTGTCTTCGCCGATGAGGATGGTCGTGTTCGAGAGGTACATATGCTTGGGCACGGGAAGGTTGATCGGCGCGGGCGCGCCCTTGAAGACGCGGCCGGCAAGGTCGAACTTCGAGCCGTGGCAAGGACAATAGAATCCACCCTGCCACGCCCCACCCATCTCACCGCCGCCGGCTTCCTTCGGTTTGAACTGCGGCGAGCAGCCGAGGTGCGTGCAGATACCGACGAGCACGAGATACTCGGGTTTGATCGACCGGTTCTCGTTCTTCGCGTAATCGGGCTGCTGCTGCACTTCGAGTTTCGGGTCCGCGACCTGAGCGTCCATCTTCGGTATCGAGGCAATCATCTCCGGGGTGCGGCGGACTATCCACACGGGCTTGCCTTGCCATTCGACGATCATGCGTTCGCCGGGTTGCAACTTGCTCACGTCCGCCTCCACCGGCGCACCGGCCGCCCTGGCGCGCTCGGAAGGCAGCATGCTCGCGGCAAATGGGTAAACGGCCACAACGCCGCCGGCGACGCCGCCGGCGACGCTGGCGGCAGCCACGAGAAAACGCCGCTTGTCCTCGTCCAACTCCTTGTCAGGCATGTGATTATTTCCTCATCGTCCCCGCAAGTCGAAAGGTGGCATTCTACACAAAGCCTGCTCGCAGTTTAAGCAAAACCTGAAATAATTACGACAGATCATAGCGTTACCGTTACACTGCCCAGCCGGCGCCGCACCCGATCTCGGCCGGCGGTGACGTTTCGGCATTTTTTGGCAATAATCACGAAACTGGGTTCTTGCAGGATCCTCATCAAGCAAGCGCCCCAGCCAACAACATCCTGATGACAAATCCCAACGGTGGGCCCACTGGAAGCACTTGTTCCAGCCTGGACCGGCCGTACCTGACCTAGCATGCGCAAACTCTGGCTTACCTTCTGCCAGACCGCGACCATCTGCCTCGGGGCACTGTTCGTCGTCTCCACGCTGCGTCCCGACCTGCTCTCCTGGAATCCGCGCGGAAACGTCGTGGCGATCAAGGAGCCGCCGACGCAGGACACGACTGCCCCGAGCGCGGTCACGTCGTTCAGCGGTGCGGCGCGCAAGGCGATGCCGTCGGTCGTCAACATTTTTACCAGCCAGGAAGTCAAGCGCCCGCGCCATCCCTTCATCGACGACCCGGTTTTCCGCTACTTCTTCGGCAATCAGCCGGACGATCCCGGCGTGCAGCGCCGCGAAGGGCTGGGCTCAGGGGTCATCGTCAACGAGCAGGGATACATCCTGACCAACCATCATGTCATCGAGTCGGTGGATCAAATCGAGGTCGCGCTGGCCGATGCGAGGAAGGTTCCGGCGCGCGTCGTCGGCACCGATCCCGATACCGATCTCGCAGTGCTCAAGATCGAGCTGCCGCGCCTGCCCGCAATCACCTTCGCGCGCGCCGAGCAGGTGCGCGTCGGGGATGTCGTACTGGCGATCGGCAATCCGTTCGGCGTCGGACAGACGGTCACTTTGGGTATCGTGAGCGCGCTCGGGCGCACGCAGCTCGGCATTACGACGTTCGAGAGCTTCATCCAGACCGATGCGACGATACAGCCCGGCAATTCGGGCGGTGCGCTGGTCGACACGAACGGCAACCTGGTTGGCATCAATACCGCCATCTATTCGCAATCGCCGAGCGGGGCCTCCATGGGCATCGGTTACGCCATACCGGTCTCGATTGCGCGCCAGGTAATGGAGCAGATCATACGGGACGGTACAGTCACCCGCGGTTGGATCGGAGTGGGAGTGCAGGACGTCACCAGGGAGCTGGCAGAATCGTTCAAGCTCGCGGTCACCAAAGGCGTCCTGATCACCCAGGTCGTGCGCGGCGGGCCGGCCGACAAGGCTGGCGTGAAACTGGGCGATATTCTCGTCGCGGTCAACGACAGCCAGGTGGGCGACTCCAGCACGATGCTCAATCTGATCGCCGGACTGAAGCCGGGCGAGCAGGCGCGGCTGAAAGTGATGCGCGAACAGACTGGCGCCGAACTTCAAGTAACGGTCGGGCGCAGGCCTAAGCTCACGCGCAAGGAATAGCGGTCCGCTGCAGGCTGAGAGCGATACGAGCAGGTAGCGGGTCCTGCTCCAGCCCCAGTGCAGCATCGACCGCGCACGACCGGCTCTTATTCTCCTTTCTTCTCCGCGTCGATCTTGCCCAGCTCGGTAACCGGCAGATCGCGATGGTCCTCTTCCCGCGGCGACGGCTTGCCGAACAAGCGTGAGGCGACGAGGCCGATCTCGTAGAGCACGCACATCGGTATCGCCAGCAGCAGCTGGGACAACACGTCCGGCGGCGTCACTACGGCCGCGATGACGAACGCCCCGACGATCACGTACGGGCGCACGTCCCTGAGTTTCTCCGCGGTTACTGCACCGGTGCGCACGAGCACCAGCTGCACCAGCGGAATTTCGAACGTGATCCCGAACGCGAGGAACATCGTCATGACGAAATTGAGATAAGCTTCGATGTCCGGAGCCGGAGTAATCGCCCGCGGCGCGTAGTTATGGATCGCCTGGAAGATCAACCCAAAGACGACGAAATAGCAGTAGGCGATGCCGAGCACGAACAGAAAGGTGCTGCCGATGACGAGCGGCAAGGCGATACGCTTTTCGTGCGTATACAGACCGGGAGCGATGAATGCCCATGCCTGATAAAGCACGTACGGGAGCACCAGGAGGAAGCCGGCGAGCAGCGTGACCTTGAGCGGCACGAGAATGGGAGAGACCACGCCGGTCGCGATCATGCGCGTGCCTTCCGGCAGGGACTGCATCATCGGCCACGCCAGCCAGTCATAGATGCCGCCGATCCCGGGCCAGATCGCCAGCACGACCATCGCCGCTACGATTGCGATAATCGAGCGCAGCAAACGGTCGCGCAGCTCGACCAGGTGGGAAATAAAGGTATCTTCGCTCATTGCCGCATGAGGCGTGACGGGTGACGAGTGACGACGGCGAGCGCGTGAAGCCGCTCCGCCATCAGGTATCACGCATCAGTTGTCACCCGTCTTCAGGACTGAGGCTTGGGTGCGGGCACCGTGGGCTCCGCCTTCGATTCGAGCGCGAGGTCGAGCTGCGGCGATACAGGCTCGGCGGCCGGCGGCACGACCGGGTGGGCACCAGGATCCGTCCCGGCTGGGGCCGTGGAATCCGCAGGCGGCTGTATCGCTTCCGCGACCTTGTCGAGTTCGGTCCTGGTTTCGCTCACCTGCCTGTTCACCGAGTCCTGGATGGAGCGCGCGGCGTCCTCGACGCTCGACTGAAGCTTGCGCAGCTCCTCCAGCTCCATTTCGCGCGTGATGTCGGCCTTGACGTCGTTGACGTAGCGCTGCATCCGCCCGAAGAGATGTCCGAGCGTGCGCGCAACCTTGGGGAGCCGCTCGGGTCCGATCACGATCAAGGCGACGACCGCGATGACCAGCAGCTCGGAAAATCCGATGTCGAACATTAAGGGCGGTGAGGAGTGAGCGGTGAGCGGTGAGCGGGAAGTGCAGAAGCAGCAGCTAGCGCTTACTGCTCACGACTTACTGCTTACCGCTCAGACCTTGGGAGTCTCTTTCCTGGCTTCGCCTTCGATGGTCTGGCCGGTGGACGGCGGAATCTCGGCCTTTGCCTGGGCCGATTTTTCCTCCTCGGATTTCATGCCATCCTTGAAACCCTTCACCGCACTGCCCAGGTCGGTGCCCAGATTGCGCAGCTTCTTGGTGCCGAAAATGAGGACCACCACCAGCAGTACGATCAGCCAGTGCCAAACGCTTAAAGAACCCATGTAACTTCTCCTCGAATCGCCGAGCGGCGGCGATCACAGTCCGTCTCGCCTGTCCCGGGAATTCTTCTCGTCTATTCCCGAAACCCCCTCGCGCCGCCGCAGCTCGGCGAGCACATCTTCGGGGCCCAGGCCGTACCACGCGAGCAGTACCAGACTGTGAAACCACAGGTCGGCGGTTTCACGCACTATGTGCAGTTTATCACCGTCCTTCGCCGCAAGCAGCGTCTCGGCCGCCTCCTCGGCAACCTTCTTCATCAGGGCATCGGGACCTTTGGCGAGCAGGCTCCCCACGTAGGATTTCGAGGGGTCGGCCTGCTTGCGCTCCGCGATGACCTTGCCGAGCCGCAGTAAAACGTCCGCGTCGATCATCGCTTGTAAATTTCCTTCGGATCCTTGAGCACCGGGTCCGCCACCACCCATTCACCGCCGTCGAGCTTCTGGAAAAAACAGGAATGGCGCCCGGTGTGACACGCGATTCCTCCGGTCTGCTCGACTTCTAGAAGTATGGTGTCCTCGTCGCAGTCGAGCCGTATGGCGCTGACCTTCTGCATGTAGCCGGATTCTTCACCCTTGCGCCACAGCTTTCTGCGCGAGCGCGACCAGTAGTGCGCCTCGCCGGTCTGAACCGTCTTCTGCAGCGCCTCTCGGTTCATCCAGGCGACGGTGAGCACGCGCCCGCTGCCGGTTTCCTGTGCGACCACCGGCACCAGGCCGTCGAGCGCCCAGTTCACCTTGTTGAGCCAGCCGTCTTTCATACATGCAGTTTCCGGTTTCCAGTCTGAAGTTTCAAGTTTGCAAAAAAACAGCAAACACCACGCGAAACGCGCAAACTCGAAAACCGCAACTAGAGTCTCACTTCGATCCCGTGCCGGGCCATATGTTCCTTCGCCTGGCGCACGGTGTACTCGCCATAGTGGAATACGCTCGCTGCGAGCACGGCATCGGCACGGCCCTGCAGTACCCCATCGACGAGGTGATCGAGCGCACCTACGCCGCCGCTTGCGATCACCGGTATCGAGAGCGCATCGGAGAATGCACGCGTGAGCTCGAGGTCGAAGCCGGCGCGCGTTCCGTCGCGGTCCATGCTGGTGAGCAGAATTTCGCCCGCGCCGGATTCTTCCATGCGCCTGCCCCACTCGAGGGCATCCAGGCCGCTCGCCTTGCGCCCGCCATGGGTGTAGACCTCCCACCGCGCGCGGTCGGAGTCCGCCACCCGCTTGGCGTCTACCGCCACCACGATGCATTGCGACCCGTAGCGGGCCGTCGCTTCGGCGATGAGCCGCGGGTCCTCGACCGCAGCCGTATTGATGCTGACCTTGTCCGCCCCGGCGTTCAGCAGGCGCCGCACGTCTTCGACCGTCCGCACGCCGCCGCCGACCGTGAGCGGGATGAAGACCTGCGCCGCCACCGCTTCGACCACGCTCACGATGAGATCGCGTGCGTCGCTGCTAGCGGTGATATCGAGAAATGCGAGCTCGTCCGCTCCCTGCTCGTCGTAGCGGCGCGCGACTTCGACCGGATCACCCGCGTCGCGCAAGCCGACAAAGTTGATCCCCTTGACGACGCGTCCTGCCGTTACGTCGAGGCAGGGAATGATGCGTTTTGCGAGGCTCATCTAAGCGGCGAGCAGTGAGCGGGCAGCAGTGAGCGTAGGTGACAAGCAATATCGAGGCACCCGCCGCTCATCGCTCGGCGCTCGATACTTAAGCCTCGGCGGGCTTGGTGAGCTGATCGGCGAGCTGCTGGGCCTCGGCAAAATTCAGTTTGCCTTCATAGACCGCGCGGCCGGTGATCGCTGCGGTGATTCCTTCGTGGGCGACCTTGCAAAGCGCCTTGATGTCGTCGAGACTGGTAAGGCCGCCGCTCGCGATTACCGGCACCGTCAGCGCGCGCGCGAGCGTTAACGTCGCATCGACATTGATGCCGGTCATCATGCCGTCGCGGCCGATATCGGTATAGATGATCGCTTCCACGCCGTAGTCCTGGAACTTCCGGGCGAGATCGAGCACTTCGTGGCCGGTCATCTTGGACCATCCGTCCACGGCCACCTTTCCGTCCTTTGCATCGAGCGACACCAGCACTCTCCCCGGAAACGCAGCGCAAGCTTCGTGCAGAAAGCCGGGGGTCTTTACCGCAGCGGTGCCGATGATGACGTAGCTCACGCCGCCGTCGAGGAATTGCTCGATGGTGTCGAGATCACGGATGCCGCCCCCGAGCTGGATCGGTATCCTGCCTGCCACGGCAGTGCCGATCGCGCGGATCGCGTTTTCGTTTTTCGGCCGGCCCGCCGCCGCGCCGTTCAAGTCGATCACGTGCAGCCGCCGCGCCCCTTGCTTGACCCAGCTCTCCGCGGTCGCGCCCGGATCTTCGGAGAACACGGTCGCCTTGCCCATTGCGCCCTGCTTCAGGCGCACGCACTTGCCGTCTTTGAGATCGATTGCCGGAATGATCAGCATGGAAAATGGCTACGCGATGGCCGTCGTGCGGGCAGCGCCGCGCAGAGCCGGCTCCCACGCTACGAAATTGGAAAGCAGCTTGAGCCCCGATGCCTGGCTCTTTTCAGGATGAAACTGGACCGCGAAGATATTGTCGCGCGCGACCGCGCAGGTAAACGACAGTCCATACGTGCTGGCGCCCGCGATGAGGCGGCTTGCGTCGGGTTCGACGTAGTAGCTATGCACGAAATAGAAGCGGCTTCCCTGCGGGATGCCCGCCCACAGGGCGTGCGATTGCACCTGTTCGACTTCGTTCCATCCCATGTGCGGCACCTTGAGCTTCCCACCGGCCTGCTCCGCCATCCTTTCCGCGGGAAACCGGCGCACTCTTCCCGGCAGCAGGCCCAGCCCCGCCACGTCGCCTTCCTCGCTCGCCTCGAACAGCATCTGAAGACCGATGCAGATGCCCAGGAACGGCTTGCTGCGCGCAGCCTCGACGATCGCCGCGCGCAGGCCGCGGGCGTCCATTTCGCGCATGCAATCGGGCATCGCGCCCTGCCCGGGGAAGACCACGCGCGAGGCGCGGCTGACCTCCTCCGGGTCGCTCGTTATCGCAACTCCCAACCGCGGCGCAACGTGCTCGATCGCCTTCGCCACCGAGCGCAGGTTGCCCATGCCGTAATCGACGACAGCAACGTCAATCATGTGAGCGCTCAACAGTCAGCTCTGTGCCTTTTCACGCGGATGGATTCGGCGGGCGGAGATGTGGAAGGACCTGACGGCCGAATGCCGGTGGCTACAGGGTTCCTTTGGTCGAAGGCACGTCGTGCACGCGCGGATCGACCTCCACCGCCATGCGCAGCGCGCGCCCAAACGCCTTGAAGGCGGTCTCCGCCTGGTGGTGCGCGTTCACGCCCTTCAGATTGTCCACGTGCAGCGTAATCTGCGCGTGATTGACGAAGCCCTGGAAAAACTCGTGGACTAGATCGACGTCGAACTCGCCGATGCGGGCGCGCGCGAACTCGATGTGGTAGTCGAGGCCGGGGCGTCCGGAAAGATCCACGACCGCCCGCGACAAGGCCTCGTCGAGCGGGACGTACGCGTGCCCATAGCGGCGCACGCCCGTCTTCTCGCCAAGTGCCCTGGCGAACGCCTGGCCCAGCGCGATGCCCACGTCTTCCACAGTGTGATGTCCGTCGATGTGCAGATCGCCCTTCGCCGTGGCCTCGACGTCGAAGGCTCCGTGGCGTGCCACCTGCTCGAGCATGTGATCGAGAAACGGCACGCCGGTCGCAATCTTCGACTTGCCGGTCCCGTCAAGATCCAGCTTGACGCTGATCTTCGTTTCGTTCGTGTTGCGGGTGATTTCGGCTTTACGCATGGCCGTGCTCAGACGGGCATGAACCGCGCGGGACAAGCGCGACCTATCTCAATAGTGGACACGAGTGCTGCGCGGGTAATGTGGCCTGGATGCGACGATGCATCGGGATGGGTTTTGGATCAGGCGGCGACAGCGTGGGCCAGTGCGGCGAGGAAGGCGGTGTTCTCATCCGGCGTGCCGACGGTAACCCGCAGGCAATTCTCAAGCAGTCGATGAGATCCGTGGAGACTCCTGATGAGCACTCCGCGCTTTTTCAGTCCGTCGAAAACGCGCTCCGCGTGGTTGATTCTGAATAATACGAAGTTGGCGTCGCTCGAATATGCAGTTACACCGGGCACCTGCCCCAGCTCCCGGAGCAGCCGTCCACGCTCAAGCTTGATAGCCGCCGCCTGATCTGTCAACACCTTGCCGTGCTGCAGCACCTCGCAGGCGACCACCTGCGTCAGCGTGTTCACATTATACGGTAAACGCACCTTTTCGAGCTGCTTCAGCCACTCTCCCGGCCCGATCAGAACCCCCAACCGGATACCGGCGAGTCCGAGCTTGGAAACCGTGCGCATGACAAGCAGATTGGAATGGCGCTCGAGGTGGTGCATGAAGGTCTTGCCGGCAAAGGCATGGTAAGCCTCGTCCAGCACGACGATGCCAGGCGCAGCCTCGACGATGCGTATGACGAGCTCCTCGTCGAACAGGTTCCCGCTGGGGTTGTTGGGATAGGCGAGAAAGACCAGCGCCGGCTCGTGCTGCACCATGGCAGACAGCACGCGCTCGGCGTCGAGCTGGAAGTCCTCCCGCAGTTCCACGCCGACGTAGCGCATGCCGGCGAACGCTGCGATCAGCTGAAACATGACGAACGAAGGTTCGACGCCCAGCGCCACGGCGCCCGGACGAGCCGTGGCGAGCATGAGCGTCTGAATCAGCTCGTCGGAGCCGTTGCCCAGCAGCAATTCCATGTTGCGCGGGACGCCCAGCGCGTCGCGCAGCCGTACCTTGAGCTCTGTCGCCGCCGCGTCCGGATACCGGTTGATTGCCGCCTGCTCGACAAGCCGTGCGATGCTGGCCCGCAGCGTTTCCGGCAGGCGATACGGGTTCTCCATCGCGTCGAGCTTCACCATGCCGGTGCTGTCAGGCACGGTATATCCCTTCAGCGCGCCGATGTCCTCGCGGATGATCTCGTCTGGTGGCTTTGGCATAGGCACAATCGACTGACCGCCAGGCGATTCAAATCCTGACCTTGCCCTTCCTTGCGGGCTTCGCGGCTTGGCGGTTCGGTTGCTCCATTCGGAATTCGGCCGCTCTGGCATGCGCGGTCAGGCCTTCCCCGCGCGCGAGCTCGGCGGCCACGGCGCCGAGCTTCACGGCACCTCTGCGCGAGACGCGGATGATGCTCGCCCGCTTCTGGAAATCGTAGACGCCCAGCGCGGAGGAGAAGCGTGCCGTACGCGAGGTCGGCAGCACGTGGTTGGGACCCGCGCAGTAATCGCCGAGCGCTTCGGACGCGTGGCGCCCGAGAAAAATCGCGCCTGCATGAGTGATTCTCGGCAACAGCTTCTCGGGGTGCTCGGTCGATAGCTCGAGGTGCTCCGGCGCGATGCGGTTCACGATCTGGCACGCCTGGTCGAGATCGCGCACCTTGATCAATGCGCCGCGCGCCGCCAGGGACGCGGTGATGATCGAGCGTCGCGGTATCTGCGCCAGGTGGCGCTCCATGCTCGCGGCAACCGCGTCCAGAAATGCACCGTCCGGCGTAATGAGTATGGCTTGTGCGACCTCGTCGTGCTCCGCCTGCGAAAAGAGGTCCATCGCCACCCAATCGGCGTCGGTCTTCCCGTCGCACACCACGACTATTTCGGATGGTCCGGCGATCATGTCGATGCCGACCGTGCCGAAAACCCGCCGCTTGGCGGCCGCGACGTATTGATTGCCCGGCCCGACGATCTTGTCTACGGCCGGTATCGTCTCCGTACCGTAGGCGAGCGCCGCGATCGCCTGCGCGCCTCCCACCGTGTACACGCGGTCCACTCCCACGAGCGCCGCGGCAGCGAGCACCAGCGGGTTGCGCTCTCCGCGCGGGGTCGGGCTCACCATGATCAGTTCGCCCACCCCCGCCACTTTGGCGGGAATGACGTTCATCAGCACTGACGACGGATAGGCCGCCTTGCCGCCGGGAACGTAGATGCCGACGCGGTCCAACGGCGTGACGCGCTGCCCGAGGACAGTGCCGTCGCTATCAGTGTATTCCCAGGACGCAGCGAGCTGCCGCGAGTGATACATCCGTATGCGCGACGCCGCCGAGCGCAGAGCTGCCCGCAGCGCTTCAGGTGTGTCACGCGCCGCGTTGTCGAGCTCGTGCTTCCCGATCGTAAGATCGTCCATCGAACGGGCTTCGACGCCGTCCAGGCGCCGCGTATGGTCGAGCAGAGCTGCATCGCCGCGAGCTTTCACGTCGGCGATGATCGTTGCCACCGTCGCGTCGACCTGCGGGTCCTGCGCCGATTCGAATCTCAGCAGCTCGGCGAGTTGCCGGTCGAAATCGGCCGCGGCCGCGTCGAGGCGCCGGATCGCGATCATCGGATGGCGCCCACAATCGCGTCTAGCAGGGGCTGGATTCCTGCGCGCTTCACCTTCAGCGCCGCCTGGTTCACGATCAG
>DATFWO010000080.1:0-2601 GCA_035259205.1 Burkholderiales bacterium | reverse complement strand
TGTTTCCGGGTCCCGACAAGTACCTGCCGGACCGCCGCACGCCCGATCCTCCCGGCAAGCCCGGCGCGCAGCTCACTTGGGGGTGGGCCTGGCCGGCGAACCGGCGCATCATGTACAACCGCGCTTCGGCGGACCTCGAAGGCAAGCCCTGGAGCGAGCGCAAGAAGTGGGTCTGGTGGGATGCCGAAGCGAAAAAATGGGTCGGTTACGACGTGCCGGATTACATCGCGACCAAGCCGCCGGATGACAAGGCCAAGCCCGGCGCGCCGGGCATGGACGCTCTGCCGGGCACGGCGCCGTTCATCATGCGGCCCGACGGACTCGGCTGGCTCTTCGCGCCGTCGGGCATGGTCGACGGCCCGCTGCCGACGCATTATGAGCCGGTGGAGTCTCCGGTCAAAAACCAGCTGTACCAGCAGCAGGCGAGCCCGGTTATCAAGTACTGGAAAGACGCGGCTAACCCACTGGCTCAGCCGGCGGACCCGAAGTTTCCATACGTTCTCACCACGTATCGCTTGACCGAGCACTACCTCGCCGGCGGCATGAGCCGCTGGAACCCGTGGCTGACGGAATTGCAGCCGGAGCTGTTCATCGAGATCAGCCCGGAACTCGCGCAGGAGAAAGGGATCAAAAACCTCGATTGGGTGAAGATCTCGAGCCCGCGCGCGCAGATCAAAGCGAAGGCGTTGGTCACCAAGCGCATGCGCCCGTTCAAGATGAACGGCAAAACGATCCATCAGGTCGGCATGCCGTGGCACTGGGGCTACGAGGGTCTCTCGACCGGCGACGTGGTGAACGAGCTCACGTCGCTCGTCGGCGATCCGAACGTTTCGATGCACGAAGGCAAAGCCTTCGTTTGCAACGTCGAAAAGGCTTGAGGTGATCTATGGCTGAGCCAATGGGATTTTACACCGACACGACGGTGTGCATCGGCTGTAAAGCGTGCGAGGTCGCCTGTAAGGAGTGGAACCAGCTCCCCAGCACCAACGGCGGCCAGAACACGCTCTCCGGCAACAGCTACGACAACACGCGCTCGCTCGACGGGATTCACTGGCGCCACGTGAAATTCGTCGAGCAGTTCACCGACGACCGCAAGGACGGCCGGTGGCTCTTGATGAGCGACGTCTGTAAGCACTGCGTGCAGGCGGCCTGTCTTGAAGTCTGCCCGACCGGCGCGATCATCCGGACGGAGTTCGACACGGTCGTCATTCAGTCCGACGCCTGCAACGGTTGCCGCGACTGCATCTCGGCGTGTCCGTTCGGCGTCATCGACATTAATCCGGCGTCCGGGACCGCGCAGAAGTGCACGCTTTGCTACGATCGTCTGCAAGCCGGCATGCAGCCCGCGTGCTCGCAGGCCTGCCCCACGCAGTCGATCCAGTTCGGCACGATCCGAGAATTGAAAGAGCGCGCGCAGAAGCGCGTCGCGCAGCTGCAGCAGATGGGCGAGAAGCGCGCTTATCTCTACGGCGCGGACGAAAAAATGCTCGGCGGGCTAAACTCGTTTTACCTGCTGGTCGACAAGCCGGAAGTCTACGGCTTGCCGCCAGATCCCAAGATGCCGACGCGCAATTTGAAACTGGGCTCGTGGTTCTCGGTCCTGGGCGCGGTTCTGGTGGGTCTCATGGGGGTGATCAACTTCCGCAACCGCGGTGCGGAGGAGCGGCCATGAACACGTTTCCGTCTAGCACTTTCTTCAGCGCGTCCCCCGACTGGGGCTGGCTCGTGACGCTTTACTTTTTCGTCGGCGGGCTCGCCGGCGGCTGTTATTTCCTCGCGGCGATGATCGATTTCTTCGGCCGTCCGACAGACCGGCCGCTCGCACGTATCGGGTATTACATCTCGTTTCCGTGCATCGTTTTGAGCGGCATTCTGCTGACGCTCGACCTCCATCGGCCGCTGCGCTTTTGGCACATGCTGCTCGAGTCGAATACTTTCCGGCCCATGTTCAAGCCGTGGTCGCCGATGTCGATCGGCTCGTGGGCGCTCACGATCTTCGGGCTGTTCTCGCTGATCAAATTTTTGAGCGCGCTTGCAGAAGACGGGCGATTTAACTGGCCCGAGGCGCAGCGGTGGCGCCCGCCGCACCCGGTCGGCACCGTGGTTTCCATTATAGGAGGACTGCTCGGCTTCTTTGTCGCCGGCTACACCGGCGTGCTGCTCGCTGTGACGAATCGGCCGATCTGGTCGGATTCGTCGCTGCTCGGCATGTTGTTTATCATTTCCGCGGCGTCAACCTCGGCGGCGCTGATGCTGCTGCTGGCGCAGAGATCGCGCGCGACGATCCCCGGGATAAGCGCGCTCCATCGCCTCGACGGCTGGGTCGTCCTCCTCGAGCTTATCGTCCTTGTCGCGTTCTTGATCAGTCTCGGTCCGGTGTTTCGCGCATTTCTAAACGCATGGGGTGTCCTGCTCTTTCTCGGCGTTATCGTCGTAGGAATGCTGATCCCGCTCGCGCTCTCCTGGCGCAGAGACATGCTTGGTGAGCGCAACCTGGTCGGGAGCGCGGTGCTGGTGCTGATCGGCGGTTTTCTCCTCCGTCTCATCATCGTCTTCTCGGCGCAAGGAGTCTGAGGTGCGTGCCATCTTATTTGTTGCGGT
>DATFWO010000079.1:0-6475 GCA_035259205.1 Burkholderiales bacterium | reverse complement strand
ACGAAAGGAGGTGATCCCGTGAGAGACCTTCAAGGCAGCACCGACCTGCAAGGATCGAACAGCGGATCAACCCGCGCACACAGGAGTTTCGACCGCAGCTGAGTCGGCTGCCTGAGCAGTAGCGGCGCCCCGCGGATTCGTGTCCCGGGGCGCTTTTTTTATGGTGACGGCTGACGAGTGACGGGTACGGGCGACTCATCACTCATCACGAGTTCTAGAACTTGGGATATGGCCGCTCCGCGACCATCACCTCGACGAGGGCAGGCTGCTTCTTTGTCGCGGCGAGCGCCTGCCGGAGCGCGCCCTCGACTTCGCCCGGGTCGGTGACCCGTATGCCCTCGGCGCCACAAGCCTTGGCGATTGCCGCGAAGTCGGGGCTCGCGAAGGTGGTGCCGTAGGTATGGCCGTAGATATTGGTCTGCTGCATGTAGGTCTGGCCGAAGGCGCCGTCGTTCAGCACTACGATGAGGATGTTCGCTCCGTACTCCGCGGCGGTCGGCAGGTCGCCGATAGTCATGAGGAAAGCGCCGTCGCCGGCGAGCGCAACGACGTCGCGCTGGGGAAATTCCATCTTGGCCACGATCGCCGTCGGCAGGCCATAGCTCATGGCATTCCAGACGCCGGATTGCATGAAGGACAGGGGCGTGGCAATGCGGCGGAACGTGCGGGCCCACATCTGGCAGTTGCCGACGTCGCTGGAGACGACTGCGTTGTCGTCCAGGACCGCGTTCATCGCGTCCATGAGCACGCCCGGGTGGATGGGGCGGTCGGTCCGGTGGGGCTCGTTCTGCGCCGCCAGGCTGGTGCGAACGGCGGCCTTGCGCTCGGCCATCTGCCGGATGAGCGACTCGTTGCGCGGCCGCTGGTAGCTTCCCAGGCGCTCGAGCAGCGCGGCCAGGAACAGCTTGGGATCGGCGACGCACTCGTCCTCGCCCTGATAGCGGGAGTCGGCGGCGTCGTCGAAACCGACCAAGACGAGATTCTTCTCGGGGGCACGCTCCTTGAGCTCCGTGAGCTCGGCCGTGCCCGCCCGCAGGCCCACACCCAGTATGAGATCGGCCCGCTTCAATGCGTCGACACAAAGGGGATAGCTGCGGTAGTGCTGGAAGTGGCCGGCGAAGAACGGATGATCTTCCGGGATGACGCCGATGGCATCCTGGGCGTAGACCACGGGAGCCTGCAGTTTCATGGAGAGCTCCGAGAGCTCCCGCAGCGCTCCCTGGCGGATGATTCCTTTTCCCGCGGCGATGACGGGAGATCTCGCCTCCATCATTCTTTTTGCGCAACGATCAACGTTTTTGGGGTCGGGCTGGGCGACTACCGTGGGTATCGCCTTGTAGCTCGCCAGGACGGCGCGGCCTTCCTGCAGGATGTGCTCGCTGTAGTCCGATACGCGCGGCAGCTCGACGTGGACGGGCCCCGGGCGGCCGCTGCGGGCGACGTGGAACGCCTTCGCCATCACCTCCGGAATGTCCTCGATGCGCTCGACGCGGGCGCTCCACTTGGTGATCTTCTTGAACATCTCGTGCACGAAGGCCGGATCGTCCACTCCGTGGAAGGCCTCGCGGTCAGCCTTGAGGGGCACCGCGCCGCCGATGTGGACCATCGGCGACGCCGCGCCGTAGGCCTGCGCGACGCCGGCCATGGAATTGACGCCACCCGGCCCGGCAGTGACGAGGCACACCCCGGGGTTGCCGGTGAGGCGACCATAGGCGTCAGCCATGAGCGAAACGTTGGGTTCCTGCTTGCAGGTGACGAACCGGATCGACTTCACACGGCTCAACCCGTCGTAGATCGGGTGGATGTGCGATCCCGGAACGCTGTATATACTCTTGACGCCTTCCTCGCGCAGCGCCTCCGCCACCGCCTCGCCTGCGTGCATTTCTCTGCTCATGATGTGACTGATAGAGCGTGACTGATGAGACGTGACTGATAGCGCGTCGAGGGGTGGAGCAGGGGCCCCAACGGATTGTCGTTGGGGATGCGACCCCGGTGGCGCGCAAGCGCGCCGACAGGATGATAACGATGCTTGCGATATTCGGATAGAGGCCGCGCGTGACTGATTAAACGTGACTGTTAGAGCATGAGCGTGAGCGGCGAGGCGTGACTGGCATCACCAGTCACGCCTCTTCAGTCACGGTTTTCGAGTCACGCGCTCACGAAATATCAGTCACGCAGTACCAGTCAAGCGGCCTTGCGCAGTGCCCTCAGCTGGCTGGCGATGAACGCCTTGAGCACCTCGTGCGCGCGGTCGGTCTGCGGGCCCGGGTCCTGGATCCACATGTGCTCGCAGCCCTTGAAGATCTCCAGCTCGCACTCGCCGCCCGCGGCGCGGTAGGCCTGGGCGAACTTATCCGATATCTGCCACGGCACGTTGGAATCGAGCTCGCCCTGCATGATGAGGAGCGGCGGCAAGGTGACCTTTTCGCCGCGCTCGAGGATCTTCGCGGGATTGCCTTCGAAGATCGATTCCCACGGATCGAAGTACATCTTGCTCTTCTTGATCATCTCCGGGCGATTCGTCTTGACCATGTGCTCGTAGCGGGCATGGCAATCGCTGATCGGCGAGCGCGTCGCGACATAGTTGACCGTCGCGTCGAGCCCGGGTGCCTCGGGTAGCGCAATCGCGCAGTAGCGTGGATCGCGCGGCCGCATGGCCACCAGCTCGGCGACATGGCCGCCGCTCGAGCTGCCGAGTACGCCGAGCGTGGAAGGGTCGCCCTTCCACTCGCGCGCTTTCGCCTTGAGCCAGCGCACGCCGTAGTTCACGTCCTGCACGGAGGCAGGGTACGGCGCCTCGTGCGAGAGCGTCGTATCGATCGCGACGACGAGCATGCCGCTCCTGGCGGCCGCCTCGCACATCGGCACGTTGGCCAGGCGGTCCTTGTCGTGCCACGCGCCGCCGTGCACGTCGAGCAGGGCGGGGAATGGCCCGGTGCCCTGCGGCTGATAAATGCGGGCCATGAGGGTCCGCTTCGGAGCGCGCCGGAATTCGACGTCCCAGACCTTGAGCTCGTATTGCGCGGCGGGATTGTAGGCAGTAGTCATCGGAAATCTCCCTGGAGTATCGGTAGATTGTAATACGGATGCGAGATGTGGCGGTTCTAGTAGCGCCGCAGCGCGCCGCAAGTGGTGCCGGCGCGAATCTCGGTAACGCTCAACAGGCCGCAGCTTCGGTCGGACTCCGCCGAGGCATAGATCTGGATGAGGTTCGGATCGGGCTGTACCTGAGCCGGGTAAATGCGCTTGAGCGGAAATCCCGCATCGACGAGCGCAACGGCAATGTCGCGCAAATCCTTGGGGTAGACCAGCTTGCCGTAGGCGATGCTGTTCGCCTTGCTGTCTATGAGCTTGGACTGGCCGAGCTTGGTCTCGAGCTTGAAACCGAGCTTGACCAGCGCTCTCTCGACGACTTCCCGATCGGATTCCCGGTAGAACTGGATGCGGATGTCGGCGACATCGCGGTAGTGCTTGGTGCTGTCGCGCTGTACCTTGAGGTCGCTTTCCAGCCGCGCGATCTCCGATTCCAGTCTGTCCTTCCTGGACTTGAGCTCCGCGAGTGCCTTGGTCTCGTCCGCGCTTTTCTGCTGGACCTCCGCGAGGGATTTCCTGGTGGAAGCGAGCTCCTGGTGCAGGTTCCAGGATGCCCACGTGAAGTAGCCAAACACCGCCAGCGGCAGCGCCGTGGCGACCCAGGCGAGCAGCAGAAGGCGCTTCTGGCGGCGGTCGAACGGATCCTGCGGGAGGGATCCGGCTCCGTTCATCACGCTACCCTCATGCGGGCAGGCCGCGTCGATTCGCCGAGCCAGTAGAGCCACCACAGGAATGCCGCCATCGTCATGCTTCCGGGAAATATCCAGAACAGGCCGGGTAAGGCCGGGACCAGCACGGGAGCAACGGATGCGCCAAGGGTGATGACCGCCAACCCGATCCAAATGATCCGCAACTGGTTGAGCAAGCGGCTGGCGGACGGCGCCGCACCACCGGGGCTCGCCGTGCGCTCCGCGGCCACGAGCAGCTTCTCGAGACGCACGCACAGGTCGCTGGCATCCCGCTCGAAATAGTTGCCGTTGATATCGTAACCGTGCGTCGTCAGCAGTGCGGCGAGATCCCGGGGCAGCTCCGACGGGGCCAACTCGTGGGGATAGTCGAAGCGCACCGTGATGATCGGCAGCTTCAGGCTCAGCGCCATCGTCACTTCCCGCCGCACCCAGTCGGTCGGGTCGTCCAGCCGCCGCCGGCCCTGGGCGTCCCGCGCGGCCAGCCAGTCCTTTCCGATCAGAACCAGAACGGCGCTGCATTGCGAGAGCGAAGAGCGTATGCGGTCCGCGTAGTTCTCTCCGAGCTCGATATCCTGCCGGTCCTGGAATACGGCGTCGAACTGGTATGACGCCAGGTGCCGCGCGAGCCGGTCCGCATAGGCGCCGGTATCGCTGCGCCGGTAGCTGAGAAAGAGTCTGGCCATGAGCCCGGTAGTCAGCGTCGCGCCATCATAGCGCCGATACGCTTCCGCCTTCCAGAAACTTCCTGGCGGACCTACCCGACCCCGAGCAGTTCGACCTCGAACACCAATGTCGCGTTGGGTGGAATCACGCCGCCCGCGCCGCGGGCGCCGTAGCCGAGCTCCGGAGGAATCGTGAGCTTGCGCGTGCCTCCCACCTTCATGCCTTGTACGCCTTCGTCCCAGCCCTTGATGACGCGGCCGGCGCCGAGATCGAACACGAACGGATCGCCACGATCCTTGCTCGAATCGAACTTGGTGCCGTTGGTGAGCCAGCCGGTGTAGTGCACTTTGACCTTCTGGCCGGCGTTGGCGAGCGCGCCCTGCCCGACGACGACCTCCTCGACGATCAGGCCGGTGGGACTATTGGTTGTGGAGGACATTGGTTATCCTTTCCGAGGGGAAGGGGCATTATAGGACCGAATCCGGTGGCGGGCGGACTCGATCGGCATCCGCGTGACGGAACGCGTAAGATTGAGCCGGCCCGATCATCGGGATCGAGAGGGAAAGCCGGGTGCCGCAATCACGACGGAGCAAGCAACAGAGATTCCATCATTCCGTCTACGTCGTCCTCCTGTCACGGGGCGTCCTCTACGAGCCCAAGTTCAAGCGGTGCAACCCGGACTACGATCCGGTGAAGCCATGTGTCTATGTCGGGATGACAGGCCTCACGCCCGACGACCGGTTCGACAAGCACAAGGCGGGCATCAAATCGAACAAGTTCGTGCGCCTCTACGGCGTGCGGCTCCTGCCCGAGCTCTACGAGTGCTACAACCCGATGCCTTACGAGGCGGCGCTGGAAATGGAGGTTGAGCTCGGGATAGAGCTGCGCGAAAAGGGCTACGGGGTGTGGCAGGGGTGACGAGTGATGAGCGGCAGGAAGAAAACGATAGATGAAGAGGCGGCGAGAGCAGCCTTCGAACGCGCGCTCAAAGCCTACGACCAGGATTTCGAAACGTTTTTCCTGATCCGGTTGTTCGGCATGGAGTTCGACTATCGCGAGGACTCGTGCCGTATATCGTTCGAGCTGAAAGATTACATGTTCAACCCGCAGGGCGGCCTGCATGGAGGGGTCATTGCCTTCGTGCTCGACATATCGATGGGGCACCTGCTGTACAAGACGAGCGGACCGGGCACTACGCTGGAGATCAAAGTTCAGTACGTCAAAGCCGCCCGATCGGGCAAGGTAACCGCTACCGGTCGGTTTCTACGGCACGGCCGCAGCATCTCCTATCTGCGTTCCGAGCTGGTGGACGAGAAAGGGGAGCTGATCGCGTATGCGACCTCGACCTGGAAGTCGTTACGGCGGGAGTAGCGGGAAGGAGGAAGAACCTAGCTGCCGGCTTGCTCGAGGCCCTTTTCCCTGAAGACGGGGGCCGATGCGGGCGCAAGAAGAAACCGGAGCAGGGCTTCCGCGGCGGCTGGATGCTTCGAAGCCGCGAAAATTCCCGCCGACGTTTCGATGACCTTCTGGATTTCATCGGGCAGCGGCCCCACGACCTCGATGCCGGGTACTGCGAGCAGTTCCACGATCTGCTGTACGGCGATTTCGGCTTCGCCCGCAGCCACGACGGTGCCGATGTAGCCGCCCGGGCGCGTGATGGTCTTGGCTTTCATCTGCTCGGCGATGCCAAGACGTTCCAGCAGCACCGGGACGTACATACCGCTCGCGCCGTGCACGGTATGCGCGATCGACCGGGCTTCGAGCATGGTGCGCCTGAAAGCCTCGACGGAGGAGATGTCGGGCCTCGCTGCGCCAGCGCGCACGGCGACGCCGACCCGGGAGCGGGAGAACGGGCGGCTACTGTGGTCCGCGACGATACCCAGCGTGGTCAGCTCGCAGACGACGGATGCGCCGAGGATCACGATATCCGCAGTTTCGCCCGTCTTGACGCGCGCGAGCATCCTGATTGCGGAATCGGCCTGGACCGAATAGCGGTGGCCGCTCGCGCGCTCGAATGCGGGCTTCAGCGC
>DATFWO010000078.1:0-9481 GCA_035259205.1 Burkholderiales bacterium | reverse complement strand
ACCGACCGCGCCGGGAGCACATTGGAAACCGGGATACGGCCCGTAGTCGCTCCGCGTCCATTCCCAGACATCGCCAAACGCCTGCGCGAATACCCCGTCGCCGGGCGCCTCGCGCAGCGCGAGGGGATGCAGCGCGCCGCTCTCGAGGAAGTTCCCGGCAAGCGGCGCCTGACCCGCCGCCACCTCCCATTCGGATTCAGTCGGCAGCCGTCCGTTCGCCCAGCGCGCGAAGGCATCCGCCTCGTAGAAGCTCACGTGGCAGATGGGCGTGTGCGGGTCCACGGGCACTGCTCCGTGAAGGGTGAATGACCACCAGGTTCCGTCTCGACGCTCCCAGTACAGGGGCGCCTGCCAGCCACGGGCTGTTGCCACGTCCCATCCCGCCGAGAGCCAGAGCTCCGGCCGGCGGTAACCGCCGTCCTCGATGAACTCCATGAAATCACCGTGGGTGACCGGCTGCGAAGCGATTTGGAAGGCGTCGAGCCAGACGCGGTGGCGCGGCGTCTCGTTGTCGAAGCAGAAACCAGCGCCGACATGGCCGATCTCGCAGAGTCCGGCCGGCACGGAGACCCATCCACTCTTCCGCGGACGGATTGGAGTCAGCGGCCATTGCTTCTGGTACGCCGGCTTCAGCGGATTGCGCGAGAACAAATGCTTGACGTCGGTCAGGATGAGCTCCTGGTGCTGCTGCTCGTGCTGCAGCCCCAGCTCGATCAAGGCCTCGACCTCGCTCGGCAATGGACGCCCGGCGAGCAACTCGAGGACCGCCGCGTCCACATGGTCGCGATACGCTAGCACCTCCTCCAGCAGCGGTCGCGACAGCATGCCCCGCTCCGGTCGAGGTTGCCGGTCACCGATGGCGTTGTAGTACGAATTGAAAAGGAATCGATATAGCGGGTCGAAAGGCCGGTAGCCGGGTAGATTCGGTCCGAGCACGAAGGTCTCGAAAAACCAGGTTATGTGCGCCAGATGCCACTTGACCGGGCTCGCATCCGGCATGGACTGGATCGTGCAATCCTCGGCCGAGAGCGGCTCGGCAAGGTTGCGCGACACCTGGCGGATCGACAGGTATCTTTCGCCGTAGTTGCCAAGACACTCGCCGCTGCGCGCCGAGGCTTTCGAATCCGGAGTTACGTCCATCAGAACCTCCGTGCGGCCGCTTTATGCGGCATGACGAGCGAAGGGGCGAAAAATTGTTGAGCTATTAGGCAACAATTTACTTGCCATGTTCCGGGTTGATCAAGATCGCACATTTTTTTCCTTGGCAGAACGCTTGTCGTTACACCGTGACAAGATAATGGTGACGAGATATGGGTGACGTTGTATGAGTAGCTATTTCGGCAAAGCCGGGGATCCTGCTGTTTCGTCACCGTTATTCGTCATTACGGAGACAGGAGCCGTTCGCGTCCGTCTTCGTTCCTCAGCCTAAGCAAACTGGTAGTGCCCCTGGTCTGAAGGATCAAGTAACTATCCTTGGTGCCCGTCGGGCCGGCAAAGCTCAGGCCCGAAGTCGGTTCGGAGGATCCGATCTTGACCGTCGGGCGCCCGCGCTCGGTGATGAGCCGAAGTAGAACAGTCTCCGCCTGTTCGTCTTCGGACGTTGAACGGCTCGGCGGCAGCACGCTGATGCTGGCTCGGACTCGGCCCTGGCCGTCGACGATTTCGAGCGCACGGCCGCGAAGTACCGGCAGCTCGCCTCCTGCGAACACGAGACTCACCTGCTGAGCAAGGCTAAGAGCGAGAACAGCGAGATTCAGCGCCGTGAGCGCGTAGAGAGCAATGCGAGCGCGCATGAGAAGCCCTCCAATGTTGAGACTGTTGCTCCGAATTTCGAGAACGTGTGGCAATTACTACATGAATGTCTGCTAAGCCCAGCGTGTCCGCGGTGTATGCGCGTGCGAGCGACGGTTACGATGGCTAAAACGACACTGGAGACAAGCGGCGAAGCCCATCGGTGGTCGAGACGGCCATGTCGGTGGCACCTCAGTGGTGCAGGATCAGCCCGCGCCAGTGTGCGACCCGCGGCCGCGATCAGCGAGTCCATCGAAATCCCGTCACACTTGTAACTCCCGCCATTCGATGCGCCGGTGCTAAAACTATCTCACGACGCACGCAGTCGCGTGCGGCACAACCGTAAGGAGACGTGTCATGGCGGATATTCTGCATCGAGTCGGAATCAAGGCGTCCTCGGAAGAGGTCTACAAGGCATTGGCCACGCGCGACGGACTGGCTGATTGGTGGACGACCAACACGCAAGGGGACAGCAAGGCCGGCGGAGTCATCAAGTTCCGCTTCAGCGCCGACGGTCGCGAGATCGGCGGCTTCGACATGAAGGTGCTCGAGCTTCGTCCCGCCGAGCGTGTGCTGTGGCAAGTGATCGATGGGCCCGCGGAATGGATCGGCACCAAGGTTAGTTTCGAGCTGAAACAGGAAGGCGACTACTCTATCGTGCTCTTCAAGCACCTGGATTGGAAGGAACCGGTGGAGTTCATGCACCACTGCAGCACGAAGTGGGCGATCTTCCTGATGAGCCTGAAGGCGCTGGTTGAGACGGGCAAAGGGGCGCCCAGTCCCGGCGACGTCCAGATCAGCAACTGGCATTGAAAGGAGGGAACCCTCCGCCCATCACCGCGGTGACCGATTCGCACAACAATGGGCGGCGTGCCGCATGAATCGAACTCAGCTGCTTTTCGATGAAGCCCTGTACAATCCTTCGTGCGTGCGTGTGCATGACAAATCTCCCCTTTGGTTGGCCCCAACGAGGAGAAAAAACCTGTCATGCACGCGCCGTTTCTCATCACCTTACGTTCAACCATCTGATTTGTACAGACTTCCAACTAAGAAAGCCGGGGAAACATCAGGGGGTGGGGGACCATCCTGAAGGCGGAAGGATGAAGAAGGAAGACGGAGAGACTGGCGCCTGAGGTTGGGCGCGGTCTTGACGCCCGTAGAGGCGCCCGAGCAACGCAGACAAGGCCGGGAATTCGGCGAGGACTGTCGAACCAGAGTGTAGTCATTCCGTGCACCGCGAGTACTCGACCATGACAAAAGTCAGATGGGCGGGATCGGCTCGTGAGTTCCGCAGCCGCCGGCCTTGGCGAGTAGCGCAGGGTTTACCGCTACGAGGTTGCGAAGTAGCGGCGCCGGGTCGGGCGACAAGGCCGCGCCCAACCCGGGCGCTCTGCAATGACAGACCAGGACGAACACGATTCTTTTACCGCAAGCGGATGCGAACGACGTACCCGGCAGCGCCCTCACCACTTGCGTGACGGGCGCCGCCGGGGCTTGCCGGTCAAGGTTCGATCGGCGCTACGCGAGCTTCGCTGCCAGCACATCGACCGGGTCGATCTGCGGCGGCTTGCTCAGCAGCTCCGGAGCCTTAGCCATCAGCGCCTGCGCGATCGCGCCGTTGAGGTGGGCCTGGCGACCCTCCTCGTCGGCGAACGCGTCGAACACGCCGAAGGTCGAAGGACCGAGCTTCAGCGCGAACCACACCGTGGTGCGCGCTTCCTGGTTGGCCAGCGCCACCGCGCCGGTCAGCAGGTCCTCTACCGCGGCTTCCTTGCCCGGCTTGGCTTCGAGGCGGGCGAGCAGTGCCTTGTGAACCGTCTTCATTGTCATCTCTCCTTAAATAAGAGAATCCAACACTGGGTGAAGCGAACGAGGCAAATACTTCCGAGCGCTCTGGCGCGAGGCGTGACTGCGTCCTCTCACTTGGAAACACTGCCCTCGGGCTCCAGCCAGTGCGTTCCCGCATCCGCTCCCGCAAGGAACGCCAACTGGCAAAGCCGTTCGTTGCCGACGTTGCGAAGAGTGTGCGGCGTGTCGGGCGGAATGATCAGCACGCTTCCGGCTCGATAAGGTTGCGGCTCACCGCCCCCGAGTGTGCACTCTCCTTCTCCAGAGAGGCAGACGATGACTTCTTCGACTGAATGCTTGTGCAACGGGACGACCACGCCAACGTTCAGGATATTCTCGTGCACCGAGCAGGACGAGGACCCCAGCGCCGGCGACGCTATTGGCGTAAGGGTGCGTTCGGTCACCGTTGGCAGCTTGCCCAGCATCGCATGGTGAATCGGCATGGGATCTCCTGAGTCTGAGTCGCCTTCAATTGGAGCACAGCGTGGCCGTTTGACGGCCCTGACGAAATCAAGTTAACCGGCAAGCCGGACCTACGAGGTCGGGGTCGGCGGGATCCAGCCGTGGCGGTGCAGCAACTCATCGTCCAGCAGCTGCTGCTGTCCGTTGCCCACGGACCAGTCGTCCCGACCGTTCTCGGTGAGGGTGACGAACACGTCCTCGCCGCGCACCCCGGCCTTGGCCAGGTGCTTCGCGATCCCCGCGAACAGCGCCGCCTTCTTCTGCGAGCTGCGCCCGCGCGCCAGCGCGATGTTCACGAACACCACGTTCTGCCGGCTCACCCCGAGATATGTCGGGTCGGCGATCAGTGCCTCGGCCGGGAACTGCTCGATGATCTGGAACCGGTCAGCCTCGGGAGTGCCGATGGCGTCTACCAAGGCACGGTGCACGCCGTCCGCTATGGCGCGCTGAGTTTGGGCCGGGGTATCGGCGCGCAACGAGATTCGCATCAGGGGCATGGCTCCTCCAAATAATGTTGTCGAGGTTCGATGTCATCCTTGTTGTTCGCCAATCAAGGTATCAACGAAGGTCGCGGCGGCTTCCTTCAGCTGCTTGCGGCTGTATCCAGCGCGCTCCATCACGGCAAGTCCTCTCGTGAATGTCACGACGACACGAGCAAGTCGATTTGCATCGATCGCTGGCAGCCTGTTGGGAGCAGAGCCGATTGCTTTGCTGATGACCTGCTCAAGTCGGCTGAGCAGATTTTGCACGCGCTGGCGCACTGCTGTGCTGGAAATAGCCGCATCGAGCGCGGTGCGCGTCGTCAGGCAACCCCGCGGAGGCGAGCCGCTTGTCATATTCACAATGATCACGTCGAAGAAATTTCGGAGTCCGGCCGCAGCGCCGCCCTGGGCCAGCGCATTACCCGCCGTTTCCAAGAATCGCCCGGCGTACTGATCGAAAGCACGCAGGAAAATCGCTTCCTTGTCACCGTAGGCGTTGTAAAGGCTCCCGCGCTGGACGCCGGTTGCAGCCGCGAGGTCCTGCATGGTCGCGTCGTGGAGACCCTTCCGCCAGAACACATCAAGTGCGATCGCGATGACCTCTTGTTCGTCAAACTGACGCACGCCAACCATTCGGCTCACTCCAGTCTATTCTTGACATTGTCGTCAAGATTGACATAACTGTCAAGAATAGAGTTCTCCCTGTCGATCAGGGCGCGTCATGGCGTGTCAGTTTCATGGAACGTGTGCTGATCAACGATTGTGAAGTCATGATCGGGCCCGCGATTAGCGAAGCCATGCGCGCCGAGGGCGCCGACCTCGTTGCGCGCCGCGTGTGACGCGGCGCGTCCAGACTCATCACCGATCACGCCCTTCCAGCTGGGCCGTTAGCCCACGGAAGAGTCCGCTTGGCAAACTCGGCGCGACCAATGAGGAGATGAAAAATAAAGGACCCGAGACAGAACCCGCCAAATACCAGCGCCGCGACCGCCGCCATGAGGAAGCCCTCGAGGACCAGTGCGGTGGTGCGCCAACCCAGAATCAGAGAGACCCCAGTCGCCAGAGCGAACGATCCGGCCAGAAACTGGGCAAACCTGCGGGGAGCCGGAGCCGGCAGCAGGGTCATACCGCTGCTGCGCGCCAAGGTGAAATTGTAGAGCGCATCGAAAGGATTCAAACGCGGAACCAATGCGCCCCACCAGAGCACCGCGGCGAGAGCGAAGAACACGAGCGGCGCCTGCAGAGCGGCAGCCACGAGAACCGTAAGACCCACCAGCCGAGGCTGGAAGTGAAGCGCGGAATACTGGACTGGGCACGTTGCCGCCACCGGCTCGCCGAGCCCCTGCTGAAGGATGAAGTTGCGCTTTGCATCAGAAGGTGGGGATGCGTCGGATTGCGCTTTGGCTGGGCGTGTCATAGAACCTGCGATTATTCGGCAAGCTTGCCCAGCTGCGCATGCGCGTCAGCCAGCGAGATGACCAGGCGCAGCGGGTCAATTCCCGTATTCCGATAGCCGTGCGGCGTGCCGGGCGGGACTACGATGCTCATGTCCGCGGTGATCGGAACGCTCTCGCCCCCGACGATCACGACGCCCTCGCCGGCGACCACCGTCAGCACCTCTTCGACGGTGTGAGTGTGCAACGGCACGACTTCGCCGGGGTGATGGCTCGTCACCCAGACGGACAGCGCCGTTGCACCGACATCGCTGTTTACGACCATCGACAACGTCGGCTGGCCGGACGCGGACAGGATAACGGGGCGGTCACGATGATGGATGACCGGCATAGAGAAACCTCTCTGTTCAAACGAAATCGAGGATGGACCCGTTGAGACAGGTGAATCTACTTCGAGCGCCGCGCGCGTGCAGCGGCACTCGCCACAGCTGATTCAGCCATATAAACGCCGAACCCATCTGTAACGAGCCGCTGTATGACCTCCTTCGGTTCCATCGTTTGCAGGAGTTGCTCTGCAATAGCTTCCGCAGCGGGCAGCCCCTTGATGATCTGGCCTAATCGGCTTTCCACATTGGACCTTCCACCAAGCGCAATCCGGGCGACCTCCGCGATTTGCTCCTCGATTCGCCGCAAACGAACTATGACCTCGTCAGCCTCATGGCGAACAGGCTTGATATGCATGAATGCCGTTGGAATTGCTGTCTGCGGCGCTCGCATCGTCTCTTCGATTGTGCGAGCTAGTTTCGTCCGCAACTCTGTGCCCCAAAATGCATCATTCTTATCATAAGTGACCATGCGTTCCTGACCGACATCGAAGAACAGGGGCACGCCTTCTGGTGCCACCAGCACGGTAGGTTTCCCAAGCGCATGCGCCAAGCCCAATTCATAGTGCACGTTTCGATTGTTCTCCGATATGTCCGCGAGAACCATGGCGGCCTTCACAAGCAGATCCACGATGTCCTGCAGAATTGATCCAGCGCGGAAAACTTCGTCGGCCCGGACGGCCACGAGCCCGGCTTCCTCTATTGCCGGCGCGTAGATCTGAGCGTAGTAGTTGTCCCACAAACCGCCGAAGGGCATCACCACAAAGCATGAGTCGCGTTTGCCTTTGCTGCCGTTCGTCGCCATCTTTTTCCCGCTAATTGGAGAATGCCTACTTTCTAATAGGTCGACGAAACTCGATTAAGCACGGTTTATGAGTCGGTTGGCCGGCGTCAACGCTCTTTGGAACGGATCACCGATCACTGATCACGCCTTCCCACCTAGGGCTTCATGATCAGCTTGCCCATCACCATCCCCGACTCGAACACGCGGTGCGCGCGCGCCGCTTCGACGAGCGGAATGCGCTCGTGGATCGGCACCTTAATCGTGCCGTTCGCCAGCAGACGGATCAGCTCGTGCGTGCACCTGGCGCGGAGCTCCGGCCAGTCGTCCAGCGTGTGCATGGTGAAGTAGCGATAGGCGCTGCTCCGCCACGGCGGGCTAGCGATGGCGGCGTCGATGTTGCCGGTAGGCGGTCCTTCGATGCGTCCGTACAGGATCAGCATGCCGAAGCGGTCCAGGCATCCGAAATAGGAAGTCATGTTCGGGCCGCCAGCGGGGTCGAGCACGAGGTCCACGCCCCGCCCGCCGGTGAGCCCTTTCACCTGATCAACGACGTCGCCGCGCTTGCGGTCGACCACGTCGTCCGCCCCCTGCCCGCGCGCGAAAGCGCCGCGCTCGCCCGAGCTCACCACGCCGATGACTCGCTTGCCGGCGGCTTTCGCGAGCTGCACGAGCGCCGTGCCGACGCCGCCCGCCGCCGCGACGACCAGCACCGAGTCGTACTGGAACCCTTTCAACGCGGAATTGAGCAGATGCCAGGCCACCTGGTAGTTGGCGAGTCCCGCCGCCTGGTCGAGATCGATGCCGTCTGGAAGCGGATAGGGCTGGTCGTCACGCGCCTTCACGTATTCGGCGTAGCAGCCGCCGCGCTCGCCGAACTCACGCGCGGTTACCCACACGTTTTGGCCCGTGCGCAGCCTGCTCACGCCACTGCCGGCTTCGACCACCGTGCCGCTCATCTCGATGCCCGGTATCACCGGCAGCGGCGGCATCCACCGGTAGACGCCCTTGCGCACGTAGATTTCGGGCATGCACACGCCGATGGCATGCGCCTTGACGAGCACTTCGCCGGGACCGGGCCTCGGCGTGGGCAGGTCGACGTACTTCAACACGTCGGGGCCGCCGGTTTCGCTGATCTGGATCGCTTTCATGAGCGGTAATTTCTCGACGTCAATAAGCCGTGCCCGTCGTCGTATCGGAACCGCTACCCCCATCAGAGGGGGAAGCGTCAGTTGATTCGCTCCCGGCACCGTTCTCGCCGCGAGCGGCGGCGGCCGCGTGACCGGCAATGCCGCCGAGCACGGCACCGGCGGCGACCCCGGCTGCGATGCGTCCCGCCTGGTCCACGCCTGGTCCGCGCGCGCCGCTCGTGTCGCCCCAGCCGCCGCTCGCCCCGCCTCCCGCGAACTCCCCGCCTCGTCCCTCGTAGCCGTCGTCGCTGCGCGACCGGGAGCTGTCACGATCGTCCCGGCGGCCGGTGTCGCGGTCCTCGCTACGTTCCGGGCGCGGGCGCCGGGGCGCCGCTGCCAGCAGCTGCTCCACTATGCTCAGCTCGTCGGCGGGCGGCGTCAGCGCCGCAACCGTGGTATCGGAGAGGGGCTGCGTTTTGGCCGGCTGTTTCCAGAACTGCCACCACGCCGGCGCGGCGAGTGTCTCGAGCCGCAGCATCATGTCTTCGCCGGCATCCAGCCGGGCGACGACGGTCTGGAGCAACTGGTTGCTAAGGCGCAGCCCACCCTGCGTGCGCCGCATTCTGCGATCGCGGCCTGCCGCACCGCCGTACGCGAGGAGACCGAGCCGCCCGTACGACTCGGCGGAAAGCGCGGCGCCTGATACCGGCTCGAAGAGCAGAAAATGGCCACCGTACTCCGCCGACTGATCGGGGCGCGTCGCCCGGTGCAGGAGCAGGCGGTAGCCGCCGAGCGCGGGATGACCCCAGGGCCGAAGCGGATCGCACGCGGGATTGCCGCGTTGCGCCGCGATCGCCGGAATCGCGGATGCCACTGCTGGACCGGTTGCGATTGTCTTCAGGCCGGAGCGCAATGCCGCGAGAGCCGTGCGGTCGCGCACTTCCGGCACCTGCACTGTAAGGGTAAGCATGGGCCCCGCCCTATATCGACGCGAACAGCTTACCGTAAGCGTCCACCATCCGCTCCATCGAGAACTTCCGCAGGACGTGCCGGCGGCCGTTTTCGCCCAGGCGGCGCGCGAGGGCCGGATCCTCGATCAGGCGGCGAAGCGCTGCGGCGATCCCCTGCGCGTCACGGTCGCGCAGCAGCAGCCCGGTGCGCCCGTCCAGGACCAGCTCGCGGGTGCCGCCCGAGTCGTTCGCAATTACCG
>DATFWO010000077.1:0-10631 GCA_035259205.1 Burkholderiales bacterium | reverse complement strand
TTGTGGGAACCGCCGACCTCGTGCAGCACGCCGGGCGCAATCTCCACCAGCCTCAGGCTGGAGGTGGCGCGCACGTCGAAGCTCGTGCTGTCGGAATCGAGATAGGTGCCGATGAACTGGCGCCGCAGGACCCATTGATGATGAACGTAGCTGGTCGCGGGCTTCGCAGCGCCCGCCTTGACCGCCGCAGGCGGCTCGAAGCGTCCCGCCGGCACCGCGGGATTCGCCGTGACGTCGGTGATGCGAATGTCCGTCACCACCGAGCCGTTCAATACGTATTTCTGGCTCATCGCGACCTTGATGCCTGCGACGGTCTGCCAGTCGGACAGCACGAGATCGTAGTCGACGTCGCCCCACACGTAGTCGTAGTCGAGCGTACGGATGCGCGCCGGCAGGCCGGACTGGGGATCGAACATAACGATGTAGCCGTAGTTGCCCGGATCGTATTTCACGGCCGGATAGGAGACACCGTCCACGACAACGCTGAGTTGGGTGAACAACTTGTCCGGATTGTTCCGCATCTCCAGCAACAGCAGAGGCGAGACACGGCGCATCTCGCGCTGGGTTGCGGCGAGCCGCAGGCCGGACATCGAATGTGCCGGGGGTTTCGATTCCAGGTTCTGCTTGTTGCGTCCGTTGCTGTCGATGCCGATTACCCAGCCGGCTTCCGGGGTGACGATCTCGGTGTACTTGAAGGTACGCGCCGTCGGGTAGGCAAAGTTCTTGACCCAGTCCACGCGTACTGAGCGAGCGGTGAAGTCTCCCGTGCTCTCGAATGTCGCCTCGTTCGCGAAGCGCATCTCGCCGTCGGGCACCGCGGACTGCTCCGGTTCCCACTGCTTCCAGGTGCCCTTTACGACTACCGTTCTCAACTGCGCAAGGGCATCGGCTCCGCCCATCGCATCGACCGCGCGGTTGACGAGGTCCTGATTCCGCTGCTGCGGAAAATCGACGCAGGCCGCGACGATCAGCATGACCAAAGGCAACCAGAGAAGACGCTTCATGACTCCCCCTTTCTTGTTCGAATAAATGACACGCGCTACTTTCCGGCAAGAGCGACGAGCGGCGCGTAATCTCCCGTCGAGCCGTGGCCGCCGGCAAACCGGAGCGGCGTGATGCCCGCCTTGTTCACGCCGCTATATACCGCGGCGAGAGCCGGAGTGATTTTCGCGGGCAGCGGATCGCGCCCCGGGCTCCAGAGGTCGGTCACGAATCCCAGACGTGCATCGGGGATATAGCCGAGCAGATAGCCCTTCGCGTGCGGATTGTCGATCACGATCACCATCACTTCGCGCTTGCCGTCGGAGAATACCTGCTTGTCGGCGACTTCGATGATCGTCGTCCGGGACAGATCGCGAGACGCGAGGTCGGGATTGAGCGTGAACGGCGCGGCGAGATATTTTCTGAAATGCTCGCCGTTGCCCGGCCCGACGACGATCGTCGCGCCTTCGGCGGCGTACGCGCGCAGGCCGCCGGTATGGTCCATGTGATGGTGCGTCAGGATGAGGTACTTGATCGGCTTGCCGGGGTATTTCGCCTTGGCCATTCCGATCACGACGTTGGAGAACCAGTCGTTTACGGGCGCGTCGAACACGATCAGGTGGTCGCGCATTTCGACCACCAGGCTGTTGGCGCCGCCGCCCGCCGTCTGCTGCACGCCGGGAGCGATCTCGTTCAGAGTCAGCCCCGAAGTCGTGCGCGTATCGTAGGTCAGGTTTTCGGAATCGAGGTAGGTGCCGATGATCTGGCGGCGGAGGACCCATTGGTACGGCACGTTGGCGGCCGCCGGCTTCGCGGCAGTCGCTCTTGCCGCCGCCGGAATTGCAAAGCGCTCGGCGGCCACCGGAGCGTTGAACGCCGCATCCGTGATTTTGAACTCCTTGATGGTCCTGCCGTTGATCTGATATTGGCGATTCGTCGCGACCTTGATGCCGCCGAAATCACGCCAGTCGGATAGCACCAGATCGTACGCGGAATCGCCGTAGACGTTGTCGATATCCATGGTGCGGATGCGCGCCGGCAGTCCGGTTTGCGGATCGAACATGAGCGTGAACGCCTGATCGCCCGCGGCCTTGTAGTTCACCGCGGGGTAGGTTACGCCGCCGATTGCGATATCGGGGCTCGCCGAAAGGGCGTCGGGGTTCCGGCGCATTTCCAGCAGCAGCAGCGGCGAACCACGCCGGAACTCGCGCTGGGTGGTGGCGAGCCGCAAGCTCGACATCGCGTGTCCCGGCGGATTCGATTCGAGGTTCTGCTTGTTGCGGTTGTTGGCGTCTATGCCCGCGACGTAGCCGGCGTCAGGCATGATGATTTCGCTGAACCTGAAGGTGCGCTTCGCGGGGTACTCGAAGTTCTTCACCCAGTCGATACGTCCCGAGCGCGACGCGGTGTCGCCCACCGCCTCGAAGGTCGACTCATTGGAGAATCGCATCTCTCCACCGGCGATAAACGATTGTTCGGGCTCCCATTGGCGAGAGGTCCCCTTGAACGACATCGTTTTGACGTTGCCGAGGGCGTCGGCCCCGCCGATGGCGTCGATGGCGCGATTGACGAGGTCCACATTGCGCTGCGGCGACGTTGCGCAAGATGCGATGGCCAAGGAAAGAAACAGCAACCAGAGTATGCGTTTCATGGCTCCCCCTTTCCTTTTTCATGTGGTCCGGCTCCAGAACGGGGCCCGGATGGTGCGTGAACAGTCTATCCCGGGTCGGAATTCCTCGCCATTGCCTATTGGGGAAGGTCGGCCGGGACTCGGTACCGCAGGGCGGCTCGGTGCTGGAGTAGCCGCAAAGCGGCCCAACATCCGATTGCTACAACCGCTGCTCGATCCAGGATCGCACCGACGCCAGAGCTTGCGGAAGCCTGTCCGGCAAGTTGCCGCCAGCCTGTGCCATATCCGCCCTGCCCCCGCCCTTCCCCCCCACCTGCTGGGCAACGTGATTGACGAGCTCGCCGGCCGTTATTTTCCCGGTGAGGTCGGTGGTAACTCCGGCGATGAGGGCGACCTTGCCGCCATCGGCCGCGCCCAGCACGATGGCGGCTGATTTGAGTCTGTCCTTCAGCTTGTCCAGCGTCTCGCGCAGCGCCTTGGCGTCGGCGCCATCGAGCTTGGCCGCCAGTACTTTTATGCCCTTCACGTCCGCCGCCTGATCCACGAGCTCATCCCCCTGAGCGGACGCGAGCTTGGACTTCAGGCGGCCAAGCTCCCGTTCGAGGCTCCTCGCGTTGTCCATGATCTGCGAGATCTTCTGGGAGATTTCCTGCGGCGGCGCCTTGAGCACCGCGGCAGCTTCGTTCAATTTCGCCTCCTGGGCCTGGACCCAGCCGAGCGCGCCCTCGCCGGTCGTCGCTTCCAGGCGGCGTACACCTGCGGCAATGCCGCCCTCGGAGATCACCTTGAAGAAGCCGATGTCGCCGGTGCGCTTCACGTGCGTGCCGCCGCACAGCTCGCGCGAGGAGCCGATGTCGAGCACGCGCACTTCGTCGCCGTACTTGTCGCCGAAGAAGGCGAGCGCCCCCGCTTTCGTCGCATCGTCATGCTTCATGATGCGCGCCGAGGTGGCGGCGTTGGCGAGGATCTCTCCGTTGACGATGGCCTCGACCCGGCGGATCTCCTCCGCCGTCATCGGCTCGTTGTGTGAAAAATCGAAGCGCGTCCGCTCTGCATCCACGAGCGAGCCCTTCTGCTGGACGTGGCCCCCAAGCACCTCGCGCAAGGCCCTGTGCATGAGGTGGGTGGCGGAATGGTTGCGCATGGTGCGTGCTCGGCGTAGCGCGTCCACTCTTGCGCTGACCCTGTCGCCGACCGCAAGCGTGCCGGTCTCGAGCTTGCCGTGATGGCCATAGACATCGGCCTGGATTTTCTGCGTGTCGGCTACGGCGAACGTCCCGGAGGCACCGACCAGCTCGCCCCTGTCTCCGACCTGGCCGCCTGACTCGGCGTAGAACGGCGTCCGGTCGAGGACGACTATCGCGGGCTCGCCGGCGGACACCGATCGCACCGAAGCGCCCTCCTTATACAGCGCGACCACTTTCGCATCGTCTACCGCGAGCGTTTCATAACCCCTGAATTCGGTCTTGTCCCCCTGGTACTCGACCGTCGTGCCGAGCTGGAACTTGGATGCGGCGCGCGCGCGCTCGCGCTGGCGCTCCATCGCCGCCTCGAACCCGGCGTAATCCATCCGGACGCCGCGCTCGCGCGCGATATCGGCCGTAAGATCCACCGGGAAACCGAACGTGTCGTAGAGCTGGAACACGGTCTCGCCGTCGAGCATGCGGTCCTCGCGATTAAGCGCCGTCTCCAGGACCTTCATCCCGTTCTCCAGCGTTTCAGCGAAGCGCTCTTCTTCCTGCCTGAGAACCTGCTTTACGCGGTCCGCAGCTTTCGCGAGCTCCGGGTAGGCGTCGCCCATCGCCCGCACGAGGTCGTCCACGATGCGATGGAAGAAGGGTTTGGTCTGCCCCAGCCTGTAGCCATGACGGATCGCGCGCCGGACGATGCGCCGCAGCACATAGCCGCGCCCCTCGTTGCTCGGTATCACTCCGTCCACGATCAGAAAAGACGTCGCGCGGATGTGGTCGGCGATCACGCGCAGCGAGTTGCTCGCGAGATCCTTCGAGCCCGTCTCGCGCGCCGCCGCCTTGATCAGTTCCTGGAAGAGATCGATCTGGTAGTTATCGTGCACTCCCTGCAGCACGGCGGCAATGCGCTCCAGCCCCATGCCGGTGTCCACTGACGGCTTGGGCAAAGGATGGAGCACGCCCTTGTCGTCGCGATTGAACTGCATGAATACCAGATTCCAGATCTCGACGTAGCGGTCGCCTTCCGCGTCCGCCGATCCAGGCGGGCCGCCCGCGATGCCCGGCCCGTGGTCCCAGAAGATCTCGGTGCACGGACCGCACGGACCGGTGTCGGCCATCTGCCAGAAGTTGTCGCTCTGGTACTTCGCTGCGCCAGGCTTGTCGCCAATGCGTATGCACCGCGCCGCCGGCACGCCGATATCTTTCGTCCAGATCTCATACGCTTCGTCGTCTTCGTGGTAGACCGTCGTCCACATGCGCTCGGCGGACAACCCGTAAACCTTGGTGAGCAGTTCCCACGCGTAGCGGATCGCGTCGCGCTTGAAGTAGTCCCCGAAGCTGAAATTGCCCAGCATCTCGAAGAACGTATGGTGGCGCGCGGTATAGCCGACGTTCTCCAGGTCGTTGTGCTTGCCGCCCGCGCGCACGCACCGCTGCGAGGTCGTGGCCCGCACGTAGGATCGCCTGTCCTGGCCCAGGAATACGTCCTTGAACTGCACCATGCCGGAATTGGTGAAGAGCAGCGTTGGATCGTTCGCAGGCACGAGCGGGCTGGAGGGCACGATCGTGTGCCCCTTGCCCCTGAAAAAGGCCAGGAATTGCGCGCGGATGTCGTTGCTTTTCATCAAAGTCCGGGCGATCGTCATCGCGAGAAATCAGAAAAGGGCCCCATAACGATTGGTCGTCGCCGAGCGGCCTGTCAGTAGCCGGAATTTAACGCAAATGCCTCATATCTTCCAGCGCAGTGGACTCGTGTGCGGTCTGTCGAATCTGGGAAATCAGCTAGGCAAACTGCCGGTGCCAGCGTGGATGAGGCCACAAGGGTTCCGGGCCAATCGCAGTCTCGGGAAATCGCCATGCTGGCTCAAGCCGGATTGCGCGTCACTCAGGGATGATCGACCCGCGGAACCTAGCGCAAGCGCTTCGTTTCATCCACTTTGAGCCCGAGCGAGGTGCCGCCGATGATCACCGCGCTGCGCACGATGCCCTTGACGGCGACGTCGGAGCTTTCGGCGGGAAGCTGTCCGTCGGTGACCACGATGATATCGCCCGTCTCGTCCTGCAATGAAAAAGCCTTCACCCCCAGGAGCTTCACGACACTCTTTACCCGGCCTTTGAGCTTGACTTCCTTGCCCTCGAATTGTCCCGGCGCGGCCGCAATTTCCCCGATCGAGGTATAGCCGAAGGGCAGGTAGTCACAGCCGCTTACCGCGACCCCGGCGATCATTGCGAGCGCGGCGGTAGACGCTCTGAATGCCATGTGCCCGTTAAAGAACCTGTCTCATCACGCGCCTGTTACCGAGACAGGTTCTAGTCGTCCTCACTGTCTTTGATAACGCTGAAGATGATGTCAAGGTCGAACCCACGCCCCTGCAGGAACCGCACCTGACGCGCGCGCTCCGCCCGCTCCGTGGGCTTGCGTCCGAACTTGCGCCGCCATATCGAGCGCGCCGTTTCCAGCTCGCTCTCCCTGAGCTCCGGCAGCGCGGCAGCCACGACGGCTTCGGAAACGCCTCTCTCGCGCAGCTCGTGCGCGATCCTGCGCGCGCCGAAGCGGCGTCGTCGGGCGTGTATCAACTGCTCTGCGACGCGCGACTCGGAGAGCCAGCCGCGAGCCTCGAGCGCGTCGAGCACGCGCTCGAGCTCGACGGGGTCTTCCGCGAGCGCGGCGAGCTTGCGCGCGAGCTCGCCGCGGGTATGCTCGCGGCGCGCCAGCAAGCCGAGCGCCCGCCTGCGCAGCTCCAGCTCACGAGATTTCTGATCTCCGGTCACTGTTCACTGAGTCACCGGGCTCAGTGGGCCGCCTTTCTCGCCTCGGACTTGGCCGTTTCCCTGGCGAGCTCCTTTGGCTGCTCTTTCGGCTGCTCTTTCGATGGCTCCCTGGCCAGCTCTCCACCGCTCACGCCCAACGTGCTGCGTATCTTCGCTTCGATCTCGCGGGCGAGCTGGGGATTCTCCTTGAGGTAATCACGGGTATTGTCCTTGCCCTGTCCGATACGGTCCTTGCCGTAGTTGTACCAGGCGCCGGACTTATCGAGGACGCGGTGCAGCACCCCCAGCTCGATGATCTCGCCCTCCCGCGAGATCCCCTCGCCGTAGAGAATGTCGAACTCGGCCTGGCGAAACGGCGGCGCCACCTTGTTCTTCACGACCTTGGCGCGGGTCTCGGAGCCTATGACCTCCTCTCCCCTCTTGATCGATCCGATACGGCGAATGTCGATGCGCACCGACGAGTAGAACTTGAGGGCGTTGCCGCCGGTCGTCGTCTCGGGATTCCCGAACATCACGCCGATCTTCATGCGGATCTGGTTGATGAAGATCACGAGGGTGTTGGAGCGCTTGATGTTGGCGGTGAGCTTGCGCAGGGCCTGCGACATGAGCCGTGCCTGCAGACCCATCTGCGGCTCGCCCATCTCGCCCTCGATCTCCGCCTTGGGCACCAGCGCGGCCACGGAATCGATCACCACGACGTCAACCGAGCTTGAGCGCACGAGCATGTCCGCGATTTCGAGTGCCTGCTCGCCATTGTCGGGCTGCGAGATCAGCAACTCGTCCACCTTCACGCCCAGCTTGCCCGCGTACTGCGGATCGAGCGCGTGCTCGGCGTCGATGAACGCTGCGGTGCCGCCCAGCTTCTGCATCTGCGCGATCACCGACAGCGTCAGCGTCGTCTTGCCCGACGATTCGGGACCGTAGACCTCGATCACCCGCCCGCGCGGCAGTCCGCCCACCCCCAGCGCGAGGTCGAGCCCGAGCGAGCCTGTCGACACGATCTGGATATCCTTCGAGACGTCCGATTCGCCGAGGCGCATGATCGAGCCCTTGCCGAACTGTTTCTCGATCTGGGACAGCGCTGCGGCCAGCGCTTTGGCTTTGTTCTCTTCCATGTAATGAGTCCTTTCTCGTTATCACGTATTTTAAACCACCCCTGCCGTGCGCATGCTTCTATGCGCAAACGCGCCACGAAAAGATCGCGACGGCCCGACGTAAGGGAGCGAACCGTTCCCCTCCCTACTGACCTAAACGCGCCCGCCGCATCGGAGTTGACCTGCCGGTGGCCTACATACGGTCGTCCGGCCGAATCGCCCCCGGGCCGGCCTACTTGAGCTCCAACTCGATGAACACGAATTCCTGCGCGCCCGGGTTGACGACGTTGTGCTCGACGCCCGCGGGCCGCGCGTAGACCTGCCCGAACTGCAGGCTGGTCTCCACGTTACCTTCCGACGTTTCGGCCAGGAGTTTTCCGGCGGTCAGGCACACTACGACATAATCGTACGCGTGCCGGTGCCACCCCGTTTCGGCGCCGGAGGCGAGGTGCCACTCGGTGACGATGACGCGCCCGGTTTCCTGCAGGAGCTTGCTCGTCGCTCGCGGCCGCGGGTTGGGCACGGTTGGTCCGGCAGCCCGGGTCAGACGCGATGAAACCAGAATTCGATTTCCGAGGTTTCCACCTCGAAGCGCGCTGCGTGCCGCTCCCCCGCCTGCATGTGATACCGCTGGGGTATGTCCGTCCTCATCGGCTGTCCATCCGCAGTTTAGAACCTAGGTTCCAGCACTCGCAACTGGGCGGAAGATCGAGAACCCACCGGCGCTGGATGCGCTCACAGCAACAACTGCCAGAAACCCACGTCGACCCACTGATCGAACTTGCGGCCGACCTGAGGAAAGTGGGCGACCTTGAGGAACCCGCACTTCTCGTGAAACGCGACGCTGCCGGGATTGGGGAGAGCGATACAGCCGACGACCGCGTGCAGCGAGCGTCGGCGCAGCGCCTCGAGAAGCGCCATGTAGAGAGGGTAGCCGATGCCTGCGCCGAGCGCGTCGCTGCTCACGTAGATCGTGCTCTCGACGGTACGGTCGTACGCAGCCCGCGACCGCCAGCGGGTGGCGTAGGCGTACGCGATCACACCCCGTTCCGTCTCTGCGACTAGCCAAGGATGCGTGGCGCCCACGTCCGCGATGCGCTCGGCCATGTCCGGCGCCGAAACCGGCTCCTGCTCGAAAGTAATCGTGGTATGCAGGACGTAGTGATTGTAGATGCCGCACACCGCGGATGCATCGGTCGGCTGCGCCTCGCGTATGTCCACGCGTGTCTCGACTTTGTTCCGTTGCATCAGCCCCAGAGACTCGTCACTCGACCTTGGCTCCGGAGTCCTTGACTGCCTTCGCCCACTTCGGGACCTCCGCCCTCGTTACGACTTTCGTCCCAGCAGCGCCAGCACGCCGCGCAGCACGTGTTCCACCGAGAGCCGCCGCACCGCCTCGCGATCGCCGGCAAAATGCCGGGTCTCGGAACCCGGCGCGCCGTCCTTGACGCCCCACGCGAAGCACACCGTACCCACAGGCTTCTCCGGCGTGCCTCCGCCGGGGCCCGCGACGCCGCTCACCGCCAGCGCAACCTGGGCGTGGCTGCGGGCGAGCGCTCCGGTCACCATCTCGCGCACGGTCTGCTCCGAAACCGCCCCGTATTTGGTCAGCGTTTCGGCCGTCACGCCCAGCATTTCGCGCTTCGAGATATGCGTGTAGGTGACAAAGCCGCGCTCGAACCATTCCGAGCTGCCCGGGACCATCGTGATCGCCGTCGAGACCCACCCGCCGGTGCACGATTCGGCGGTCACCAGCATGAGTCCGCGAGACGTGAGCGCCGCACCCACTTCATCGGCCAGTCGATAGAGTGCGGGATCGGGCATGGGGCGTCACCCTATCAGAATTTTTGCCAGCGTGAGAACGACCAGTGTATAGAAGGCCGCCACGAGGTCATCGAGCATGACGCCGAACCCGTTCTTGAACGTGCGCTCGTAGTAGCGGATCGGCGCCGGCTTGAGGATGTCGAACGCGCGAAACAACAGGAATGCCGCAACCTGCCACGAGAGCGTCGCGGGAACGAAGAACAACACCAGCAGGAAGGCGACGACCTCGTCCCACACCATGCCGCCGTGGTCGGCGACGCCTGTTGCCCGTCCCGTCACGTCGCATGCCCAAACCCCCAGCGCAAAGAGCGTCACCACCAGCAGCAGGTATTCGTACGGCGCGAGCCGCGGCGCGATCAGGCTGTGAAGCGGCAGCGCGAGCAGCGTGCCGAACGTACCCGGAGCAACCGGCGCCAGCCCCACACCGCCTCCGAACGCGATGAAATGCGCGGGATGGCGCAGCAGGAAGCGCCACGACGGACGCAGGATGAGGCCGGTATCGGACATTGTCGGGATGTCTGAGACAGCAAGGATACCGGCATTCCTGGAGGCCAGGTTCCGACGGCGAATCCACCGCGAGCCGCCGCTGCCGGAGGGCGGCAAACCACGCCGCAGCTCGCAGTGCGCGCGGCTCAGTGCCGGGCTTCTGCGACTGCGAGCAGGCCGAACGCGGCCGCTGATGCGATGACGAAAGGCGCGAAGACCGGCAGGTCCAGAAGAACCACCGACCACGCGGCGCCGAACACTGCGGTGAAACCGATCGCCTCAACTATCCGCTGCGCAACCGTCGGGCGGCGCGACAGCACAAAGGCGAGGATGGCGACCACGACGAAAAGCACTCGCCACACCAGGCTGCCCAGACTGAGATCCATGGCCATCCTCCATTCGGGTTGATTGGATCTAGAACCTATTTCATATATAGGCACGTGTGCGACGGAGGCGATGTGGGATGCAGGTCGAGGAGGAGAGCCCGAAGCAATATGTCGATATTGCAAGGGTTCCCGACAAAGAGATGCGCCCAGAGCGCCCCGTCCCACTCGGGTTGCGGCCAGGACGGTCGTCTGCTTCGTTGCCCGGCTTGACCATATCGACATATGGCCTGCGCCGTGCGCCTCGCATACGGTCCGTCCTGGCCACAAC
>DATFWO010000076.1:0-25500 GCA_035259205.1 Burkholderiales bacterium | reverse complement strand
GACGCTCAGCCGCGCAGCACGCAGTCGAGTTGCGATTCGAAGGAGCGGCCACCGTCGAGGAGATCGAACCCGCCGTATCGCGCCTCGACAAGCAGGGCGTGCAGGCCTTGGTCGTATTGTCAACTGCTCTGTTCAGCGCGGAGGCGGCTCGCATCGCCAAGCTCGCGGTGGACCGCCACTGGCCGCTTGTCGGTACGGGCACACCGATGCACCAAGTCCGGGGCGTTGGTCGCTTACGGCGCCGATGTCAAATGGATATTTGGGCGCGCTGCCCATTACGTTGATCGCATACTCAAGGGAGCGAAACCCGGCGACCTACCCATCGAACAACCGACAAAGTTCGAGTTGGTGGTGAATCTGAAGACCGCAAAGGCGCTCGGCTTGACCATCCCGCAGCCCTTTCTCATGCGCGCGGACAGGGTGATCGAGTGATTGCCCGCAGAGTGTTGCTGGCCGCGGCCGGTTCCGCCGTTCTTCTGGCGCCATTCGTGTCTCGCGCTCAGAAGGCACAAGCAAGGATTTACCGCATCGGCTATCTATCGTCGCGCAGTGGAATCGAGATGCCAGAGGAGATATTGCGCGACAGTTTGCGGAAACTTGGCTACACCGAGGGCGAGAATCTGATCATCGAATGGCGGTTCGTCAAGGGACGCGTGGATCAGCATCCCGAGGCTGCGGCAGAGCTCGTGCGTCTCAAGGCGGACTGTATTGTCGCGAGCGGCACCAACGCGACAAGAGCCGCCAAGCAGGCTACCAACGCGATTCCGATCGTAATCTCCAATATGGACGCCGATCCGGTTCGGCTGGGTCTAGTGGCGAGCTTGGCGCGACCCGGCGGCAACATCACCGGCCTTATTGCCATCGCTGCCGACCTGGCCGGCAAACGCCTGGACTTGCTGAGGGAAACGGTACCCAACCTCTCTCGCGTAGCCGTGCTGTTTGACCCCGGTAGCGAAGGAGCATCGGCAAATGTCAGGGAGGCGAGGACAGCGGCTGCAGCCCTTGGGATGCAGCTTCAAATCCATGAGATACAATCCGCCGAAAGTTTCGACGATGCGTTTCGCGCCATGGGCAAAGCGCGCCCCCAGGCTCTACTGGTGGTAGGCGCGGGACTGGTACAGAACTATCGTGCCCGGGTCGTGGATTTCACCTTCAAGGCGCACCTACCTGCCGTGTACGGCGGACTTCTCTGGGTCCTAGAAGGTGGCCTCATGAGCTACGGAGCTAGCACCGAGGCGCAGTTTCGCCGAGCCGCCGCCTATGTGGACAGAGTATTGAAGGGAGCAAAACCGGCAGATTTGCCAATTGAGCAGCCGACAAAATTTGAACTGGCTATTAATCTCAAGACAGCAAGGCAGATCGGTTTGAAGATCCCTCAAAGCGTGCTGACGCGTGCCGACAGGGTGATCGAATAGCGACCGACCGCCTAGGGGCGACTCAGCCACTTCACGACCGGCAGCTATCCGGAAATCTGCGGCTCGATCGGCGCGCGGTTGCGTCCGGTCATTTGGACGAAATGACCTCCTCTATTTGAGCATGAGCGCGACGCCAGAAGCGACAAGTGCCATGTTTATCATCCGCTGAAACTGCAGGTCAGTGAGGCGTGGAAGACGCGTAGGCCCATGACGGCGCCTGCAAGCCCCGGAAGAGCATAGGCAAACAGCGCCGGATCGAGCGTGCTCGGCCCTTGCAGAAAATACAAGATGCCAAAGCCGCTCATCTGCATGATGAGGATGTAAGGTTGATAGACGGCCCTTTGCGCGATTTTGTCCCAGCCGCGCATCCCGCACCAGATCGTCACGCAGGCACCAGGAAATGCTGCGAGCGGGCCGGTAATCCCACCCAGTGCACCAACGAGCGCGTCGATCGCGGGACGGTAGTCGCTCTTGATCAAAACCGGCCGCCTCAGCAGCATGTATAGGCCGTACGCGACCAGCGCTGCGCCTATCGCCAACGCGTAAATCCGCGGCTGAAGATTCAGAAGTAGAAGGATTCCAATCGGCAGCGCGGCGACGCCGCCCAGAATGAAAGGTGCGCACCGATGCCACCGGATCGACTGCGAGAGCCCTACTACGCTATACGCCTGAATGCCGATTGAGGCGATCATCATGATCTGCACGGCCTCAACGCAATTCTCCACATAGTGCAGGATCATCGCGCCTGCTATGGCGGAGAACGCGAAGCCCACTGTGCTGGAGACCACCGCAGCAAGGAAGATGATGACCGCGGTCACTATCGATCTTGGCAGGATTTCCAGGGGATCGTACGCGGTGAACCAATGCGGCTCCCCGGGTAACCCAGCGTGGACGACTATGACGGCCGCGACGACGCCAAGCGTCGCCAAGCCGGCGATGCGAAAGTGACGTCTCGCCTTGTTTGCGTATGTCACTCAGAACAGGCCCTGAACGATGGGTTTATTTCAGCTGGCCTTTCGTAGAAGAGCTGCGCCGCGGTGTCTTTGATGGGCGGCACTTCGAGCCAGGTGCATTGGACGATACGAATGTGTTCGTCCCTCACAGCATTGCCTCGGTATGAATCTCCAGGAAGCAGGGATTGCTGTACAGTTTAGTGAGCAGGCGCGTCAGGGGAATTTCACCGTGAGGTCTTTTTTGTTTCGTTTGTTTCAGCGATTGGCACTGCTTTGCCGACTTAATCGATTCGATTGGTCAGCGCTTCGCACCCTGGGGCGCTGGCCCCGTCTAGATGACGGCGCTTCCCCGGTCGTCCGGAGGGCTGCTATCGTGAGAATTGGAGTTGCCGCAATTGGGGCCGAGTCCGGCCAGAAGCGAACACTCATCCAAGAGCTAAATTGCATCATAAAGCGCTTCGGCGTAGCGTATTCACTCACCAAGCCTTGGCGCGGCAGAACACGACGCCGCCCGAAATCATGGTAAGCGCAACACGGGTGATCCAGTAGTCAACACTGTGACTAACGGGGAGATAAGCCATGGACATAAACCGACGTAACTATCTCACAGCATCAGGAGGTGCCCTTCTGGCAGCCGGCGCAGGTGCGCTCCCCGTCATGGCCGATGAGGGTAAGAACGACGGAGACGTGCTCTATGGGCACGGAATGGTCTGGAATCGTGACTTGCCCGGCATTGCCGGCGACCTCAAACTCTCCTTCGACTTGCGAGTGAACCTTGAAACCGGCAAGGGTTCTGGAACAGCCTCAGACCCGGTTTATCCCGAATGGAACATGCACTTCGATATCACCTCGGTGCACAGAGAAAAACAACCCAAGGGGGAAACGCTATACACCTTGACGGGTGTGGTAACTCGCGCCAACCACCCTGCAAACGTGGGCTTGCCGGTACGTATACTCGCCCAGACCGTCGGGGACACAACGGCGATCGCGATTCGGATCGGAGATCTAGCGTTCGCTGGCGCGGGACTCGTGGTAATCGCCATTATCGCGGTATTAATTGCCCTGTTATTGCCCGCTGTGCAGAAGTAATGATGCTGTCGAGATAGCGATTCCGAAGCGGCGACTTACGTCATTCTGGCCACGCCGGAAGCCCGCGAATGGTTCGCAACGAAGGCGCCCGGCCCGGGCACCGGGGCTTTAGGGCGGGTTGATCTTTTCCGCCGCGACGGGCGGCTATGCGGAAATCGGGGCCGCGAACTCATCCGGCAAAGTTCGGCCAAGACCGGCCACTCGAATTTCCACGGTCGGATCGGGCGCCTGTTACGCGATCCGGTAAGTTGGTCATCCCGGGACAACTCACGCAGGAAGGGTCGCGATCCGCGCCGGAGCTTCTCACGAGATGGTGAACCTGATCCTTAAGGACACTCAGCTCCAGTTGCTACATCCGCAACAAAGCCAAGACCACCGTTATTGACCGCCGCCGCCACGGTGTTAGGCGGGAATCGCGTAAATAGTCCGCACGTCGCTTGTGTAGGTTCCGGCAGCGCCGGACCTCTCTTCAAGCCAGAATGATCCCCACAGATCAAGACACAATTCTGGAGGCTTGCATGGATGCGTTTCTCTCGATGGACAGCTTCTTCTGGCTCGTATTTGTGGGGCCCGGCGCTCTTATCGCGTCCCTCTGGATTGGTCAGATCCTCCTTGAGTTTCTCGCCAGTGGTGCCCCGGTTACCGCTCACCTGTTCGACGCCGCCGCGGCGGCGAAGGGCCGCCGCCCGGAGATCATGCCGTGTTCAGCCGGCGGCATCACCGCGGGTGTTGGGACATGAGGACCTTGTCGGACCGGAAGCTATCCGAGAATCTGCGGCACGTCCTCGTCAGGCCCTGACCGGCCAGGACCGGTCCTTCGCCGTGATCCCGCCGAGGCCCGCTCGGGGCTGGGCGGCTGACCAGCTACTTCGACGATGATGTCCGGGTGTCAGCCCAGCGGCATAAAGCCGTTTTGTCGGAAAACTTAACACAGCGCATACATAGGCAACTTACCTGGCGAATCCATATTGTGGCTTTTCAATAACTTGATGACAGCGGCCTGCATATTGCTAGCTTTCCTAATAGCGCGCTGTAAAGGGGTGTTTTGTAAAAAATCCCGACAAAATAGGCATCGCAGCTACTAACCCAAAGAGGGGGGCTGACATGTTAAAAGCTATACGCTGGTGCTTCATGGGATTGTGCCTGGCTTTCGCTAGTGCGCGCGCTGTGCCGACCTTGCTGGTGGATGGTATTACCGGGAAGTTGCTTGGTGCCGACGGAGTCGATGTCGGGGGGACGCTCTACGACGTTCGGTTTGTCGATGGCACATGCATAGCGGTGTTTTCCGGGTGTGATGGGGCCTTGGATTTCACCTTCCAGACGCCTGTTCTCGCTCATCAGGCCTCGACCGCTTTGTTGGCGTCGGTCTTCCTTGATGTTGCCTCGGGTAACTTTGATACCGACCCTGGCTTGACACTTGGGTGCGGCCCCGGAGGAGTAGTTTGTCAGGTGAATACGCCGTTCGACGGTCTGTCGCCGAATAGTCTGCTTGTGGATGTTGCCTCCAATGGATCGGTTGAGGCCAATGACCTGAGCCCCGGGGCAATCACAACTGATCGCTTTGGTGATACCGCATTGTCTCCCACGAGATCGTGGGCGTTGTGGATCCCTCACGTGGACGGCGCTGTTCCCGAGCCGGGGACGATTGCCATTCTGGGTGCAGGCTTGTTGGCCTTGGGTATGACCCGCCGCCGGCGTATTTTGATACCGGCCTGCTTTCAGTAGCTCTCCCAGCCCGCCCGGCACCAACGTCTCCAGCGGGTCACGTATTCATCTAGACGAGTGGCGCCCGCGGGCGCCATTTGCTGTCGCTCGTTCTCCTCTACAGCGGATGTTGGTCAATGTCGCCTTAGGGGCGATATCTGCAGTTCGCGCTTTCCCGATTGCTGCCGTTTATTCTCGGGAAACCTGCCGTTCGCAGCTACCCTCCTCCGATCCTCGCTCAATCGGCCAATCGAGCACCCCGAGCAATTCGCATGCATAACTAAGCAGTGACCTCCAGCAAATCCTCGAAGGAGGTCGTATACGCCGGAGAGACCTTCGCCCGCCGCATTGACCAGTCAGGTCTCGCACCCGTGCCGCCCGGCCGCAGCGTATCGCGCCCATAGCGCCGATTTACCGTATCGAGCGTCTGCATGAGAGCAGCCGATCGCACCGGATCGCGCGACGGAAAGAACTGACGCGTCCCCTTGCTACCTTCGCAAAGATCAACGAATATCACTCCCGCTTTCGCATAGCGAAACCCGTCGCGCCACAGCCGTCGCGCCACGCCTACCGTAGCCTCGATCAAGAGGAAGCTGTCGTTCGAAGGCTCGAGTGTAACCGTCGCCTGATTCGCATAAGCCGGATCGCCGTTGAAGCGATTGGTGTGCATGAAGACCTGCACCGCCGACGCAATGAGCCGATGATCGCGCAGCCTTTCAGCCGCGCGCGTGGCATAGGTTGCAACCGCCTCCCGCATCTCCGGCCAGCTCGTGATGGCCCGGCCAAAGGAGCGCGTGACAGCGAGGGATTTTCGGGTCGCTGGAAGGGCGCCAAATGGGAAGCAGGAAACGCCCATCAGCTCGCGCTGGGTGCGAAGTCCAGTCACTGAAAGCAGCCCCCGTAGATCGTCTGCGGGATAGGCAATGAACTCCGCTACCGTGTTGACGCCGGCGCCTTTGAGCTTCCCCTGTGCCGCCGGGCCCAGCCCCCAAACGTCCGCAACCGGGATCCTCTCGTAGGCGACACTCCTTACTTCCGGCAACGCGAAATCGCACACCCCAGGTCCGTCGCGATTGCTTTTCGCGACCTTGTTGGCAAGCTTCGCTATGGTCTTGGTGGGCCCGATACCGACGCAGGTTGGAATCTTGGCGATACGGCGCACTGCAGCACGAATGCGTGCGCTGAGTAGCGCCAGGTCTTCCGTGATCCCCTCTAAGTCCAGGAACATCTCGTCGATCGAGTACGGCTCCACCGCCGGCACAAAGTCATGCAACACCTCGAACATGCGCCGGCTCATGTCGCCGTAGAGTGCGTAGTTCGACGACATCCATACGACCTCCCGATACTGCGGCCGATCGCGCACTAGGTGCCACGGCTCGGCCATCCTGAGTCCCAGATCCTTGGCCTCATTGGTGCGCGCGATCACGCAGCCGTCGTTGTTCGAAAGCACCACTACTGCACGACGCCGCAGAGCAGGATTGAAAGCCCGCTCACACGAGCAGTAAAAGCTGTTGCCGTCGATCAAGCCCAGCATAGGCTAGACGTTGAAGCGTACCAGCGCCTCGACGATCGCCCAGATTTCCGCATTCTCGCTGAGCGCAACCGGGCCGCCCTGCGAGGGCACCAGCCACCATTGCCCCGCTTCGTAACTGAGGGTTGCGAGGATCACATCGGCGTTCACGAAGGCAACGCATACTCTCCCCGGCTGCGGGTCGGCCGCGGCATTCGCGACCAGCACGTCGCCATGGAGGATGCCCCGTTCTGCCAGTGCCTGCCCCAGTACGCGCAGCGGGTACATGCCCGGCCGCCGCAGATCGAGCCGCTCGGCCAGGTCCACCACTGGCTCCACGAAATCCTGAGCCGGGCTCTGGAAACCGGTCGTCTTGTCGCCCTGATAGCTCATCGCCGCCACTCGCAACCAGCGGCTCGGCTCATCCGCAGCGCTTACTGGTTTTATATACAGTATACTTCGGAAACCGGAGCATGAGGCAAGGCAGTACCTGAACGACCTCACGTTCAGATCACAGCCACTGGAATCAACCCAAAGATCGCTGTCTAATCAATGCACCATGACGATATTGGTCGGAACCGCGTCCTGGACGGACAAATCGCTTATCGACTCGGGAAAGTTCTACCCGAGGGACGCGACAAACGCAGAAGACCGGTTGCGTTATTACGCCTCCGAATTCCCGATGGTTGAAGTCGACTCGAGCTACTACGCGATCCCTGCGCCTCAGACCGCGCAGCTCTGGGCAGAGCGCACGCCGCGCACCTTCACTTTCAACGTCAAGGCATTCCGGGCACTCACCGGCCACCAGTTCCAGGCGCACGTCTTGTCCAAAGAGCTGCAACACGCCATAGGACTAACAAAGGGAAATCTCTACTACAAGGATCTCGCTGAAGAGGTGCGGCAGGAGTTATGGCGAGAGTTTTTCGCGGCAATCGAGCCCCTGCGCCTGTACGACAAGCTCGGCGCCGTTCATTTCCAGTTCGCTCCCTGGGTTACATCGGGCGGCCCGCCGCGCAAACATGTCGAGCACTGCGTGCGCATGATGGAGGGGCGCGGCCTCATGGCGGTCGAGTACCGCAACGCTTCCTGGTGGACTGATCAGAACCGGGATTCGACCCTCGCGTTCGAGCGCGAACGGGGCCTCGTCAACGTCGTGGTGGACGGTCCGCAAGGCTACGGCAATAGCGTCCCCGCCGTGTGGGAAGTCACCTCCCCTAAGCTCGCGATCGTGCGCCTGCACGGACGAAATACCGAGACCTGGGCAAAGAAAGGCCTCAAGAGCTCGAGCGAGCGCTTCAACTACGACTATTCCGATACCGAGCTCGCCGGCATCGCCGAATCAGTGGAAAAGCTCGCGAAGCGTGTGCCGGTTACCCACGTCGTGCTCAACAACAACTATGAGGACCAGGGTCAGCGCAACGCAAAGACGCTCATGACGTTCCTCAAACAAGGAGAAACATGAGGTCCAGGGAACCTGGGGACGAGGTATGAGGTGGACCTATTCCTAGGTATTTATGTATTCTTGGAAGTCTACGAAAGTTGCGGAAATAGGATTCTGGCGGAGAGGGAGGGATTCGAACCCTCGATACAGGTTTAAGCCCGTATAACGCCTTAGCAGGGCGCCGCCTTCGACCACTCGGCCACCTCTCCGATCACCTCTACTACGAGTGCTACCGCTACGATACCCTTTTACGTAGTCCCTTGCCGAGTGGTCTCGGCGTCGCGTGGCGCCGCAATTTTTTTACGAACACCTTACGGTGTTGACCACTCGGCCGCCTCTCCTCGCCGCATACCCGATAAGTGCCCCGAGGTCTCGGCGTCGCGTGGCGCCGCGAATTTTTTACGAACACCTTACGATGTTGACCACTCGGCCACCTCTCCTCGACGCATGCCCGATCGGTGCCTCGAGGTCTCGACGTCACGAGGCGCCGCGAAGCTTCACGAACACCTTGCGGTGTTGACCGCTCGGCCACCTCTCAGAAACGGGCTCCGGCGACACTTTCTAAGCAAGTGGATACTACCCGACGGGCGTGCTTCGTTCAAACGCAATCACCAGCTCTCCGCCCGTTTCTAATTTGACCATGCGTCCAGTGGCCGGACGACCTGGATCAAATGGCAATTGCTGTTCGCCAGCAGGCGAACGATCAGTTTGAATCGCGCGCAGAGCGCGATTCAAACTCCATGCCGAAAGCCTTGTGCAGCACCCGCACGGCAAGCTCCATGTATTTTTCGTCGATCACCACGGAGATCTTGATTTCCGACGTGGAAATCATCTCGATGTTGATTCCTTCCTCCGCGAGCGTGCGGAACATGGTGCTCGCGATACCGGCATGTGAGCGCATGCCGACCCCCACCGCCGAGACCTTCGCGATCTTGTCCCCGCTCACGATACCCCTTGCCTTGATGTGCTTGACGATCGGCTCGAGCAGCTTCAACGTCTTCTGATAGTCGTTGCGATGAACGGTGAAGGAGAAATCGGTCAGCTCGTCGTGGCCGACGTTCTGCACGATCATGTCCACGTCGATGTTGGCGTCGCCGATCGGTCCCAGGATCTGATAGGCGATGCCCGGCCGGTCGGGCACGCCCAGGATCGTGATCTTGGCTTCATCGCGAGTGAACGCGATGCCGGAAATGATTGCTTGTTCCATGTTGTCGTCTTCCTCGAACGTAATCAGCGTGCCTTCGCCTTCGTCCTCGAAGCTCGAAAGCACGCGCAACTGGACCTTGTATTTGCCCGCGAATTCGACGGACCTGGTCTGCAGGACCTTGGAGCCGAGACTCGCCATCTCCAGCATTTCCTCGAACGTGACGGTCGCGAGCCGTCGCGCTTCGGGCACGATGCGCGGATCGGTGGTGTAGACCCCATCCACGTCGGTGTAGATCTGACACTCGGTTGCCTTGAGTGCGGCGGCGAGCGCCACGCCTGTCGTGTCGGACCCCCCTCGCCCGAGAGTGGTGATGTTGCCGTTCTCGTCCACGCCTTGGAATCCGGCGACGACCACGACACATCCGTCCTCGAGGTCGGCGCGGATGCGCTCTTCGTTGATGCTCAGGATGCGCGCCCGGGTGTACGAGCTATCGGTGAGTATCCGCACCTGCGCTCCGGTGTAGCTGCGCGCCTTGAGGCCCAGTTCCATCAATGCCATGGCGAGCAGCGCGATGGTGACCTGCTCCCCCGTCGAGACCATCACGTCCAGCTCGCGCGAATCGGGGTGCGACTGCACCTCCTTGGCAAGGGCGATCAGGCGGTTGGTCTCGCCGGCCATGGCCGAGACCACTACCACCAGCTGATGCCCGCGCGCATGCCATTTCGCGACACGCCGGGCAACGTTCTTGATACGCTCCGTCGACCCCACGGACGTGCCGCCGTACTTTTGGACAATCAGTGACATCGATCCCGCGGGAATGGTAAAAAGTCGCGTATTTTAGTTGATTTTTGAGGGGAAAACGAGCGCAAGCTCGCGCGATTTGCATGACCGCGCCAATGCTGTCAGCATAGGCGTACGGAATATCGAAAAAGCATGAACCTATTGGCCCGCTACTGGTCCATTCGCATTGGAACAGGGGCAATACCACCAACATGAGACCATTCGAGAGAATATCCAACCCACGGCAAATCCGGCATCGGCTCAATCTGAATCAGCAGGAGTTCTGGGCACGTATCGGCGTCACGCAAAGCGGCGGTTCTCGATATGAGAGCGGCCGTAAGATGCCGAAACCCGTGCGCGAGTTGCTGCGTCTGGTGCATATCGAAGGCGTCGAGCTCGCCGCGGCAAGAGGTGACGACCTGAAGGTTGTCTCCCTCCTCAGGAAGAGCAATCCCGGCCTTTACCAGCGGTTGCGCAAGGAAGCGGGCAAGAAAAACGGAAAGAAGTGACCCGCGGGGGTCATTTCTAGGAATCCTGACGGTCCCTGTGGCCGGGCGGCCGGTCGCAGGATCGCTGGTCGCGCTCGAAATAAGTGGCGGAGGGTGAGGGATTCGAACCCCCGAGAGGCTTGCGCCCCTAACGGTTTTCAAGACCGCCGCATTCAACCGCTCTGCCAACCCTCCGGAACGCCCTGTTCCGGCCTTTAGCCGTGCCCGCTTTTCATTACCGCGTCACGGGCGGCTCGTATAATACATGCCCGATCAAGCCCTTGGAACGACCCTTTGCCGCGCTCGACTGCCTAAGTCGTTGAAACTTTACGGGCCTTTAGATAGTCTTATGCTGCAGTAAAATTCCAACCAGGAGGGAACGTATGGAACCTGAACTGCAACCGAATCAAGCGGTAATTCGTACCGGTGCCGGCGGGATCGCGCTGGAGCAGCAGCGTGTCCTGCGCAATACCTATCTGCTACTGGCCCTGACCATGGTTCCCACGGTCATCGGCGCCCTGATCGGGATCCGGACGGGCGGCATCATCATGCAGCATCCGATCGCGAGCTTTTTCGTGATGCTCGCGGCGTGCATAGGGTTGCAATTCGCTATCGCGGCTAATCGTAACAGCTCGTTGGGCGTAGTGTTCCTCCTGGCCCTGACGTTCCTGCTGGGCTGGTTTCTGGGCCCCCTGCTTTCGATTGCGCTTACGCTCAAGAACGGTCCCCAGCTCATCGGGATGGCGGCCGGCGGAACGGGGCTCATACTGTTCGTGATGGCCGGCATTGCGACCACCACGCGCAGGGATTTCAGCTTCATGGGCAAGTTCCTGTTCGTCGGCATGATCGTGCTGCTGGTAGCCATTATCGCCAACATGTTTCTGCAGATTCCGGCGCTGGCTCTGACGATTTCAGCATTGGTCATCGTGGTGTTCTCGCTGTTCCTGCTGCACGACGTAAGCCGCATCGTCAACGGCGGCGAGACCAACTACATCATGGCGACCACGGGCGTCTACATGAGCCTGTTCAACATTTTCGCCAACCTGCTGCAACTGTTGATGGCGCTCTCGGGCGAGCGCGACTGACGCCGGACGACCGATACCGGTCGGCAAAAGAACGGGGTGGCAAACGCCACCCCGTTTGTTTTTTCGGCTCACCGCCAAGCCGGCTGATTCCTCTCGAAGACCGCGATGGACTCCACGTGCGCGGTGTGGGGAAACATGTTGATCACGCCTGCCGCGCTCAGCCGGTATCCGCGCGCATGAACCAGCACCGAGGCGTCGCGGGCCAGCGTATCCGGGCTGCACGATACGTACACGATACGCCGCGGCCCCGGGTCTGGCAGCGCCTTCAACACCTCCACGGCACCGTCGCGCGGCGGATCGAGCAGGATACGGTCGAACTGTCCCAGCTCCGCCAGCCGCACCGCGGCCGTGCGGTACAGATCCATTTCCTCAAAACGAGCCGCCTGGCCGAGACCGTTCGCGGCGGCGTTGGCGGCGGCCCGCTCCACGAGCGCCCGGTTGCCTTCCACACCGACTACCGTTGCGCCGAGACGGGCGATCGCCAGGGTGAAGTTTCCTACCCCGCAGAACAGGTCGGCTATCCGCTCGCCGGGCTGCGGATCGAGCAGCCGCAGCGCGCGCCGGACCAGCACTCGATTCATCGCATGATTGACCTGCGTGAAATCGGTTGGGCCGAATCCTATCTTCAGGCCGAATTCGGGCAGCTCGTAGTAGAGCCCCGCGTCCTCAGCTGGATGAAACGGCTGCGCCGACTCCGGTCCGCGCGGCTGCAGGTAGATGCGCACCGCATTGCGCTCGGCGAATTCTCGCAGCAGCGCAGCATCCGCGCCGCTCGGCGCTTCCAGCACGCGAAATACCAGCACGGCGCACGCATCGCCGACCGCGACCTCGATCTGCGGCAGCCGGCTGCGTATCGTAAGCGCATTGACCAGCTCGCGCAGCGGGGCGATGAGCGAGCCTATGGAAGAGGGAAGCACGTCGCAACCGGTCATCTGCGCAACGTAGCTGCTGTGACGCTCGTGGAACCCGACCAGCGCCCCGCCCTTCTTCGGCACGTAACGCACCGACAGTCGCGCGCGGTGGCGATAGCCCCACGCCGGACCGTATATCGCCGGCAAGATCTGCTCCGGATGCAGCCGGCCGATATGCCACAGATCGCTTTCGAGGACACGCTGCTTGGCGGCCACCTGGTCGCGCAGATCGAGGTGCTGCAGGGCGCAACCTCCGCACTGTCCGAAAAACGGACAACGCGGCACCGTGCGCGCGGTGCTCGGCTTGTGCACCGCCGTCAGGGTGGCGATTTCGTAGCTGGGCTTCTTGCGATGCGTGAGGGCGCTCACGACCTCGCCCGGCAGGGCGCCCTCGATGAAGACGGCCTTGCCGTCGCGGCGCGCGACTCCGCGCCCTTCCTGATCCAGGGATTCGACGACGAGTTCTTGCAAGCAATCCCGCTGCGGCGGAGTCCAAGTGCGCCGCGAACGCGGTAACGACAAGTGTAGCACTCCTCTGAACGTGAGATCGGGAGTGCGGGAGATCGGCGCTGGAATCACAACCCATGGAGTCCCAACGACCGCCTCATGTCCTTCGGCCTTGTGAGCTTTGAAGTCGGCCCTGGCAGGCGATGACAGGCATCGGCGCACATAGTAGTCTCACGTCGTCTTCCTTTCGGCATATGCGCGCTTATGTTGCCTGAACGAGCCGTCGCCAGCCGCGAGCCCCTTCTGCGGCTTGTAATCAGTCCGTGGTGATGTCCGAGCTCGGCCTGCAGCTTTCCCTGATGGCTCTGGAGGCGGTGCTGGCCGCGTCGGTGCTGCTCCTGCTTTTTCGAGTGCGGTCGATCTTCGGGCTCGCTCCGATCTACACCACCGTCGGGGTGTTCTATTATCTCGCGACGCTCCTTGCGGGTACCACCTACGTGAAAGTCGCGCCGGGTCTCTTGATGAGCCCTGGCTCCGTGGCCCTGTTTCCGGCGAGCCTCTTCTCCGTGCTTTTCGTCTACATCCGCGAGGACGCGAAGGAGGCGCGCAACATGATCTACGCGCTGCTTGCCGCCAACATCGTCGCCAGTGTTCTCGGGGTAATCGTCAGCCAGCACTTGCTGAGTCCGCTCGCCTTCAACCCTCTCGCCTTGTCGCCGGAAGTGTTTGAGCAGCAGCCTCGCCTCTTCGTCGTCGGCACGCTGGCGCTCTTTGCCGACACGGTGCTCATCATCCTGGCCTACGAAACGGTATCGCGCCGGGTAGCATCGCTCTTCCTTCGCATTTACGCCTCGCTCGCGCTGGTGCTGATTTTCGACACGCTGCTGTTCGTGACCGGCGGCTTTGTAGAACATCCCGCCTACCGGGAAATATTGCTCTCCGGCGTGCTCGGCAAGGTCACTGCCGCCCTGGTGTACTCGGCGGTGCTGACGGTCTACCTTGCGCGCTTCGATACCGCCGCGCCGCTGCCTGCTGGCGCGCGCCACGATCTGGGCGACCTGTTCCAGGTCCTCACCTACCGGCAGAAGTATGAAGCGTTGCGCGCGCAGGCGATGCGCGACTCTGTCACTGGGGTCTACAACCGGGGCTTCTTCGACGACGTGCTGAAGACACAGCTCGCGACCTCGAAGCGCTCGGGTACGCCAGTCGCGGTAATGATGATCGACGTCGACCACTTCAAGCGGATCAACGACCGCTACGGGCACACCGAGGGCGATCGGGTCTTGAGGACTGTGGCGCAGGCACTGGTCTCGGCCGTGCGCGCTTCCGACATCGTCAGCCGCTATGGCGGCGAGGAGTTCTGCATCATCATGCCCAATACGCAGCGCGCCAGCGCGGCGCTGCTCGCGGCGCGGGTGCTCGCCGAAGTGCCGCAGGCCTGTGCCGACGCTGGCATGATCGACGCCTCCGATCGGGTCACGGTGACGATAGGTGTGGCGGCGTGCCCGGAAGACACCGAAGACCTCGACGAGCTGATGCGCTACGCCGATCAGCGCCTCTACCGGGGCAAGGACACCGGGAGGGACCGTGTAGTGTCAACCTGAGCTCCAGCCTAGCGCTGGCCGGGTAGCTCGTTTCCCTCCCGCCGGATGAGCGCGCAGAGCTGCGCCGGGAAAATCGGCGTCTGCGCGAGGCGCACCTTGAACGGGGTCAACGCGTCCTCGATGGCGGAAATGATCGCGGCAGGCGCCGGCACCACGCCGCACTCGCCCACGCCCTTCACGCCCAGCGGATTCAGCGGCGAGGGCGACTCCTGGTGAATGATCTCGACGGGCGGCATCTCGGTGGCCGTAACGAGGAGGTACTCGCCGAAGTTGGTGGTGGCCGGCTGTCCCGTCTCGTCGAACCCCATCCACTCGTAGAGCGCATTGCCGACGCCGTGCGCGACGCCGCCGAGTATCTGACCGTCCACGATCGCCGGGTGGATGATGCGGCCGCAGTCGTGCGCCAGCACATAACGGCGGATGCGCACCGCGCCGGTTTCGACGTCCACTTCGACTTCCGCCACCGCCGAACCGTTGGCATACGCCATGTCGTCCACGACGAAATACTCGGTAGCCTCCATGCCGGGCTCGACCTCGCCAGGGAGAGCGTAGCCCGGCGTGCCGGCGACCGTATGCGCGACGCGTCCCAGTCCGATGCTTATCTGGGGTGCGCCCTTCACGCGGATCTCGCTCCCCACGATCTCGAGGTCCTGCTCCGCGGCCTTGAGCAGTATAGCGGCCACCTTGATCGCCTTCCGTCGCACTTTCATCGCAGCCAGATGCGCCGACGATCCTGCGGTCACCGTCTGCCGGCTGTTCGATCCGCCGATACCCATGGGGATCGCATCGGTATCGCCGGTGGTTACGGTGATGTTCGCCATATCCCCGCCCAGCTGCTCGGCGACTACCTGCGCCAGCATGGTCCGCGTGCTCTGCCCCATTGCGGTCGCGCCGGAAGAGACGTGAACCCTGCCCGATGGTCCGACGCGCACGGTGGCCCCTTCGAACGGCCCGCGGCCGGTGCCTTTCACGAAGTTGGCAAGGCCGATGCCGATGTAGCGGCCCTCCCTGCGCGCCGCTTCCTGGCGGGCGCGGAAATCGTCCCAGCCCGCGCGTGCGCAGGCCTCCTGCTGGCACCTCGGATAGTCGCCGCTGTCGAGCACCACCTGCATGCCGCCGCGGGTCTTGAGCTGCTTGGTGTAGGGCATCTTGCTCGCGGGGATGAGGTTGCGCCTGCGCACTTCTGCCCGGTCGAGACCAAGCTCGCGCGCGACCCGGTCGAGCAACCGCTCCATGGCGAACGTTCCCTGCGGATGCCCCGCGCCGCGTACCGGCGTCACCGGCACCTTGTTGGTGAGCGCGAGCCTGACCGTCATATGATACGCCGGCACCTCGTACGGCAGGGTGACGGTCTCGGCCGAATTGTGACCGAGGTTTACCCCGCGCGCGGTATAGGCACCGTGATCGTGAATGAAAGAGCCGCGCACGCCGAGTATGCGGGCGTCGGCATCCACGGCGATCTCCATCTCCCAATACTGGTCGCGTTCCTGCGTCGTCGCGACGAAGTGCTCGCGGCGGTCCTCGATCCACTTCACCGGAGAGCCTGTGATCAGCGCAGCGATGCAGGTGACGACGTCTTCGGAATAGCTCACGAGCTTGGGTCCGAATCCGCCGCCGAGGTCGGGCGTCATCACCCGCAGCCGGCTCTCCTCGCGTCCGAGCATGTCCACCAGCACGCGCATCAGCGCATGCGGCATCTGGGTCGAGCACCACAGCGTCAGCTTGTCCGCGATCGCGTCATGGACCGCGACGGCGCCGCGGCATTCGATGGAGTGGCTGCCGCCGCGATGCTGCCAGAACGAATCCCGGAAAACGTGCACTGCGCCGGCGAAGGCGCGCTCCACGTCGCCGTATCCCATGCTGAACTCGGCGAGCAGGTTATGCGGCCCCTCCCGGTGAACCGGAGGCGCATCGGCGGCAAGCGCGGCGCGGCAATCCACGGCCGCCGGCAGCGGATCGTAATCCACGGCTACGAGCGCGACTGCGTCCTCGGCCACGTAGCGGCTGCTCGCGACTACCATCGCGATCGGCTCTCCGACGTGAACCGCCTCGTCGCCGGCCAGTGCCGGCCGATTCCGTTCCTGCCGGTAGCTCGGGCTGGGGAGGCCGACGACGAGCCGCTCGTTCCAGAGGTACGGGCGCAGGTCGTCCAAGGTCAGCACTGCCTTTACGCCATCCAGCGCGAGCGCAGCGGTTTTGTCGATGCCGCGGATGACCGCGTGGGCATGCGGGCTGCGCACAAAAGCCGCATGGAGCGTACCAGGCAGGCGAATATCGTCGATGAAGCGGCCCTCTCCGCGGAGAAGAGGAAGGTCCTCGAGCCGGCCGACGTTCCGGCCCTGGATGCTCCCGCTCGAGCTCATGCGTTGCTGCTTCTAGACTGCGCGCAAGCGTTTTGCCGCATCGAGCGCGGCGGCGACGATGCCCTGGTAGCCGGTACATCGGCAGAGATTGCCGGAGAGGGCTACCCTTACTTCGTCTTCCGTCGGGTCGGGGTTGTCGCGCAGAAATTCGATCAACGTGATGAGTATGCCCGGCGTACAGAAACCGCATTGCAGCCCATGGTTGTCCCGGAATGCCTCCTGCAGCGGATGCAGGGTCAGCTTGTCCGGCGCGATCCCCTCGACCGTCATGATCTCGTGCCCGTTCGCCTGCACCGCGAGCATCAGGCACGAGCGCGCCGAGCGGCCGTCGAGCAGAATCGTGCAAGCCCCGCAAACACCGTGCTCGCAACCGAGGTGCGTGCCGGTCAAGCCGAGCTGCTGGCGCAGGAAGTCCGCCAGGGTACAGCGGGTTTCAACCGTCTCCTCGTAGCGGCGACCGTTCACAGTCAGGGCGATTGTTCGGGTGTCTGCCATTGCGTTCCCCCCGTTATTGACGGCCGGTGCGGGCGTGCGCCTGCTCCAGGGCGCGCTTGGCGAGCACCGCCGCCAGATGCTGCCGGTACGGCGCCGGCGCATGCACATCCCCTACGGCATCGATTTCACGGCAGCTCTCGCACGCATCCTGGAACAGCGGCTCGGACGCAGGATTGCCCACGAGCGCCGACTCGGCGGCGGCCGCCCGCACCGGCGCAGGTCCGACGCCGCCGATCGTGACCGCGGCGCGCGCGATCCTGCCCGCGTCATCCTCTTCGAGCAGCGCCGCCGCCGACACAATCGCAAAGTCGCCATGACGACGTGCGAATTCCACGAAAGCGTAACCGTACCTCCTCCCCCACCGCGGAAAGCGTACGCCGGTCAGCATCTCGTCGGGAGCCATCGCCGGAGTCATGTATGACTTGGGAAACCGGGCGAAAGGAATTTCGCGCCGCCCCTTGGGCCCCGCGATCTCCACCGTTGCATCGAGGGCGGCGGCGACAGCCACCAGCTCCGCAGCCGGATCGAGGTGGCAGAGCGAGCCGCCCAGCGTTCCGCGGTTGCGCGTCTGGCGATGGCCGACGTGCGCAATCGCTTCATGCATCAGGGGGCATTGCTCGCGGACGAGAGCCGAGCATTCGATATCGCGCTGGCGCGTCATAGCGCCGATCTCCAACGCCCCGTTCGACACGCGTATGTAGGCGAGCCCATCGATCCGATTGAGATCGATGAGGTGATCGGGCAGCGCGAAACGCATGTTGAGCATGGGCATGAGGGACTGCCCGCCCGCCAGCAGCCTGGCATTCTCGAGACGGCCGAGCAGATCGATGACTTCCGGCACCGTTTGCGGATCGTGATAGCTGAACGGCGGTGGTTTCATCGGACCGTGGGCCGCGACGGGCCCATTACAGGCACCGCGCCGACCTCATGAGGGTTATGAGATGGTATCACCGGCGTCGAAACCGCGAAGAGAGCCGGCGCCGACGGACGAAAGCCGGGAGCGCAGAGATCGAAGGATGAAAGGTCGGGAACGCGGTGGATGGCTCTCCTGCGCTCCCGACTGCCGCGTCAGGCTGCTTTCTTGCGGTTCGCCTCCAGCCGGGCGTCGACCAGGACAACCGTCTCGTCGACCGCGCTCGACTGCATACCCTTCTGCGCGGCTATGGCCTTCACCAGGCGGTCGACCCGCTCGATGTTCGGCGCGCCGTTGAAGAGCGCTCTCGCCGCGGAGGACGGGGTCAAAAGCGACAGCGCAGCGTTCGCATACTTCTCGAACGGCACCAGGTCCTTTTCCGACGCGCCCAGGGAAATGCACAGCTTGACCACCCAGTTGTAGACCGAGCGCGACGCTTCGAGATCGGTGTGCACCGCGTCCTTGATGGAGCGCATGCCGTCCTTCTGCACGCAGCGATAGTTGCCGGCGATCAGCATCGGCCACTTCGCCAGCGGCACGAAGATAGAGTCGTGCACCTTGAGCTTCACCGGCAATTCGATCTTGCCGCTGCCGGTATCGAAGCGCACCGCCTCGATATCCGCCTCCAGGTGGCGCAGGATGTCCGTATGAGCCTCGGACTCGAAGCGGGCGGCCTTGAAGTTGGTCGCCAGCCTGACCTGCAGCACATTGACCTTTTCTTCCGGCGGACGAAACGCCTGCGGGTCCGGGCTGCACAGCGTCATCAGCTTGGGATCGAGGGCGTCCCAGACCTTGGCGTCTGTATAAGCGCTACGGCACGCATCCACATTGAGGCCCGGAATACGTTTCAGGTAGGTGAGCGGCGGCATGTTCATGATCGACATGCACGGTACCCGTGCTTTGCCTATCGCATCCATCAGCTCGCGCACACCGGGCGACCGGTATTGGGGCTCCATCATCGCCAGCGCGACGAGATCGTATTCGGCCGGGTTCACCGCCGCCGGACCATCAGCGGACAATATGCCGGGCAGCTTCTGTGAATTGATCTCAACGAGTCCGTCCCGGCCTTTCACCGGCATGCGTACCCGGATGCCTTCCTTGTTGATCAATTCCGCTTCCGCGGGCAGGCAAACCAGCTTCAGCGTATGGCGTGCAAACAGCAGCTTGGCTGCCAGCAGCGAGCCATACGAAGCGCCCAGGATGAGAATCTTGTGAGTGGTGCTCATGAGAACTTCTCCTCCGGTAAGCCAGCGAGGCTAAGCCAGCGTCCCGCATTGTGGAATTCGTTCTCGCCAACGCCTCAAGTCCGCAATGCTATTCAATAAATTGCCACGACGCAATCGTGGGACCTTCGAGGCTACTCCGCCACCGTCTGCGGTTTGGTTGGGTCGGAGACCTGAATGACGAGGTATTTGACCGGCTGCGTCGAGCTTCCGTTGCGTGAGACGGCGTGCAGCGCGCCAGGGGGCTCGTAGAACGTCTCGCCCGGCCCGAGCCTGCGCACCGGTCCATCGTCTATCTTTACTTCGTAGGTGCCTTCGAGGACATAGCCGAAAGTATGGCTTCCGGGATGCCGGTGCGGGGCGCTGCCGGAACCCGGATCGCGCTCGGTTCGACGGATCGTGACCACGCGACCGAGGACATCGTCCATTGTTGTCTTAAAGAGGTCTATCTGGCGCGTGCTGGGAGCAGTGGCGGGCGGCGTCTGCGCGTGCGCCGGCCGCGACGAGAGCGCCGGGGGCCAACCCGCGAGTGCGAGATAGGTGGCGCCTGAAGCCAACACTGCCGTCGCACAACCGAACGCGGCGTGGGTGGCAATGGCTCTTTTCATTGGTCTCCTCCTTGAAGATGGTGACAGAAAATCAAAGCCGCGCGCCCGTATCCTGCGCTCACGTCGCGCGCGTTCCGGTGCGCACCTCCTCGATCATCGTCCACACGCGCGGCGGGGACAGAGGCAACTCCCGCGGCACAATGCCGAGTGGCGCAAGCGCGGCCGCGACGGCGTTGCAGATCAGCCCGCCCACGGGAATCATGCCGCCCTCCCCCGCCCCTTTGGCGCCGAGCGGATTGTTCGGAGAAGGGCATTGCTCGAGTGCGACGACCCGGATGTTCGGGCACTCGCACGCGGTCGGCATCAGGTAATCCGCCAAGGTGCCGGTCCGCAGCTGCCCTTCATCATCGTAGAGCAGCTCTTCGAGCAGCACGGCACCCAACCCCTGCACGATGGCGCCCAATGCCTGGCCGTGCAGGGTATGCGGATTGATGATGCGGCCCACGTCCTCCACGGCCACGTAATCGAGCACCTCCACGCGGCCCGTAGCGGGATCCACCGCGACGTGGGCGGCATGCGCTCCATAGCTGTAGGTGCGCTTGCTGCTCGAAAAGCTCCCTTCGGCGGAAATGCCGCCGTCCATCGCGTGCGCGGACGCCAGCTCGGCAAGCGTAATGGATTTGCCGCGCCGTGCGAGGACATGGCAGCCGTCCAGGATCTCGACCTCGGCCGGCGCGCAGCCCAGCCGCGCCGCGGCTAGCTCCCGGATGCGCTCCAGGAGCTGCCTTGCCACCGTCACGATCGCCGAGCCGCCCATGACCACGCTGCGGGAGCTGAAGGAGCCGTATCCCTCTCGCACGAACGCAGTCGAGCCGTGATACACGCCGCGGATGCGCTCCATGGGCATGCCGAGGGTGTCGGCAGCGATCTGCGCGCACACCGTCTCTACCCCCTGGCCCACAGAGGACGAACCCGTATATACCGAAACGGTGCCATCGGGTTCCACGACCAGGCGTGCTCCCTCCGCCGGCCCCGAAGCGCCCCCTTCGATGTAGCAGCCTATGCCCAGGCCATGATAACGACCGTCGATCAGCCGGCCATCCAGATGCGTCTTGCCGGCCCAATCGAATTCGGCGAGACAGCGGTCGAGCGTCACCTGGTAGTCGCCGCTGTCGATGGCGGTCTTCCCGTCGAGGGGCTGCACGGTCGCAAGCGCGTACGGCATTTCGCCCGCGGCGATGAAATTGCGGCGCCGGATTTCGACGCGATCGATGCCGAGATCGCCGGCAACGATGTCGAGCAGCCGCTCGCGGAAGAAATCGGTCTCGAAGCGTCCCGGACCGCGGTACGTGCCGACCGGGGTCTTGTTGGTCAGCATCAGCGATACTTCCATCCGGACGTGCGGAATGCGGTACGGTCCGGTCGCCACCTGCGACATGTTGCGCGCGGGCGTGACGCCGTTGGTGCGCACGTAGGCGCCGGCGTCGGTCTGCGCCCGGCCGCGCAGGGCGAGAATAGTGCCGTCCCTGTCGCAGGCGATCTCGAGCTCGCATTCGGCATCGCGCGCGTGGTTGGTGGCGATGAAGTGCTCGCGCCGGTCTTCTATCCATTTGACCGGCCGGCGGGTCAGCCTGGCTGCGAAGGGAATCAGGAAGTCCTCAGGATAGAACTCGCCGCGCACCCCGAATCCGCCGCCCACGTCGCTTTGCACCATCTCGATATCCGTCTCGGCCATCCGCATCTGCCTGGCGAGCGCCCGCCGATTGCGGAACGGCACCTTGGCTGCGCCGGACACGAAGAGCTTGCACTGCGCCGCATCCCACTCGGCGAGCAGGCCGCGGGTCTCCATGGGTACCGCCGTATGGCGGTGCACGCGGAAGCGCTCGCGCCGGGTATACGGCGCAGCCGCGAACGCAGCATTCGCATTGCCCTTGGTCGCGGTCAACGTGACCGCGCAATTCGACGCCGTGCCGTCGAACAGGAGCGTTTCGCTCTTCGCAGAAGCCGCCCGGTCCGCCACGACCGGGAGCGATTCGATATCGAGTGTGACGGCGTCGAGCGCATCCTCGGCAAGCGCGGGGTCACGGGCCACCACGACGGCGACGGGCTCGCCCACGTAACGCACTTTGGTTTCGGCGATGACCGGCTGATAGTAGGGCTCGAGCTCCGACAGCGCCTCCTGGCGCTGCTGGATGACGGGGACGGCGCCGAGCTCGCGAGCGACATCCGTGGCGGTGATTACAGCGACGACGCCGGGCATGGCGAGGGCGGCCGAGGCGTCGACGGAGCGGATGCGGCCGTGCGCCACCGGGCTGCGCACGATCGCTGCATGCAGCATTTCCGGGCGCTTCAGGTCGGCGACGTACGTCCCCTGCCCTCGCAGCAGGCGGGCGTCCTCGACCCGCGCGACGGGGCTGCCGATCCACGCATTCGTTGCCCTGATGTCGGCGATGTCATTCATGTCAGGGTAATACGTTGCACTCGAAGCGTGCTGCGATCGCGTCGAGTATACCCGCTAACTCTTCCCGGTCCGGTCGAGAATTTCCCTGAGCCGCGCGGGCGTGACCGGCAGCCGGGTAACCGCTCCTGGGACGCCGATCGCATCGTCGATCGCCGCGGCCAGGGCTGCGCCGACCGCGGTGACTCCGCCCTCCCCGGCGCCTTTGATGCCAAGCGGGTTCAAAGGGCTGGGGGCATCTTCCGAAACGATGACCTCCACCATGGGCATTCCGCGCAGAGCAGGTAGCAGGTAATCGGCAAAAGTCACCGACAGCGGCTGGCCACGCTCGTCGTATTCGAATTCTTCCAGCAGCGCTCCGCCCAGCCCCTGCGCGAAGCCCCCTGACAGCTGGCCTTCCACCAGCATCGGGTTGATCGCCCGCCCTACGTCGTAGGCGATGAGAAACCGCTCCACTTCTACGCCGCCCGTCTCCCGGTCCACCTTCGCCACCGCGACGTGCAAACCGTACGGATAGTTCATGTGATCGGTTTCGAACAGCCCTTCGGCAGAAAGCCCGCCGGGGGCCAGCGCTGCCGATCGCGCCACCTGGCCCAACTCCATTGAGATCGCATCGGCACTGTCCTTTCTCACGACCTTGCCGTCGACGATGTCGAGCGCGGCCGCGGGGACCTGCATCATGGCAGCCGCCGCTTCGATCGCCTTTGCCCGCACCTGGGACGCGGCGATGTGCACCGCCGACCCCGTCATCACGGTGGCTCGGGAGGCGTGTGCGCCTATGCCTCGAGCAATTCTTTCGGTCTGGCCGTGAACGACGCGCACCCGCTTGTAGTCCACGCCCAGCGCGTCGGCGCAAATCTGCGCCATGACGGTTTCTATCCCCTGGCCGCCCGATGCGCCGCCGGTCACGACTTCCACGTCGCCCGTGCGCTCCACCGTCACGTGCGCGGCGTCGCGCGGGCCGAGACCGCTCTTTTCCAGATACATGGCCACGCCCGCGCCTACCGCCTCGCCGGCCGCGCGGCGGCGCCGCAGTTCCCTCTGCAAGGCTTCCCAGCCGATATTCGCAAGCGCCTTGTCGAGCAGCCCGCTGTAGTCTCCGGAGTCCAGCACCACTTCATCGCCGATAGCGTCGAGCGCGCGCCGGTAGGGCATCGCCGCCTGCGGGATCAGGTTGCGCCGGCGCGCTTCGACGGGATCGATCCCGAGGCGTGCGGCAATGGCATCGAGCAGGCGCTCGCGTACGAAGCTGCCTTCGAAACGGCCGGGGGAGCGATAGGTGGCCGCCGGCGTCTTGTTGGTCAGCCGGTAGTGTGCTGCCACCCGGTAGGCAGGGACGTGATAGGGCCCGGGGAGCATACCGGCCGTGAGGTCGGCTACTCTCGCCCCGTGCGTGCGGGGATACGCGCCCTGGTCGTGGTAGAAAACGTCGTCGAACGCCAGGATGCGCCCGGCGCGATCTACCGCCGCACGCGCACGATGACGCTGCTGGCGGGAATGGTTGGTCGCGACCAGGCTCTCGTAGCGATCCTCGATCCATTTGACCGGACGTCCGAGCCGCAACGCGCCGGCGCACACCAGGACGTCTTCCGGATAGACCTCGCCGCGGACGCCGAACCCGCCGCCCACGTGTCCCTCGTACAGGTGGATCTTCGCCGGATCGCGGCCGAGGACGCGCGCGATGCCGTCGCGCGTGCGGTGCGGCACCTTGGCCGCGCCGTAGAGCTGCAACAGGTCGCGCGCGGCATCGTAACGCGCTACGGCACCGCGCGTCTCCAGGGGCACTCCCGAATGGCGGCCCACCGCAAGATCGAGCTCGACGACCGCATGCGCCGCGCGAAACGCCGCTTCGACGTCACCGTATTCTTTGCGTATCACCAGCGGTTCCGTCGAGCGCCCGGATTCGAATTCCAGAGGCGGCTCATGCGCCTCCAGCACGGGCGGCAATTCCTCCACCTCGACGCTCACCAGCTCCCCGGCGTCCTCGGCCAGGTAGGCGTCCTCGGCAAATAAGACTGCGACCGGCTCGCCAACATAGCGCACGCGCCCGCACGCCAGCACCGGCTGGAGATATGGGTCGAGCCTCGCGTCGGGACCTTCGCGCAGCGCAATGGGGCGCAGCTCCGCAACGTCGGCTGCGGTCCAGAGCGCCACCACCCCCGGGGCCGAGCGCCCCCGCGTGGCGTCGATGGAAATGATTCTGCCGTGCGCGTGGCTGGAGCGCACGACCCGCATGTACAGCTGACCGGGAAAATTGATATCCGCCGCATAGCGGCCGCGGCCGGTGACGAGGGGCAGGTCCTCCAGCCGGTGCACGGGCTGCCCAACGTATTGCGTCTTCATCCCGAGCCCCCTGCGGTCCGCATTTCGGCGGCTGCCGCGCGCACCGCCTTGACGATGTTCTTGTAGCCGGTGCACCGGCACAGGTTCGCCGACAGCGCATCCAGCAGCTCCGCGTCGCTGATATCGGGTTTACGTTCCAGGACGCCGGCGGCAAGCATGAGGAAGCCCGGAGTGCAGTAGCCGCATTGGAGCCCGTGGTGCTCGATGAAGGCGCGCTGGAGCGGATGCAGCTTCCCGCCCTCGCTTTCCTCACCGGCCAGCCCCTCGACGGTGCGGATCTTCCGGCCCGCGGCCTGCACCGCGAACATCAGGCACGAGCGCACCGGTTCGCCGTCGACGAGTATGGTGCAGGCGCCGCAGACGCCGTGCTCGCAGCCGGTATGGGTGCCGGTCTGCCCGCAATCGTCACGTATCGCATCGGCGAGCGTGCGCCGCGGCTCCGCGCGGAAGACGTGATCCTTGCCGTTGATGTTCAGGGTAATGCCGATTTTCATGCCGCCGCCCGTTCCAGTGCCCTTCGCGTCAACGCACGCACGAGGTCCCGGCGATAACGCGCGGGATACCTGGCGTCGTTCGGCGGCTC
>DATFWO010000075.1:0-22140 GCA_035259205.1 Burkholderiales bacterium | reverse complement strand
TTATCATTCGCCCGGCAGGCGAAAGATTGGGGTGGCTGATGGGACTCGAACCCACAACACCTGGAATCACAATCCAGTACTCTACCGTTGAGCTACAGCCACCACCGGGAAAACAACGCTGAATGTTGAATTTTGAATGCTTAACCACCTCGGCGCCAGCCGCTGTCGTATTCAACATTTAGCATTCAGCATTCAGCGGAAGGCGAAATGTGGTACGCCCGGCGGGAATCGAACCCACAACCCCCGGCTTAGAAGGCCGGTGCTCTGTCCGTTGAGCTACGGGCGCCTCGGAACCAAGGTTAGCCGCAATTCGCCTGGGGTCGCAATGGCACGCGCGCACCCGGGCCGCCGCGCCCTGCCGAAGCGCCAGCCCGCCCGGGAAATTTTCCGATACCGCGCCGCGTTTGAAGGCGCGTAATATACCCTCCGGGCACACCACGGTCAATCAGATTTCCGCCACCAGAACGAGGACGAACGTCAAGTTGCATGCCCTCTGGATTTCTGATATTACACCGCTTTTTTTGAGCGTCGAGTATGACATCCGAGCTGCATAAGGCCTACCCCGCCTACAAACCGAAGGGCAAAGAGGAATACATGAACCCGCGGCAGCGCGCTCATTTCCGTAAGATGCTGGAGGAAATGAAGCGCGATCTGTCGCAGGACATCGATCGCACCGTGCACACGATGCAGGACGAGGCGACAATTTTCGCCGATCCCAACGACCGCGCGAGCCAGGAGTCCGACATGTCGCTCGAGCTGCGCAACCGGGACCGCGAACGCAAGCTCATCAAGAAGATCGATGAAACCATAGGCCGCATCGATGCCGGGGAATACGGCTATTGCGACAGCTGCGGCGTCGAGATCGGCCTGAAGCGCCTCGAAGCCCGCCCCACGGCGACCCTGTGTATCGATTGCAAGACGCTGGACGAGCTGCGGGAACGCCAGGTGGCCAAGTAACAGTAAGCGGTCAGCGGTAGGCAGCCAGCGGCAAACGCACTGCTTCCGCCAAAAAAGCAAGAAGGGGCAGCCTAGCTGCCCCTTCTTTGTGGTTCCTCCCGCTTACCGCTTACTATGCTCAGCTCTGCTGCGCGGCCTGGGCCTCGGCCGCCACCGCCTTCATCGATAGTCGCAGCCGTCCCTTGTCGTCGGCCTCGAGCACTTTCACCCGCACGGCCTGCCCCTCCTTGAGATAGTCGCCAACGTTGTTCACGCGTTCGTTCGCGATCTGGGAAATGTGGAGCAGTCCGTCCTTGCCCGGCAATACGCTGACGATCGCGCCAAAATCGAGCAGTTTCAGCACCGTGCCGTCGTAGGTCCGCCCGACTTCAACGTCGGCCGTGATGTCTTCGATGCGCTTGCGCGCCGCTTCGCCCGCTTCGGGAGATACGCACGCGATGGTTACCGTGCCGTCGTCCTGAATGTCGATGGTGGTGCCGGTCTCCTCCGTGAGCGCGCGGATCACCGCGCCGCCCTTGCCGATCACGTCGCGGATCTTCTCGGGCTTGATCTTCATCGTGATCATCCGCGGCGCCCACATCGAAAGCTCCGCGCGCGGAGCCTCGAGCGACTGCTTCATCTTCTCCAGGATATGCATGCGCCCCTCGCGCGCCTGCATCAGCGCAGCATGCATGATCTCCTTCGTGATGCCTTCGATCTTGATATCCATCTGCAGCGCGGTGACGCCCTTTTCGGTGCCGGCCACCTTGAAGTCCATGTCGCCCAGATGGTCCTCGTCGCCCAGGATGTCGGAGAGCACCGCGAACCGATTACCCTCCTTGATCAATCCCATGGCGATGCCCGCGACGTGCGCCTTGAGCCGCACGCCGGCGTCCATCAGGGCAAGGCATCCCCCGCACACCGATGCCATGGAGCTCGAACCGTTGGATTCCGTGATCTCGGAAACCACGCGCAGCGAATAGGCGAACTCCTCGGGTCCCGGGAGCATCGCCATCAGCGCGCGTTTGGCGAGCCGCCCGTGGCCGATCTCGCGGCGCTTGGGAGAGCCGACGCGGCCGGTCTCGCCGGTGGCGTATGGCGGCATGTTGTAATGCATCATGAATCGGTCGCGATATTCGCCCTGCAGGGCGTCGATGATCTGCTCGTCCCGGGTGGTGCCGAGCGTTGCCGTCACCAGCGCCTGGGTTTCGCCCCGGGTAAACAGCGCGGACCCGTGGGCGCGCGGCAGCAAGCCGGTCCTGATCGAGATCGGGCGCACCGTACGGGTATCGCGCCCGTCGATGCGCGCTTCGCCGCTCAGGATCTGGTTGCGCACGATCTTCGATTCCAGCCCGAAGCAGATCTCCTTGACCGCATTGGCCTCGGGACCACCCTCGGCGCCGACGCCGATCTCCGTGAAGACGCGCGTCCAGATGTCGTCGATCGCCGCCGAGCGCGCCTGCTTCTCTTTCAACTGGAAAGCGGCGCGCAAATCGCTTTCGCTCAGCTCGACGATGCGCGCGGCGAGCGTCGCGTCCTTCTCGGCCGCTTTCCATTCCCACATCGGTGCCCCGGCCTCGTCGACCAGCTCGTCGATCAGCTTGATCACTTCCTGCATCTGCTGGTGGCCGAACACCACGGCGCCGAGCATCACGTCCTCCGGCAGTTCCCTCGCCTCCGACTCGACCATCAGCACCGCCTGTCGCGTGCCCGCGACGACGAGATCGAGCTGCGACGACTTCAGTTCGGTCGCGGTCGGATTCAGCAGATAGCGGCCGTCGAGGTAGCCTACGCGCGCAGCGCCGATCGGCCCGTTGAAGGGGATGCCCGAAAGCGCGAGCGCGGCGGACGCGCCGACCATGGCCGGAATATCGGAGTCGACCTCGTTGTTGGACGACACCACCGTCGCAACTATCTGCACTTCGTTGTAGAAGCCGTCCGGAAACAACGGACGTATCGGACGGTCGATGAGCCGCGACGTCAGTATTTCTTTTTCGGAAGGCCGGCCTTCGCGCCGGAAAAACCCCCCGGGTATCTTGCCCGCGGCATACGTACGCTCCTGATAGTCGACCGTGAGCGGCAGGAAATCCTTGCCCTGCGCGGCCTTTCGCGCGCCGACAACCGTGACCAGCACGACCGTATCGTCCAGATTGACGAGCACTGCGCCGGTTGCCTGACGCGCGATTTCGCCCGTTTCCAGGGTCAGCTGATGGCTGCCCCACGCTAGTGTTTTCTTGATGTGGCTCAATGGATACCCCTGCTGGAATGAAAAAGACCGCAGGCTCGCGGTCTCGGGTTAAAGGTGGGCTGCTGTATCCCGGGTGGATAGCAGAGCAGCGCCGGACAGGGCGGACATTATTACTTCCGCAGCCCCAGGCGATCGATCAACTGGCGGTACTGGTCGGCGTTGGTTCGCTTGAGGTAATCGAGCAATTTGCGGCGGCGGCTCACCATCCGGAGCAGTCCGCGCCGCGAGTGATGATCCTTGACGTGCGTCTTGAAGTGCTCGGTGAGATCCGTAATGCGCGCCGTGAGCAGCGCGATCTGGACTTCAGGCGATCCGGTATCGCCCTTTGCACGCTGGTATTCTTGGACCAGCTGGGCTTTCTGCGTATTCGACACAGACATGTTGGCTCCGCTGAATTTGGCGTATTCTACTCTAACTGCCCGATTTTTCAAGCAATAGTTCCCGCTTGTTCCACTGCTCGTTTCACGTCGCGAGCACCTGCGAGCGCAGCCTGCGGGGAACCATACAGCCCGTCGCAGTCACCTCCGCGAGTCCCAGGAATTGCTGGTCAGGTCCATATATGCGCGTAAGGCCCTCGGCCAGCGCTGTTACCTTTTCGATCGCCTGTCCGCGGGCAATGCGCCGCGTCTGATCTGCGTCGAGATCGAAGCGCGGCAGCGAGGCGACCAGGGCATCGGGTGGCAGCAGGAGCGCATCGCGCTGCGGCAGCGTCACCTCTTCCAGCTGCGACAGTGTGACCGCCCCGTTTGCCAGCGTGTAGCTGCCGACCGCCGTGCGCCGCAGCCGGGAGAGACATGCACCACAGCCGAGCTCGTGTCCGATCTCCTCGGCGAGGACTCGAACGTAAGTGCCTTTGGTACACGTGATTCTCAATTCCAGCTCCGTCGCCGTCATGCTCAGCAACGTAAGCTCCCGCACTACGATCTTGCGTGGTGTCCTCGGCAATACCTGTCCGGCGCGCGCCAGCCGGTAGAGCGGCTGCCCGCGCATTTTGATGGCGCTGTGCATGGGCGGAACCTGCATGATCTCGCCCATGAATCGCGGCAACACGGCATCGACATCGCGCCGCGTCACCGCCGCCGGCGCTCGGGCCGTGACCGTGCCCTCGAGATCACCGGTGTTTGTCGTGACTCCGAGCTGCACGCATGCCTCGTAGGTCTTTTCCGCATCCAGGAGGACATGAGAGAACTTGGTCGCCTCCCCGAAGCACACCGGCAGCAAGCCCGTGGCGAGCGGATCGAGCGTTCCGGTGTGACCGGCTTTTACCGCCTGGTAGTGACGTTGCGCCGAGCGCATGGCGCCGTGCGACGTGATTCCGCGGGGCTTGTCGAGCAGCAGCACGCCGTCCACCCTGCGCCGCGGCTCGCCACGCTTTGCGCCGGCGGCTGCCATCATTTCCTCCGGCGCCGCCTGGCCCGCTTCGTATCGTCGGCGACAGCGGCGTCGATCAATTGCGACAGGCGCGCTCCGCGCTCCACCGAAGCGTCGTGGATGAATGCCAGCTGCGGAACGGTGCGCATCTCGAATCGATGCGCGAGCTGGCTCCGCAGAAAACCCGTGGCGTGCTCCAGGCCGTGGGTCGCTTCGACTACCTTCGTCTCGTCACCGAGCAGCGTAAAGAAGACCTTCGCCAGCTTGTTGTCGGGCGTAACTTCCACGTCCGTAATGGTGATCAGGCCGACCCGCGGGTCTTTGAGCTCGAGCCGGATGATATCCGCGAGCTCGCGCTGCACCTGCTCTGCGATGCGGCGACTGCGGGGATAGTCTTTCGGCATTACGCCTCGAAGGATGAGGGATGGAAAGATGAGGGATGAGGACTCTCGTGCATGCCGCTTTGCACCGGCCTACCCTCAGCCCTCAGACCTCATCCCTCCGCCCTCAAAGGGTGCGGGCGACCTCGACGACTTCGTACACTTCGAGCTGATCGCCGACCTTGACGTCGTCGAAATTCCTGAGCGAAAGACCGCACTCGAATCCGGCCTTGACTTCCCTCACGTCGTCCTTGAACCGCTTGAGCGAATCGAGCTCACCGGTGTGTATCACCACGTTGTCCCGCAGCAGGCGCACCTTGGCATTGCTCCGCCGCACCAGCCCCTCGACCACATAGCAGCCCGCCACCGTGCCGACGCTGGAGATCTTGAACGTCTGCCGGACTTCGACCAGGCCCAGAACGTTTTCCTTCTGCTCCGGCGCCAGCATGCCGGACAAGGCGGACTTCACCTCGTCAACCGCGTCATAGATCACGTTGTAGTAGCGGATATCCACGCCGCTATGCTCGGCGAGCTTGCGCGCCGCCGCATCCGCCCGCGCATTGAAGCCGATGATGACCGCTTTCGAGGCAAGCGCCAGATTGACGTCGGACTCGCTGATACCGCCCACCGCGGCATGCACGATATTGACCTTCACCTCCTCGGTGGAAAGGCGCGCCAGCGCGTGGGACAGCCCTTCATACGATCCCTGCACGTCGGCCTTGATGATGAGCGACAGCGTCTTTGCCTGTCCCTCGCCCATCTGCTCGAAAATATTCTCCAGCTTCGTCGCGTGCTGCTTGGCGAGCTTCACGTCGCGGAACTTACCCTGGCGGAACAACGCGATCTCGCGCGCCTTGCGCTCGTCTCCCAGCACCAGCACGTCGGCGCCGGCAGCCGGCACGTCGGATAGCCCGAGGATCTCGACCGGGATCGAGGGGCCGGCACGTTCGATCATCTCTCCTTTTTCGTCCAGCATCGCGCGCACACGGCCGAATACCGCGCCCGCTAGCACCACGTCGCCGAGCTTCAATGTTCCAGACTGGATCAGCACGGAGGCGACAGGTCCGCGCCCCTTGTCGAGCCTTGATTCGATTACCAGGCCTTTTGCCGGTGCCTCTCGGGACGCCTTGAGCTCGAGCACTTCCGCCTGCAACAGCACCCGGTCGAGCAAGGCGTCTATGCCCTTGCCGGTCTTGGCCGAGACCTCCACGAACATCGTATCCCCGCCCCATTCCTCGGGCACGACACCCTGTGCTGAAAGGTCCTGCTTTACGCGGTCGGGATTGGCTTCGGGTTTGTCGATCTTGTTGAGCGCCACTACCATCGCCACCTTGGCCGCTTTCGCGTGGTGTATGGCTTCCGTCGTCTGCGGCATAACACCGTCATCGGCGGCTACCACCAGCACCACGATGTCGGTGAGCTTGGCGCCGCGCGCGCGCATCGCGGTGAATGCCTCGTGTCCCGGGGTGTCGAGGAAGGTGACCGTTCCTTTGGGAGTCTCCACGTGATAGGCGCCGATATGCTGGGTGATGCCGCCCGCTTCGCCGCTCGCCACGCGGGTACGCCGGATATGGTCCAGCAGCGAGGTCTTGCCGTGGTCCACATGCCCCATGACCGTGACCACCGGCGGCCTGACCTCCAGCTTGAGTTCCGACGGCGCGTGCTGCTCCTCTTCGAGGAAGGCGTCGGGCTCATCGAGTTTGGCCCGCTTGGCCACGTGTCCCAGCTCTTCGACCACGATCATCGCCGTGTCCTGATCGAGCACCTGGTTGATGGTGACCATGCTGCCCAGCTTCATCAGCGCCTTGATCACCTCGGCGGCCTTGACCGACATCTTGTGCGCCAGATCGGCAACCGTGATGGTTTCCGGCACCGTCACTTCCCGGACGACCGGCTCGGTGGGCGCCGCAAACGCGTGCTGCACTTCGCCCTCTTCCGCATGGGTCGCGTGCCCGTGACGCGCTTTGCGTGCCCGCCATCCCAATCCGCCGGAAGCGTCGCCGCGGGTCTTGATGCTCCGGCGCTTGACGGTCTCGTCCTTCCAGACGACCGCTTTCACCTGCTGCTTCTTCGCCTTCTTCTCGGCTTTTTCCGCCTTTTCCTCGGGTTTTACCGCAGGCTTGTGCAGCGTGCCTTCGACGACGGCAGGAGCGGCCGCAGCCGGCGCTTCCACCGGCGGTTTCGCTTCCTCCGCGGCCTTCGCCTCTACCGCAAGCGCTTCCGCGTCCTTCTTGCGGCGCTTTTTCTCCGCGTCCTCGGCCTGGCGGGCGGCGAGCTCCGCCTGCCGCCTGGCCTCCGCCTCCCGCAGCGCGATTTCATCCGGATCCAGCACGGGCTTTGCCGCTTCGGCCTCGGCATCCGCGGTATCACGTTTTACCAGCACCCGCTTCTTGCGCACTTCGACCTGTATCGTGCGCGACTTACCCAGGGCGTCCGACTTCTTGATCTCGCTGGTCTGCCGCCGGGTCAGCGTAATCTTCTGCTTGGCCTCGCCCGCACCGTGCGCCTTGCGCAGGTGCTCCAGTAGCTGCGCCTTGTCCTTCTCGGTGAGCTGCGTATCCTCGGCAAGCACCCGCCTTACCCCGGCCGCCTGCAGCTGCTCGATGAGGAGCGCCGTCGGCAGTCCGAGCTGCTGAGCAAACTGTGTAACGTTGATCTGGGCCATCTGCTAAGTCTTGGTAATCGTCCCGGTTAGGAATTCGCCTCGGCGAACCACGGTGCGCGCGCGGCCATGATGAGCCGCTTCGCGCGCTCGGCATCGAGTCCGGTGAGTTCAATGAGATCGTCGGCGGCGCAGTCGGCCAGCGCCTCCTGCGTGCCGATTCCCTTTGCCGCGAGCAGGCGCGCCGTATCGTTGTCCATGCTCTCGACTTTCATCAAGTCCTCGATATCGTGCTCGACCTGCTCCTCGCTTGCGATAGCCTGGGTCAGCAGCGCGTTGCGGGCCCGGCTGCGCAGTTCATTCACGGTCGCCTCGTCGAACGATTCGATTTCCAGCATCTCGTCGATCGGAACGTAGGCGACCTCTTCCAGAGTGCTAAACCCCTCCTGGACCAGTATGTCGGCGACTTCCTCGTCGACGTCGAGCTTCTCCATGAACAGCGTCCGGGTGCGCGTTGCCTCCTCCTCGCCCTTCTTCTGCGACTCCTCGAGCGTCATGATGTTGAGCACCCAGCCGGTCAATTCGCTTGCCAGCCGCACGTTCTGACCGCTGCGCCCTATCGCCTGCGCGAGGTTATCCTCGTCCACGACGATGTCCATGCTGTGGGCCTCTTCATCGACCTTGATCTTGTTCACTTCGGCCGGGGCCAGCGCATTGATCACGAACTGCGCGGGATCCGGCGCCCACAAGATGATGTCCACGCGCTCGCCGGCGAGCTCCGACGTGACCGCCTGCACGCGCGAGCCGCGCATGCCGACGCACGTGCCTATGGGATCGATACGGTGATCCTTGGAATGCACCGCGATCTTGGCGCGGGACCCCGGATCGCGGGCGGCCGCCTTGATCTCGAGCAGCCCGTCCTCCAGCTCCGGAACCTCGAGCTCGAAGAGGCGCACCAGAAACTCCGGCGCAGTGCGCGACAGGAGGAGCTGCGGTCCCCGGTTGGCGCGGTCGATTTTCCACACGCATGCGCGCACCCGGTCGCCGACTCGCAGGTTCTCCTTGGGAATCATCTGGTCGCGCGGCAGCATCGCCTCCAGCCGGCCCGACTCGATGATGGCGTTGCCGCGCTCCATGCGCTTGATCACGCCAGTGATGAGGTGTTCCTTGCGCGCCAGGAAATCGTTCAGGATCTGCTCGCGCTCGGCATCCCGTATCTTCTGCAGGATGACCTGCTTGGCGGTCTGGGCTCCGATGCGGCCGAATTCCACCGGCTCGAGCGGCTCCTCGATGTAGTCCTCGAGCTTGATATCGGACTTTTGCTTGACCGCCTCCGACAGCGGAATCTGGCGCGCGGGCGCCTCCACCACCTCGTCCGGAACCACCTGCCACCGGCGGAACGACCTGTAATCACCGGTTGCCTGGTCGACCGCCACCCGTACTTCCACGTCGTCACGGAAGCGCTTCTTGGTTGCCGATGCCAGCGCCTGCTCCAGCGCGCCGAAGACGATATTCTTATCGACGTTCTTCTCCCGTCCCAAGGCGTCCACCAACAAAAGAATCTCGCGGCTCATTGCTTTCTCCACCCTTAGATATTGGGCACCAGACGCGCCGTTTCCACCTCGCCGAGATCGAGCGACACCACCTTCCCCTCCACTTCGAGCTGTACCTTGCCCGCGCCCGCTTCCCGAACCACTCCCGTGAAATTGCGCTGCCCCTCCAGCGGCACGCGCATCCTCACCCACGCTTTCTGACCGGCGAAGCGCACGAAATCCCGCTCCTTCTTTAGCAGCCTGTCCAGTCCTGGCGACGATACTTCGAGCCGGTCATAGCTGACGTTTTCCACGGTCAACACCCGGTTCAACTGGTGGCTCACTGTCGCGCAATCGTCCACGCTGATGCCGCCTGGCTTGTCGATATAGACACGTAACAGGCCGCCCCTGGCGGGACGCTCTATGCCCACCAGTTCATAACCCATGCCGGTTACGGTCATTTCCAGCAAGCCATTCAAATCCATAATGAATCTGCGCCACAAACAAAAAGTGGGCCGGCCAGCCCACTTTCGTTTTCCCCGGGAATCGGGGTGAGAAGTGTAGCAAAAATCACGCTCGAATCCAATAGGTTAAGACTCCGAACCGGCCGACATGCCGGTTGAAAGTGATTTTAATTCATCGTGCTTACGTTCCGGCCAAAGCTGCCGGCCCAGGCCTCGCCCGCGGCATCCGGGCGACCACACTTGCGGTCCAGTCTCCAATACTGTATATAATAACAGTAAGCAAGCGAGTCGCTGCCCGCCGATTCAATTTCTAATCAGGAGGCCAAGTGGACGAGCTCACTCCGCGCCAGGCACAGATACTGCGTTTGATCCGGGAACATCTCTCGAGCCACGGCTTCCCGCCGACCCGCGCCGAGATTTGCCGCGTCATGGGGTTTCGTTCTCCGAATGCCGCGGAAGACCATCTGAAGGCCCTGGTGCGAAAAGGCGCGATCGAGATGGCTCCAGGCGCTTCGCGCGGGCTGCGTCTGAAGCAGCCACCGGGCAGCATGCCGGTGGTGGGCCGCGTCGCCGCCGGCAGCCCCATTCTCGCCGAGCAGCATGTCGAGGGCCGCTACCAGATCGATCCCGCATTGTTCCAGCCGCGCGCCGACTATCTGTTGCGGGTGCGCGGCTCGAGCATGCGCGATGCCGGCATTCTCGACGGAGACCTACTCGCCGTGCACCGTGCACGCGAACCTCGGTCGGGACAGATCGTGGTGGCGCGCATCAACGATGAGGTCACCGTCAAACGCTACAGACGCCAGGGCAACCTCGTCCAGCTGCTTCCCGAGAACCCTGATTTCAAGCCGATCTCCGTGAACTTGAAGCGCGAGGCCTTCGTCATCGAGGGCATCGGGGTAGGGATCATCCGCAACGGCAAGCTGCAGTGAGCGGTGAACGGTCAAAGCACTGCTCTGCTTTTCGTCACTGTTCACCGTTCACCCATGTCCTCGGCTCTCGACGCTGTTCTGCAAAACCCCGCTGTCTGGCGCGGCGGCGACTGTGCGCGGGTTGTTTTACCCAGCGTGCCGACGGGATTTCCCGAGCTCGACGTATTGCTGCCGGGAGGGGGCTGGCCTGCCGGCGCTCTCACGGAGATCCATGTCGAACGCCCCGGAGCCGGGGAGCTGCACCTCGCCATGCCGGCCGCTGCGCGTCTTACCCGGTCCGGCCGCTGGCTGGCCTTGATTGCGCCGCCATACGTGCCCTACGCGCCCGCGTTCGTCGCGCACGGCGTGCAATTGTCGCGGCTCCTGCTGGTGCGCACTACGTCAGCCGAAGACACTCTGTGGGCGTGCGAGCAGGCGCTGCGTTCACAAACGTGCGGCGCTGCGCTCGCCTGGCTCGATCGGATTCACGAGCGCGCCTTGCGGCGCCTGCAGTTCGCCGCTGAAAGCGGCGGCGCGAGCATGCTGCTCTACCGGTCGTCCCGGGTCTCGCCCGTTTCTACGGCGGCGTTAAGGCTGCATGTCTGCAAGTCGCAAGGCCGCACGCTGGTGCGCATACTCAAGCGCCGGGGCGGCGGGCTGCCGGAGCCCATAGCGCTCGATCTGCACAGCGCGACGAGGACTCGCAACAGGCCATTCCCCTTTCCCCCCTCAATCGCGCCCACGCGCTGGAAACCGCCATTCCCCTGCTCAACCAGTAGGCCCGTTCCCCCGCTCGTTTAACCATGTTGTGGCTGGCGCTTCGCTTCCCGGCACTGCCTCTGGAAATTTTTTCGCGTGGTGCGGCTGCGCCTGGGTTGCTTGCCGTCGCTGCCTCATCCGACGCACATGCCGAGCTCGTAGCCTGCAATCGCAAAGCGCACGACCGCGGGGTGCGCACCGGCATGGCGGTCGCCGCGGCCTCCGCTCTTGCCGCCGACCTTCGCGTCCTTACACGTGATCCGGCTCTGGAACGCGCCGCGCTGGAGCGTATTGCCAGCTGGGCGATCCAGTTCACTTCCGCAGTCAGCATTGCATCCGCTGCCGAGGTGCTGCTGGAAATCGAAGGCTCACTCAAGCTATTCGGCGGCCTGAGCCGCTTGTGGTCGCGCATCGAGCAGGAGCTGGATCTCCTCGGCTATGCCGTCTCCATGGCTTGCGCGCCAACGCCGTTCGCCGCGCAGCTTTTCACCCGCAGCGGATTGCCCGTGAGGATCCAGCACAACGACGCCTTGTGCGTGAGTCTCGCGCAGCTTCCTGTGGACGTACTCGACCTGTCTTCGGAATCCAATGCCCTGCTGCACGACATCGGAGCCCGCACCATCGGCGCGTGCCTCAAATTGCCGCGCAGCGGCCTGGCGCGCCGTCTGGACCGGGAATTACTGGACAAGCTCGATCGCGCGCTGGGGCATATTCCAGATCCGCGCCTGGCCTTTGTTCCGCCCGCCAACTTTACAGCCACGCTGCAGCTGCCATCACCGGTGGCGGAGGCAGCGGCGTTGCTGTTCGCCGCCCGGCGGGTGCTCGCCGAGCTCACCGGCTTTCTTGCGGCGACTGGCAAGGGAGCGCAGCGCCTGTGTTTCAGGCTTGCTCACGAGGGTCTCCAGGATACCTGTATCAACCTGGATCTTTCGACGGCCACGCGCGATCTCGAGCATCTTACCGCCGTGCTGCGCGAACGCTTGGGACGTCTTGCCCTGCCCTCCCCCGCGATCGCCATCACGCTGGAATGCAAGCTGCTGCTGCCGCTTGCCGCGCGCAATCTGACGCTGCTGCCGGATGCCCGGGAGCAAGCGGAAACCATTGCCCGGCTCGTCGAGCGCCTGCGCGCGCGCCTAGGGAAGGACACGGTGCAGGGACTGGATACCGTCGCGGACTACCGGCCGGAATATGCGTGGCGAACAGCCGAGCCCGGAGCCAGGGACCACGGCACGTGGCTGCCACTTTCGCGCCCCCTGTGGATCCTCCATGTACCGCGCCGGCTCGAGGAAATCGGAGACCTACCGCAGCACGAGGGGCAATTGACGCTGCTCGCCGGCCCCGAGCGCATCGAATCGGGATGGTGGGACGGCAACGATGTGGGGCGCGAGTATTTCGTGGCGCGCAGCCCCGCTCAGTCTTTGCTGTGGATCTTTCGCGAGCTTCGTGCTGGCGGCGGCTGGTATCTGCACGGCTACTTTTCGTAGGGTGAGCAGTAAGCGGTGAGCCGCGAGCGGAAATACAAAACTGCCTCTGTCCGCTTACCGCTTACTGCTGATCAGTCATGTACTCGCCACTGCCCGCTTACGCAGAGCTGCACTGCCTGTCGAATTTCACCTTTCTGCGCGGGGCTTCGTACCCGCACGAGTTGGTTGAGCGCACGCAGAAGCTGGGATACTTTGCTCTGGCCATAACGGACGAGTGCTCGGTCGCCGGCGTCGCCCGCGCGCATGAAGCGGCGAAGAAGGCCGGGTTCAAGCTCATCATCGGCTCCGAGATCAGGCTCGAAAATGGGCCGAAGCTGGTTCTGCTCGCCTCGAGCCGCGAGGGATACGGCAGCCTGTCCGAACTCATTACGCTCGGCCGGAGACGAGCAGACAAAGGCAGCTACCGCCTGACACCCGAGGATCTGAAAGATGGGTTGCCCGATTGCCTGGCACTGTTCATTCCTGATGCACAGCCGCTCCCCGACCATGCTCGCTTCGTCGCCGAACGCTTTCCCGGTCGTGCATGGATCGCCGCGGAGCTTTTTGGTGGGCACAACGATCGTTCCCGGTTGCGCGAACTGGACGACCTGGGCAAGCGCTCGAAGCTGCCGCTGGTCGCCGCGGGCGACGTTCATATGCACGTGCGGTCGAGAAGATTTCTGCAGGACGCGCTTACCGCCATTCGCCTCAACATTCCAATCCGGCAGGCCGGCTACGCCCTGTATCCCAACGCCGAGCGTCACTTGCGGCACCCGCTGCGACTCGGCAGGACTTACCCGGCGGAGCTGCTTGCCGAAACTCTGGAAATCGCGGCGCGCTGCGATTTCCGGATGGACGAACTGCGCTACGAGTATCCCGACGAGATCGTTCCGGCGCGGCATACACCAGCCACCTATCTGCGGCAGCTGACCGAGCAGGGATTGCGTAAACGGTTCGGGCCGGTCGTACCTGCGAAAGTTCGCGATCAGGTCGAAAAAGAGCTGGCGCTCATCGCCTCCCTGCGCTACGAGCCTTTCTTTCTCACGGTCTACGACATCGTCCAGTTTGCCGAGCGCGAGGGCATACTGCATCAAGGCCGGGGATCGGCAGCCAACTCGATCGTGTGCTATGCGCTTGGAATCACGGCCGTAGGGCCGGACCGTCTCGACATGCTGTCCGAGCGCTTCATCTCGAGCAAGCGCAACGAGCCTCCCGATATCGACGTGGATTTCGAGCATCAGCGGCGCGAGGAAGTCATTCAATACGTCTATGAGAAATACGGACGCGACAGGGCCGCCATCGCCGCGACCCTGATCACCTATCAGCCGCGCAGCGCCGTGCGCGACGTCGGCAAGGCGCTGGGACTGGAACCCGCGCAGGTGGATCGCCTAGCCAAATCGCTGTCGTGGTGGGACAGCCGCCATGCGCTGGAACAGCGCCTGCGGGAGAACGGTTTCGATCCCGGGAGCCCGCTGATCGGCCAGCTGCTGGCCCTCGTTCAGGAGCTGATCGGATTTCCGCGCCATCTCTCCCAGCACGTGGGCGGATTCGTGATCTCTCGCGGGCCGCTGTCGCGGCTGGTTCCGATCGAAAACGCCGCCATGCCCGAGCGCAGCGTGATCCAGTGGGACAAGGACGATCTGGATTCACTGGGACTGCTCAAGGTGGACGTGCTCGCGCTCGGGATGCTGTCGGCCATTCGGCGCGCGCTGGACCTCGTCAACCGCTACCGGAACACTACCCTGACCTTGCATGAGATAAGCGGTCGCGATGATGATCCCACGGTCTACGAGATGATCCGACACGCCGATACCATAGGCGTCTTCCAGATCGAATCCCGCGCCCAGATGTCGATGCTGCCGCGGCTTCAGCCGCGCAACTTCTACGATCTCGTGATTCAGATCGCCATCGTGCGTCCCGGGCCGATTCAGGGCGACATGGTTCATCCCTACCTGAAGCGCCGGGCGATGGATCCACTGGAGATCGTCTACGAAAGCGACCAGATCCGCGAAGTGCTCGGGCGCACCTTGGGAATACCGATTTTCCAGGAACAGGTCATGAAGCTCGCGATGGTGACAGCTGACTTTACCGCGGACGAAGCCGATGAATTGAGGCGATCCATGGCGGCCTGGCGGCGCAAGGGCGGGCTGGAAAAATTCGAGGCGAAGCTCAAGGATGGAATGCGCAAGAATGGCTACCCGCCGGCATTCGCAGACCGGATCTACAGGCAAATCCAGGGTTTTGCGGAGTACGGCTTTCCAGAATCGCATTCCGCAAGCTTTGCCATACTGGCTTATGTCTCTTCCTGGCTCAAGTATTACGAACCGGCGGCTTTTCTTGCCGCCATGCTCAACAGCCAGCCGATGGGCTTCTACGCCCCTTCCCAGCTCGTGCAGGATGCGCGCCGGCACGGCGTCGAGGTGCGACCGGTGGACGTGACCATGAGCGACTGGGAATGCACCCTGGAGCAAATCGAAAATAAGTCGTCAGTCGTCAGTCATCAGTCGTCACCCTTTCCCCAGCCGGCGGTGCGGCTCGGAATGCTGATGGCCAAAGGCCTGCCGGAAGCGAGCGCCGGGCGGATAGTCGCAGCGCGCGGGAAGCGGGCTTTTGAAGACATCGCCGACCTTGCCCGGCGTGCCGAGTTGGGCAGGCGCGACCTGCGCACCCTCGCTGCCGCCGGCGCGCTCACCGCATTCTCGGGGCACCGGCACAACGCCCATTGGCTGAGCGCCGGCGCCGGTGCCTTGCCTCATCTGCTGCAGGACGCGCCTTCTGCGGAGCCATGGCCGCAGCTTGCTGCGCCGTCGGAAGGCGAAAACCTGATCGCAGATTACGCCAGCCTCGGTCTCACTCTGGGCCGCCATCCACTCGCGCTATTGCGCAGCCGCTTGCGGCGCATGCGCCTCACGACAGCCGCCGATCTACGTACGCTCGCCAATGGCACCCCGGCCGGGACGGCAGGCATCGTTACCTGCCGGCAGCGGCCCGGCACGGCGAAAGGGGTGGTATTCGTGACGCTGGAAGACGAGACCGGATACGCCAACATCGTCGTATGGAACAAGCTGGTCGAAAAGCAAAGGCGTGAATTGCTGAGTGCTCGCCTGCTCGAGGTGCGCGGCGTAGTCCAGCGCGCAGGCGAAGTCGTGCATCTCGTCGCCCGCCGGCTGGTGGATCATACGCGGCTGCTCGGGAGGCTTGCCTCGGAGTCGAGGGACTTTCACTGAAATGGCAAGGCTTGTACTCCACCGGAGTCAAGGCTGTCCGGTCAGTGCCTGCGCCGATTCAGGACATCGCCGGCGGCCGCGATCCCGTTCAGATAGTGCTCCCATACGTAGAGATTGCGCTCGCACGCAGCGACCACCGCGTCCTCCATGTGGAGCTTTCTTGCGTGGCGCTCCACGGCCTTCCATCCCGTGTCGGAGTGCTCAATGTCGGCTGCGGTGTGCAGCTCGAAAAATTCGAGCTCGTCGTCCGAAAGCCTGAATAGTTCGCCCCAGCGGCTGCGCTCGAACCCGAACCATCCCGCTTTTCTGAACAGGCCGGTGCCGTATCCGGGAACGTTTACGCGCTCGGCGCAGGTGTTCGCGACGATGCCTTCCAGCCAGTGCCGGTTCGCCATCAACCCTTCCCAGGCCGCCCAGCAGAGTTGCGTCGAAGGTAGCGGATTTGCGTTCCGCAACGCCGCGCGCTTGAGTCCGATACGAACCCCGAGATCCTCCAGGATTTTCCAGTGCGGCTGGCCGCCCCCGTGCTCGTGGTCAGCGATGACCTCTTCGCTGCACGCCTTGAGGATGCGGATCCGCGTGGCCCAGTCGGTGCAGTTGGTCGCGACCTTGAGCTTCAGCACCGAGTTGCGCTGGCGGGTGTTCAGCCTGTGCTGGAGGGCGAACATCTGCGCCCGGCCGCGGGTGAGCGGCTCGTGAAAATAGCGGCAGCGCCTGGCGAATTCGTTCACCACGGCGTCCATCCGGGCCGTTACGCTGCGGCTTGCCATGTCGATTTCCTCGTTGCGATGATCGCGCGTGACACCATGGTAGCCGAACCGCGCGGCGGGCTTTCGGTCAGCTGGAGCGCAGATGCGATCCGGCTGATGCGCCAAAGCAAAACGGCGCCATATGGCGCCGTTCATCCGGAATAGCCGGGGATTTTGGATCAGCGAGCCTTGGCCAGCTGCCGGCGGAATGTCCATGTGAGCGCCAACAGGGCCGCGACGATCAGCGGCGCCGAGCCGGGCAGCGGAACCGGCAGCGGCTGTCCTAGCAGCGATACCCCGCCCTGGCTTGCAGCGATCCCGTTGACTCTGAAAGCGTCGCTGCTTCCAGCGAGGCTGCCGGTGATGATCAGATAACGGCCCGTGGCGGACGTGCCCTCCGACCGAGAGCCGGTGCCTCCCGAGTCCGGGGAGAAAGTCAGCGCAGAAAATCCGGGTAGCGTAGCTGCGGCGCCGTTGCCGGTAAACCCGTTGGTGATGGTGGTGGAATTGAAAGTATTACCCACCCAAGCATCGAAATTGACCGGACCCACGCTGGTGGTGCCGGTGCAGCCGGAGCCCAGGGAATTGATCTGACACGCATAGCCTATGCTGACCGAGCTTACGTCCCAGTTGGTCGAGCCGAAGTCGACCACGAGAATGTCGTTGAGGCCCCGGTTGTCGATCGCGTTTTGTGGCGACGCAGTGCCTTCTGTCTGCGGTGAGTTGCTGATGCCGATCCCCCCAGCGTAGCGCGCAATCTGTGCGGCCAACCAGGCTCCAACCGTATCGTCGGTAGGCGACGTGCCTGCAGGCGCGATCGTCCCCTGCGTCGAGTACGCCGTCATGGTAATGATGGCGCCTCCCAGCCCCGCCGTGGTCGTGCCACAACCACCGGTCTGGCCGCAAAAAATGGTCGAGGTCAGGGAAATGTCGGTTCCACCGCTCGGTGTCTCCGTGTTCCAAGTAATGGCCCAAGCGGGCACACCAAGAACCAAGCCCGCAAGCAATGCGAGTAACCTCGTACCGGCCATGGACCCCTCCCTGTGCTCGGATTTTTATGAAGTCTCGCTACATCAAGCAAGTAATGTGCCGGAATCCACAATTGCATCGTAACCTGTTGTTTTTAAGTCCTTCAGTTCTTTGGATGCCGGTCGAAAAAAGCCGTTTGAAGCGCCAGTTGTAAAATTTTCGGACAAAACCACCCGGCTGGGCGATGCGAGCCACCTCGCGCACTTTATAGGCCCAGCCGCAGAGCGAGAGCGCGCGCCTCCGGAAGTTGTGGAAAAGGCTTGTTGATGCGAAGCAGCATATCCAGTTCAGCCTTGGCCTGCCGGTCATCGCCGGCCTTGAGTAGGGCCTGGATCAAGTGGTAGCGGATTTCCGGGTTGTCCCCGTCCAGGCTTACCGCCTTGAGGAGAGCCGCTACGCTTTCGTTAAGGCTACCCTGCTCCAACAGTATCCACCCGAGCGTATCGACCGCTGCGGCGCTGCTCGGAAAAAGAACGACCGCTTGCTTCGCGTATTGGAGAGCACGCTTGTCCCCGGACGCATGCAGCGCCCAGGCCAGGTTATTGAGCGCTCGCGCAGAGTTCGGCAGTCGTTTCAGTACTTGCAGATACTCGTCCGAGGCTTCCCGATAGCGTCCCCCGCGGCTCATGGCGTCGGCGAGATAGAACCGCGTATCGACGTCGTCCGGATTTTTCGCGATCCACGCGCGAAGCGCATTATCGTCAGCGGAACCCGGGCGACCTGCGTTCTGCGCCTGGTGCATCTTGACGAGCAGCGCTCCGGTCGTCTGCAATGCCGCAGCTTTCTTGTACACGTCGAGCGCATGAGCGTATTCCTTGCGGCCGAGGAGAACGTCGCCTTCGATCCGGTATCCGAGTGCAGCCGTCGGCTGTTCCCGCTGCGTGCGCGATCCGAGCGCTTGAGCCCGTTCCAGGTCGCCAGCCTGAAGGTAGATGTCGGCCAGCATGGCAAGTGCTCCCAGATCCTGCGGCGCCTTGGCGAGCGCACGCAGCGCGGTCGCAGCTGCTGCCTTGTTGTCGCCGGCGCGGAGATACGCTGCCGCGAGCCGCAGGTAGCTCGCCACATCCTCCGGATGCAGCTTGTGCAGCTTGGAAAGCGTCAGGATGGCCCCCTGCTTGTCCCCTGCAGCCATCTGCGCTTCGCCGAGCACCGCTATCGCGCGCGCGTCGAAGGGATGCAGCTGGTATGCCTGGCGCGCAGAGACTATGGCCTCTTCGACCTCGCCGTGACGAAACTGGGTATCGGCGAGCATCAACAGCGCGTTGCCCGAATGCGGGTGCTCCGCCAGCGCGCGACGGATTGCCGCAATACCCTGCGCCTGGCGTCCCTGCGCGAGATCGAGCTGAGCCAACGCGAGCAACGCGCCCAGGTGCCTGGGATCTTTTTTCAGAATCGCCTCGAGCCGTTCGCGCCGTCCGTCGGGTTTCCCTTCCGCCGCATCGACATCGGCCAGCGCCTCCACCGCGTGCAGGTTGGTCGGATCGATCTGCAGTGCGCGTTCCAGCCCTTCGCGCGCCCCGGCCCAGTCTTTTTTTGCCAGCAGGACGGCTCCCTGCAGGACGTAGGTCGATGACGATTCGGGCAGCCGCTGTGCCAGCGCGGACGCGACCTTTGCGGCGCGGTCGAACTGCTTCTGGCCCAGCAACACCATGATCAGCGCTTCGTCCGCCCGGGTATCGGGAGGGCGACGCGCAATGGCCTTCTCCAGGCCGGCCACCACCTGCTCACGGGCGCCGCTCTCGAGATCGGTCAGCGCGAGGCTCGTTATCAAGTCCGCGTTTTCGGGTGCGAGCTTGATGGCCCGTTGCAGCAGGGCGCGGGCCTGCTTGAATTGCCTCATTTGCCGGTGGGCTTCTGCTGCGATTGCCAGGACGCCGACATCCTGCGTCGAAGCGACGTGTGGCGCGAGCACGTTCACTACCAGATGCGGCTGTCCTTTGGCGAGGAGCGTTGCTCCGAGCGTGCGCAGCGCCGTCGAATCTCCTGGGGATCGCTGGAGATATTCAGCAAGCGCGGTCTGCGCCTGTTCGTACTTTCCGTCCGCGTATTGCGCCGCCCCCAACAGGAGCAGACTCTGAGCATCGTTGGGTACGGCCCTGAGGATCAGCTGCAGTTCAGCTACCGCTGCACCGTTGCGTTTCTGCTTGTATGCCAGCAGGGCCTTCGCAAAGCGCGTGCGCGGACTTTGCGGCGCCAGCTTCTCCGCCTGCTTTAGCGGCGGCAACGCCTCTTCAATCCGGTCCCGCGTCAGCTCGAGAGTCGCCAGCCCGACAAGTGCGGAGGCGCCATGCTGATGCAGGCTGATCGCTTCCCGGTACGTCGCGGCCGACTCGTCGAGTCGGCCGTCCATCTGCTGTTCCTCCGCGCGCAGCACCAGAGCGTCGAGGTTCTTCGGGTCCGAACCGAGCACTTCGGCGATCAGGCGCGCTGACGTTAGACGATCCTTCTCCGCCATCGCCACCCGTGCCAGACCGAGCTTCGCCGCCGCCGACGGTTGCATGTTTTGCGAGAGGCTGAATTCCGCTTGGGCTTCCGACAGGGCGCCCAGGCCGAGTTGGGCCCGCCCGCGCAATAGGGCCAGCCGCGACTCCTTAGCGGACTCCGGCTGCGACTGCGCTTTGAGCACCCGCAGCGCTTCCGAATATCGCTCCAGATCCAGCAATACGCGGGCGAGCACGGGCCGCACGTCCGCCGCGGGGTGGCCGTATTCGATCGAGCGGCGCAGCAACAACTCGGCATCCGCAAGCTCGCCGAGATCGGCGAGGACTTCTCCCGCGACAAACAACAGCTCGTGATTCCGCGGATGATCGCTCAGGGCACTTCTGAGCTCGAGTGCGGCCGCTGCATTATCGCCCTTGACGCGCAGCGACATCGCCTTGTCCAGGGATTGTTCCGGGTCGCCGGAGCACCCGCCAAGCGCCAGCGCGCAAGCGGCGAGCAAACTGCCGGCCAAGATCAGGTAGCGTCGACCCAAGGAATCCTCCCCAGCACCCAGACTCGCCGGACAAACTGCCGCGAAACCGTGCTGCTGCAGTTGCCCAGCGAGTTAACCCGCTGACGGCTCCGTTTTTCTTACGATAAATCGTGCCCTTGCCGAACGAGCTCAGTCAAGCATGTTTTATGCCAGGCGCCCGCTACAAAAACAAAAACCCCACCGGGATCGGGTGGGGTTTTCGCTTTTGTGGGTGCCTGACGATGTCCTACTTTCGCACGGAATACACCGTACTATCATCGGCGCTGGGGCGTTTCACGGCCCTGTTCGGAATGGGAAGGGGTGGGACCACCTCGCTATGTTCGTCAGACGTAGCTTGGAGCTCCGGGCCGGAGGCGATCGGCATTCAGCCCGGAGCGGCATTCGGATGAAGTAAAGGACCTGGCGATCGTATCTGGCAGACCCAAGTTCACCGAGCTCGTGCCGGCAGCACATCGCTGACAGCCGACCGCTCAGAATTATAGGATCAAGCCGCACGGGCAATTAGTACCGGTTAGCTCAAAGGATTGCTCCTCTTACACATCCGGCCTATCAACGCGGTAGTCTTCCGCGACCCTACAGGGGGATCGAGTCCCCGGGAAGTCTCATCTTGAGGCGAGTTTCCCGCTTAGATGCTTTCAGCGGTTATCTCTTCCGCACTTAGCTACCCGGCGATGCCACTGGCGTGACAACCGGTACACCAGAGGTGCGTCCACTCCGGTCCTCTCGTACTAGGAGCAGCCCCCCTCAAACTTCCAACGCCCACTGCAGATAGGGACCAAACTGTCTCACGACGTTTTGAACCCAGCTCACGTACCACTTTAAATGGCGAACAGCCATACCCTTGGGACCGGCTTCAGCCCCAGGATGTGATGAGCCGACATCGAGGTGCCAAACTCCCCCGTCGATATGAACTCTTGGGAGGAATCAGCCTGTTATCCCCGGCGTACCTTTTGTCCGTTGAGCGATGGCCCTTCCATACAGAACCACCGGATCACTATGACCTGCTTTCGCACCTGCTCGACTTGTCAGTCTCGCAGTTAAGCACGCTTTTGCCATTGCACTTTCCGCGCGATTGCCGACCGCGCTAAGCGTACCTTCGCACTCCTCCGTTACTCTTTGGGAGGAGACCGCCCCAGTCAAACTACCCACCATGCACGGTCCCCGACCCGGATTCACGGGTCAAGGTTAGAACCTCGATGACGCCAGGCTGGTATTTCAACGGTGGCTCCACCGAACCTAGCGGCCCGGCTTCAAAGCCTCCCAGCTATCCTACACAGACCTCATCAAAGTCCAATGCAAAGTTGTAGTAAAGGTGCACGGGGTCTTTCCGTCTAGCAGCGGGGAGATTGCATCATCACAAACACTTCAACTTCGCTGAGTCTCGGGTGGAGACAGTGTGGCCATCGTTACGCCATTCGTGCAGGTCGGAACTTACCCGACAAGGAATTTCGCTACCTTAGGACCGTTATAGTTACGGCCGCCGTTTACCGGGGCT
>DATFWO010000074.1:0-6077 GCA_035259205.1 Burkholderiales bacterium | reverse complement strand
TATGCGAGGCGCACGGCGCAGGCCATATGTCGATATGGTCAAGCCGGGCAACGATGCAGACGACCGTCCTGGCCGCAACCCCGGAGGGGACGGGGCGCTCTGGGCGCATCTCTTTGTCGGGAGCCCTCGCAATATCGACATGTTGCTTCGGGCTCTCCTCCTCGACCTGCATCCCACATCGCCTCCGTCGCACACGTGCCTATCATTGAGATAGGTTCTAGTGAGTGGCCGGCGGTGAGTGTAAGTAGTGAAGGCGTGTGCCGGGCAAAGTTCAATCCACTCACCGTTCGTCATTTACCGTTCACGCCTTCTTCCAGTCCTTGAACTGCTCGCGCAACTTGGCCTTCAGCATCTTGCCGGTCGAGCTGCGCGGAATCTCCGGCACGAAGAGGATGCCGTCGGGCAGCCAGATCTTCGCAAACTTCGGCGCCAGGTAATCGCGCAGCTCATCCTCGGTCGCCGACTGGCCTGGCTTCAGCACCACCACGGCGAGCGGCCGCTCGCCCCATCTCTGGTCCGCCACCGCGATCACGGCCGCCTCGCCTACCTTGGGGTGGCCCACCAGCGCATTTTCGAGGTCCACCGAGCTAATCCACTCACCACCGGACTTGACCAGGTCCTTGATGCGGTCCGTGATCTTGACGTAGCCATGCGCATCGAGCGTGACGACATCGCCGGTGCGGAACCAGCCGTCCCTGCTCCATTTGTCGGATTCGTCGTCGAGATTGTAATAGCTCGCCGTGACCCATGGCCCGCGCACTTCGAGCTCGCCCATCGCTTCGCCGTCCCAGGGCGCTTCGCCCTGAGGGGTCATGGCACGCACTTCCACGAAGGGCAGCGGAACGCCCTGCTTTGCGCGCTGCGCATATTGCTCGTCGGCCGAAGCCGTTACCAGCCCGCGCTTGACATAGTTCACGGTGGCGATGGGAGCGGTCTCAGTCATTCCCCAGCCGTGCAAAACCCGCAGCCCGAACTTGTCGAAGCCGCGGATCATCGACTCCGGAACCGCCGAGCCTCCGACGACCATGCGCATTCCGGAGTGGAGCTTCCAGCGCCCGGGTTCCTGCTCCAGCGCCTGCAGGATCCCCATCCAGATCGTGGGCACGCCCGCCGTCAGCGTCACCTGTTCCGATTGGTAGAGATCGAGCAGATTCGCGGCGTCGAGGTGCGGGCCCGGGAACGCGAGCTTTGCCCCCGCCATCACCGCCGTGAACGGGAGGCCCCAGGCGTTGACGTGGAACATGGGCACGACGGGCGTCACCGTGTCGTGGTTGCTCATGCCGGTCACGTCGGGAAGCGCCGAGGCGAGCGAGTGCAGCGCCAAGGCGCGGTGAGTGTAGACCACACCCTTGGGCCGGCCGGTTGTCCCTGAGCTATAGCACATCCCGGCCGCGGCATCCTCCCTCAACGCCGGCCATGCCCGGGCCCTGGCTCTCGCCACGAGCTTCTCATAGTCCTCGTATCCTTCAGCCACTGCTGCGCCGGTGAGCGGGACGACGATCACCTTCTCGAGTTGCACCTGGTTGCGGAACTTTTCATAGAGCGGCAGAAGCACGTCATCCACGATCAGGAAACGGTCGCCCGCATGATTGGCGATGTAGGCGATGTCGTCCGGATGCAAGCGCAGATTCAAGGTGTGCAGCACACCTCCCGAGCACGGAATCGCAAAATACGCTTCCAGATGCGCGTAGTGGTTCCACATGAGGGTGGCGACCCGATCACCGCGCTTCATTCCCATTCGCCGGAGAGCGCCGCCGAGCGCACACGTTCTGCGGTAAAAGTCGGCGTAGTAGTGGCGGTGCAGCGACCTGTCGGGGAGCCGCGACACGATCTCGACTTCGGGAAAAAGCTTCCCGGCGCGCTCGACGATGTGCGTGAGCGTGAGCGGGAAATCCATCGTCGTGGCCTTCATGCCGTCATCTTATGACGCGCGGGGACGGGGGCACAATAGCGCCTACCTGTGATGAGTGATGGGTGATCACTCGTCCTTCAACCAGTGTCAGGCAAACACCTCCCAGCGACCGTAGTTCCAGAGGAATATCCTGCGGGACAGCGCGTTGCCGCCGGCAACCTCGTATACATCGGTTGCAAGTTGCTTCAACGAGTCGACGTTGCGCGGCGAGCTTCGGTCCGAGTACATCAGCGTGTCGCGCGCCGGCACGGCGACGACGATTCCACTCTTGGCGCGCTGCGCCTCGGCTTCCCAGAATCTGGCATCCAGCATCAGCGAAGGCTCGAGCTCGCCGCCGTTGCCGACCACGACGACGTTGGGCTGCGGCCGGTCGAGCCTCAAATTCGGATACAGACGTCGGAAATTCGCCACCGACAGCGGCAGCAGTTCCTCGCGTTTCAGCTTCAGCCGCTTGAGGTCGCCCGCGCTGACGCTCGAGACGAACTTCGGATCGTCGAAGGAGTAGTTGAGGTACAGTTCCCCCACGAAATAGTCCCACAGCGGGAGGTCCTCCGGCCGCGCCTTGACGCCGTGGACCTGCAGGTTCGTGACCGGCTCGATCATCTGGATGAGCCGTAACAGCTTGGGGTCCTCATCCCCGAAGGAGCGCACCAGCGCGACGATCTTGTCCCGCGTGCGGTCGGCATCACGAAACCGAGGCGCTTGCGCCTGGCCGCAAGCGGAATGTGGCAAGGCTGTCGCGGCGAGCGCGCCAGCGGCGAGCTTCAACAGTTCGCGACGGGAGATGGAAGCCATTCTCCTGGAACCTATAGCCGCCGCTCTCCTTCAATCGCGATAAGAAGGATCGGTCACGTCCAGGCGCTTCATGAGCGCCGGCCAGTCGAGCTGGCCCAGGCGGCGCCCGCTCCTCCAGTACTGCCCGGCGGTTTTCTCGCACACTTCCGGCGGCGGCATGCTATAGGGCTGGCCGGACCCGAGCACCAGCAGCTGTGTCTCGCACGAGCGCACGAGGTGGTACATGAGGTGGAACGCTTCGCCCACGTCCGCGCCCGCGGTGAGCAGTCCGTGGTTGCGCATGATCAGGCACTGGTGCGGGCCGAGGTCCGCGACGATCCGCTCGCGCTCGTCCACGTCCGTCGCGATGCCCTCGAAGTCGTGATAGCCGACGCGGTTGTAGAAGCGCATGGCGGCCTGGTTGAGCGGCAGCAGCCCGCAATCGAGCGCGGAAACCGCCTGGCCCGGCACCGTGTGCGTGTGGAGCACGCAATTGAGGTCCGGGCGCGCCATGTGGATGGCGCTGTGTATGACGAAACCGGCCCGGTTCACCTGGCAGGGTGTATCGTCAATGATCTTGCCGTCCACATCGATCTTGACCAGGCTGGACGCCGTGATCTGCTCGTACAGCAATCCGTACGGATTGATGAGGAACTGGTCATCGGTACCCGGAACCCGCAGCGAAATATGGTTGTTCACGAGGTTCGTCCAGCCATGCTGGGCGACCAGCCGGTAGGCGGCGGCGAGCTCGACGCGGGCCTGCCACTCTTGCTCGCTTACGCGCTCGCGGACGGTCGGTGCCTTTAGACTCGCGACTGTCATGGGTCCTCCTGAAGGATGGGGATGAAGTTGAGGATGAGGGATGACAAGTATCGCTCGCGCTCACGGGTCACGAATCACGAGTCGCCGGTTTGTTGGGGGCGGGATGGATGTTGTCGACCCAATGCACCTCCTCCGGTTTTTCGACTACCGGAATGTCGAGGTTGACGACCACCGGCTCCTGGCCGCTGCGCACCAGCACGCAAGAGAGAGGCTCCTGGTCGCTCGCGTTGATCTCCTGGTGAGGCACGTACGGCGGCACGTAAATGAAATCGCCCGGCCCGGCTTCCGCGACGAACTCGAGCTTGTCGCCCCAACGCATGCGCGCGCGCCCGCTCACAACGTAGATGACGCTCTCGACGGGACCGTGGTGGTGGGCTCCGGTCTTGGCCTTTGGATGGATGATTACCGTTCCTGCCCAGAGCTTCTCGGCGCCCGCACGCGCGTAGGTGATTGCCGCCGCACGGTTCATGCCGGGGGTCTGCGGCGTGTTGGAGTCGAGCTCGTCCCCGCGCACGACCCGCACGCCGTGGAACTTCCATTTCGATTCAGCAGACTCTGCCATTTCGGCCTACCTCTTCCGTTGCTCCCAATGAAATTTGTGCAACAGCCGGTGAAATATCGGCGCGAACACTACGCTCGCCGTGACCAGGAATACCAATCCGGCGTAGAGCGCATACAGGCCCGCAAACAGTTTACCGCCCGGCGTGCGCGGTGCATCGACCGGCCCCATCCCGCCCAGCAACATCGAAGCGTTGAGAAACGCATCGCGCCATGGAAGATGTTCGAAGTACATGTATCCGGCCATCCCCATCAGCAGCGAACCTATCATCAACAGGACCGCAGCGGCGGCGTGCAGTGACAGCCGCCGCAGGAACCGAGAGCGGGAAACGGGCTCGTGATCGCGGGACTCGTACATAGAAGGAAGATCCGGCGCGCTCACTCACGGGTCACGGATCACGAGCCAGGGGCACTGCCCTTAGTCAGCCGTCGCACGCGAGCAGCCGCGAGTCCGTTGAATCGACGGCGGCCAGCAGGCTTACACCTTGTGCGGCGTAGCGCCGCGCGGCGGCCAGTGTCCGGCGGTCCCGCTCATGCTCGAGCGACCACTGCGCGTGCCGGGCCAGCAGCGCCAGCTCGAAGGCGCGCCCCAGAGTCATGGCAAAGCGTCGCGCGCCCGCTTCCACCGCGACTGTATCCGTTTTCATCGCATGCGCCAGCCATGCTTCCGCCTTTTCGAGCGCGCCTTCGACCAAAGCCGAGATCTTAACGAGATCGGGCTCGCGCACGCCCTGAAGTATGAAACCGGCCTCCCGTTTCAGCACGCCGAGTCCACTGATGGCCTCGACCGCTCGCAGCGCGTCCAGCGCGAGGACGTTGGTCGTCCCTTCCCAGATCGGCAGGACCTGTGCATCGCGCAGCAGCGCGGGCAGACCGGTGTCCTCGACGTAGCCGGCGCCGCCGAACGATTCGATGACTTCGGAGAGCACCTGCACCGACTGCTTGCCGGTCAGCAGCTTGGCAATCGGCGTCAACAGCCGCAGGAGCTGCTCGTGCTGCTCGCTCGCCTGCCCTGCCTCGCTACGTCCGAGCAGTTCGACCACGAAGAAGGTGAGGTGGAACGCGCCCAGGAATTCGGCCTGCAGGCCCGCGAGCGTATCGAGATGCAGGGGCTTCTCCGCGAGCGGCGCGCCGAACGCGATGCGCTTCTTCGCGAAATCGCCCGCCAGAGCGAGCCCGCGCCGCATGAGCGCGCAAGCGCTCACGCTGTTCCACGCACGCGTCACGTTGAGCATCGGCGCGATCTGCTTCACGCCGTCGCTCGTCCCGGCTACCTGCTCGGCCGGCGTGCCATCGAGCGTCAATTCCGCGGTCGGCACCTTGCGCGTGCCGAGCTTGTCCTTGAGGCGATTCACGAGTATCCGATTGGGACGCCCGTGCGCATCGCGCGTCTCCACGTAAAATAGCGCGAGTCCTTTCCCGCCCGGCGGATTGCCTTCGGGCCGCGCCAGCGCCAGTGCCATCTGCGACGTAACGGCGGAGGTAAACCACTTACGGCCGTAGAGCCGCCAGCTGCTGCCGTCCTGGCGCGCCGCAGTTTCCGTAAGGCCCACATCGGAGCCACCGGGAGCCTCGGTCATCCACTGCCCGCTGGTCCAAAACTCGCGTGGATCGCGGCTGACGAGATGCGGCAACACCCGGGCGATGAGGCGCTTGTTCGACGAGTGGCTGATCGCCCGCGCCGCGCCGTCGGTCATGGCAAGCGGACAGCTGTAGAGATCGGTCGAAGGTGTAAAGAGATAGACCAGTGCGAACTGGTGCACGCGGGAGAAGGCCCCGTGCCTGCGATCGTAGCCGGTGGCAACCAGCCCCTGCTCGGCCGCAAGGCGCTCGGCGCGCTTCCATACCGCCGTCACCTCGATACGATCGACACGATTGCCCCAGGCGTCCCATTGGGTGAGTACCGGCTCGTTCTCGCGATCGGCAAGCTGCAGCCGATAGAGCTCGCCGCCGGCTCGCTCGCCCATGTGCTTCAGGCCGACCTCGATGTCGGCGAGAACATCGGTCGGGA
>DATFWO010000073.1:0-22957 GCA_035259205.1 Burkholderiales bacterium | reverse complement strand
CTTGCGCGATCCCGAAGCACAAAGCGGAGTCGGGCAAGGGAAGGTGGAGCCGGGCCAGGTATTGGTTCCGACGCATCCGCAACCTGGCGACAACGAAGGCCGCGGCGGCAACAGAGAGGGCGAAGTGAGCTTCGCCATGGAGCTCAAGCTCGACGACGTGCTCGACTGGCTGTGGGATGAGATGAGGCTGCCGGAACTGAAGCCGCGGCAAAGCTCTACTCTGGAAAATTCGGAACTGGTGCGCGAGGGCTGGGACCGCCATGGCGCGCGCTCACGCCTCGACCGCCGCCGTACCCTGAAGGAAGCGGTAAAGCGCCGGGCGAGCCAGGCTGCGCCCCTGCCCTTCGTCGACGAAGATCTGCGATTCCGCCAGCTGGCGCGGCGTCAGAAGCCGGCGACCAACGCGGCGGTTATCTTCGCGCTCGACGTCTCGGCGAGCATGGGCGCGGAAGAGCGTAAGCTCGCCAAGGCTTTTTTCTTCTACGCCCTGCAGGGCATACGGCGCCAGTATCCGGCGGTGGAAACGGCCTTCATCGGCCACACCGTGAGCGCGTGGGAATTCTCCGAAGCGGAGTTTTTCCAGACCACCGGCACCGGCGGCACGATGGCGTCCTCCGCCTTCAAGCTCGGCGCGGAGTTGCTGCGCACGCGGTTCGACCCGGCGCGCTACAACGGCTATTTCTTCTACGCCTCCGACGGTGAAAACTCGACGGACGATGCGGGCGCCGCCGTCGAATCGCTGCGCGCGCTCGGCGCCCAACTCAATTACACCGGCTACGTTGAAATCGTGCCGTCGTCGGCCAGGACGGAAACGGAGATGACCCGCATCGTCAACGAATTGCGGCGCGAGCATCCTGCCATCGGGCTTTCGCGCATCGCGTCGCAGGACGACGTGTGGACGGCGCTGCGCGCGTTCTTCGTGCAACAGATCGGTGAAGCCCAGGCTGCGTAAGCGTTCATGAAATCCGATGCTTTGAACCTTGAGCACGAGCCCGCCATGACGGCCACAGTCGCCCAATACACGCCGCACATCGAGGCCCTCGCGCGCAAGCTCGGCCTCGACTATCACCCGGTGGACTTCGAGCTCGTGCCGACCACCTTCATGATGGAAGTCGCGGTTTACGGTTTGCCGGTGAGGATGCCGCACTGGTCGTTCGGCGTGCGCTATATCCACCAGCTCATCCAGCACGGCATGGGCAATTCGCGCATTTTCGAGGTCATGTTTCCCGGCGATCCGTGCCACGCGTACCTGGTCGGCAGCAACACGGTCGCCGAAAACTCCCTCGTGACCGCGCACGTGCTGGGCCATGCCGATTTCGCGCGTAACAACCACTTGTTCGTCCGCTTCGAGCGGATGGCAGGCACGCACATACTCGAGCACTCCGCCGCCCAGGCCCACCGCATCGAAGCCGCGGTTACTGAATTTGGCGCGGCGCACGTGGAAGCAGTGCTCGACGCCGCATTGGCGCTGGAAGCGCATATCGACACCAACCTGGAGCTGCACCGGCCGCTCTATCCGCAACGCGCGGAAGCGGCGGAGGCGGCCGATACCGAGGATTCGTTTCGCAAGCGCTTCAAGGACCTCCCGGGTGAAGCCGTGCCGGCGGTCTCGATACCGCCCCGGCTCGCCCCGGTCCCGCCCAACCCGGAATACGACTTGCTCTGGTTCATCGCGCACTACGCGCCGGAGCTGCAGGACTGGGAGCGGGACGTGTTTCTGGCGGTGCGCGAGGAGTCGTTCTATTTCTATCCGGTGTTTGCCTGCCAGATCATGAACGAGGGCTGGGCCACATACTGGCACGCGCGGCTGCTCGCAGAAGCCGATTTCCTGCCCGAGAATCTGTACCTCGACGCGATCAAGGCGCACTCCGATGTCGTGCGGCCGTACGCCGCCGAGCAGCAGGCGGCGCTGGCGGTGAATCCGTACCACCTTGGATTCTCGATGTGGAGCGACATCGTGGACAAGCACGGCATCGACAAGGCGCGGCAGATCTGCCGCGAAGAAGACGACTTCGGATTCGTCCGCAACTATCTCGATCGCGAGCTGGCGGAGAGACTGGGCCTCTTCGTGTTCGAAGCGGAAGAAGGCGGCGGGATCAAGGTCTCCACGAACGACATCGACCGCGTGCGCGAGGCAATACTCGCTCCGAGATTCAATTTCGGGGCCCCGCGCATACACGTCTCCGAGCTGCGGCATGACGGCTCGCTCGTGCTGCGCCATGATCACGAAAGCGATGGCCGCGGGCTCGATCTGCGCCGGGCTGCGACGGTCCTCGAGTACATGAACCGCATATGGCGCCGACCGGTGTTCCTGCACACCGTCGACGCCAGCGGCTCCTCGCACGAGCTCGTGGCGAAATAGCTCTCATTGCACGCGGATGCCGGCGTCTCTGGCGACGCCCGTCCACTTGCGCACCTCGTCGTGGATGAATTTGCGGAACTCTGCGGGCGTAGCCAGCCGCACTTCGGCTGCGTCGTTCGCGAGCAGCTTTTGTGTCTCCGGCTCTTTCAGGAGTGTCGTAAATTCTCGGCGGAGCTTCTCCATCACCGGTCGAGGCACCCCGGCCGGCGCCGAAACGCCCCACCAGACCGTGACTTCGTAGCCGGGAAAGCCCGCCTCGGCGACGGTCGGCACGTCGGGCACCGCCGGGATGCGCTTCGCCGCACCGACCGCCAGCATCCTGATGCGCCCCGTGCGCACGTGCGGCAAAACCTGGGTGATCGAAGTAAACATCACCGGAACGTGTCCCGACATCACGTCGATCATGGCGGGACCGCCGCCCTTGTAGGGCACCATCACCATGTCGATTCCCACGAGCTTCTTGAACAGCTCTCCTCCGAAATGGTTGAACCCGCCTACGCCCGTCGACGCATAGTTGATCTTTCCCGGCGCCGCCCGTGCGCGATCGACGAGCTCGCGTAGCGAGTTCACCCCGAATCCCGGAAAGACCACGATCGAATTTGGCGACGAGCCGATCATCGAGACCGGATCGAAGGATTTTTCGACATCGTAGGGCAGGCTCCGAACGGCGGCGTTCATCACGAACGACGTGGAGATCATGAGCAGGGTGTAACCATCCGGAGGAGCGGTAGCGACCATCTCGGCGCCGATGATGCCGTTCGCCCCACCGCGGTTATCCACGACCAACTGCTGGCCGAGGCGGTCGGTCAGCTTCGCACTGAGGAAGCGGCTCAGGAGGTCGTTGCTGCCCCCCGGAGGGAACGGTATGACCCAGCGGATGGGCTTGTTCGGGAAATCGGACTGCGTAACTCCGGCGGCCCACGCCGCCAATGACGGGACTGCAAGCAGGGCAAGTACGACGAGCATCGACCGGCTGAGCGGCTTCATGCGGACTCCTCCTTGTTATCTCGCCTTGCCCTGACGGCGATTTATTTGACCGGAGTGTAGCAGACGCCGCTCAAAGCATCTCGAGGGGGCGCGGTCCGGTCGGTGGAGGAAACAGTCGATCGAGCTCGGCGAGCTGTTCCGCCGCCAGCCGATGGCCGAGCGCGCCGAAGTTCTCCCGCACCCGCTCGCGATAACTGCTTTTCGGAATGGCGATGATGTCGTCTCGTGCCAGCAGCCAGGCGAGCGCAGCCTGCGCCGGCGTCATGCCGTGACGGTGCGCGAAATCGGCGAGCTTCTGGTTGCCGGCCAGCCTTCCCTGCTCGATCGGCGAGTAAGCCATGACCGGAACGCCGTTGCGACGCAGCCACGGCAACAAGTCCCACTCGATGCCGCGGCGGGTGAGGTTGTACAGCAGCTGATCGGTCTGAGCGTTGGGGCCGCCGCCCATGGACCACAGCTCCCGCACATCCGCGGCGTCCAGGTTGCTCACGCCGTAGTGGCGGATTTTTCCGGCCTTCTGGAGCGACATGAATGCTTCCATCGTTTCGGCGAGCGGCACGCTGCCACGCCAGTGGAGCAGGTAAAGGTCGATACGGTCGGTCGCGAGCCGCTTGAGGCTGCGCTCGCACGCAGCCGCGGCTCCCTTGCGGGATGCATTGTGCGGATAGACTTTGCTGACCAGAAACGCTTCGTCGCGCCGGCCCGCGATCGCTTCGCCCACCAGTTTCTCGGCCTCGCCATCGCCATACATTTCGGCGGTATCGATCAGCGTGAGGCCCAAATCCAGTCCGAGCCGCAGGGCCGCGAGTTCCTCGGCGCGTGCCGCCCGCTTCTCCCCCATATACCAGGTGCCCTGTCCGAGCGCCGCGACGCGCTCACCCGACGGCAGCTTTACCGTCCGCAAGTAGTGTTTCATCTACATGCCGAGAGTTGTTTCCCTGCCGCGAGCAGGGTCCAACCGGCGAACTCGGGTGATGCAGGCATCTCTAATGCAGCGAGGGATCTGTTTACGGAGGCTTTTATGGCCAGTCGCGCAAGTATCGCCGGACACCCGATACATCCCATGTTGGTAACCATTCCGATCGGATTGTTCGTCTTCTCTCTGGTCGCGGACATCGCTACTTATTACGGTGCGAACGGGGCCTGGTCGCAGGTCGCCTTCTATTGCATGGGCGGCGGTATCGTGGGCGCCCTGCTCGCTGCAGTGTTCGGGCTCGTCGATCTTCTCTCGCTCAGCGATGATCGGGCACGAAAGATAGGCATCGCTCACATGGCGGTCAACCTCGGCGTGGTCGCGCTGTTTGTAATCAACTTCGCCCTGCGCTGGCAGGGGCATCCACTGCAGGGCGCGCCGTTCCTCCTGTCCATAGTCGCCATACTCATGCTGCTGGTGGCCGGATGGCTCGGCGGCCACATGGTGTTCGTGCACGGGGTGGCGGTGGCACAGCCGGGCACGCAGTCGTTCGTCGAACGCCGCAAGGTAAGCAAGCCGGTCCGCAACGAGCGGCGTCGCGTCCATATGGGCGCGCCTCTCAGCCAGTACTGAGCCCGGCCCGGGATATGCAGGGTGACGGCCGCCGAGCCGTCACCCTGTTACTTCATCGACGGACAAACAATCAGACGAGCTTGTTCTTCCTTAGCGGCATGGTGCGCACCGGGCGGCCGATCGCCGCATGGATCGCGTTCAATACCGAGGGTCCCACGACGCAGATGGTAGGCTCGCCTACGCCGCCCCAGAAATCGAAGGTCGGGGTGATCACGGTCTCGATCTTCGGCATTTCTGCGAGCCGCAACATCGGATAGTTGTGGAAGTTGAGCTCGGCGATGCGTCCTTTCTCGACCGAGCATTCGCCATACATGGTGGCGGTCAGGCCGTAGGCTACGGAGCCCTCGACCTGGGCGGCAATCTGGTCCGGATTGACCGCGTGACCGCAATTGATACCCATCACCATGCGGTGAACCTTGACTTCGCCCGCCTTGCTCACCGACACCTCGGCCACCGCCGCAGAGTAACTCGCGTAACCCATGAACTGCGCAATGCCACGATGCACTCCGGCGGGCAGCGGCTTGCCCCACTCCGCTTTCGCCGCCACCGCGTTCAATACGCCGAGATGCTTCGGATGATTCTGCAGGAGGACGCGGCGGAACTCGAGGGGGTCCTTGCCCGCAGCCCGCGCCACCTCGTCCATGAAGCATTCCAGGAACAGGCCGTTCTGATTCGTGTTGACGCCGCGCCACGGCCCGACCGGCACGTGGGTGTTGCGCATCGCGTACTCGATCAGCAGGTTGGGCACCGTGTAGCCGAACTGCGCGTCACCCGGCTCCTTCCACAAGCCTTGAAGCTGGCGCACGTCCCTGCCGTTCTTGATATTCGCCGGCGCCAGGTAGGCGTTGATGGACTGCCCGGAGACACGGATGTGCAAGCCAACGAGATTCCCGCTTTCATCGAGCCCGGCCGCGAGCCTGCACTGGGCGATCGGGCGATAGAAGTCATGCGCCTGATCTTCCTCGCGGCTCCATATGAGCTTCACCGGAGTTCCCGGGAACTGCTTGGCGATAGCGACCACCTGGCGCACGAAATCCTGCGTGCCGCCGCGCCGGCCGAAGCCGCCGCCCTGGTCGTGGTTGTAGGCCTCGCACTTGTCCAACGGCAACCCGGACGAGGTCGAGAGCGCCGCCATGGACGCCTCGGCGTTCTGGCTCGGCATCCAGACCTCGGCCTTGTCTTCCGTGATGCGAGCCGTGCAATTCATGGGCTCCATGCACGCATGCGAGACGAACGGCAGGCTGTAAATCGCCTCGACCTTCTTCGCGGCCCCGGCGATCGCCTTCGGCGCATCGCCGACGTTCGTATCGGCGAAAGCGTCGTTCGCCGTGAGGCCCTCCTTGAGGTGCTCGGCGATCCTCGCGCTGGACTGCGTGGCGTTGGGCCCCTCGTCCCAGACGATAGGCAGGGCGTCGAGGGCCGTCTTCGCTCTCCACCAGGTATCCGCGACCACCGCGACGGCCGATTCGTTCACCCTGACCACGCGCCGCACGCCGGGCCGGCCCGCGACTTTGGACTCGTCGTAGCTTGCGAGCTTGCCGCCGAAAACCGGGCAATCCTTGATCGCGGCGTGGAGCATGCCCGGCAGTTTGACGTCGATCGCGTAGATCTTCGAGCCGTTCAGCTTGGGCGCGGTATCCACCCGCTTCGTCGGCTTGCCGGCGAGCTTCCAGTCCTTCGGATTCTTGAGCTGTACGGTCCGCGCATCCGGCGGCGTGAGCTTGGCCGCAGCTGCGGCGACTTTGCCGTAGCCCGTCGAGCGTCCCGAGGCCTTGTGCGTGATCACGCCATTGGCGACGCTCAACTCGCTTGCCGGCACCTTCCATTCGTCGGCCGCCGCCTGCAGCAGCATCACGCGCGCAACGGCGCCGCCCCGGCGGACGTAGTCCTCCGAGCCGCGTATGCCGCGGCTGCCGCCGGTCGACATATCTCCCCAGGCGCGCTTGTTCGCAAGGTTGCGACCCGGAGTGATCGGCTCGATCGCGACCTTCTTCCAATCGCACTCGAGCTCCTCGGCGACGAGCATCGCCAGACCGGTGTGAGTGCCCTGCCCCATCTCCGAGCGCGCGATGCGGATGACGCACGTATCGTCGGGCTTGACGACGACCCACGCGTTGATCTCGGCATCGGCTGCGCCTTGCGCGGCCGCCGGTGCAACGCCGAACGGGAGGTTGAAACCAAGAGCCAGACCACCGCCTGCCGCAGCTGCGGAGCCGACAATGAACTTGCGGCGGGAGGGATTCTTGATCTTGTCGCTATGAGTATGCTTCATGGTCTCCTCCGGGCCTATATGTGGCTGGGTTGATCGACGGACGCAACGGAGGCGTCCACCCCGGCCGCATCACCCATCATGTGTATGATCGAACCGTCGCCTTTGGCCGTACCCGCGGCGACGTGCACGGCGGCACGGATACGCTGGTAGGTGCCGCATCGGCAGATGTTGGTCATCGCTTCGTCGATGTCCTTGTCGGTCGGCTTCGGCTTCTTTGCGAGCAGCGCTGCGGCGGCCATGATCTGTCCCGACTGGCAATAGCCGCACTGGGGAACGTCCACCGCCGCCCACGCCCTTTGCACGGGGTGCGAGCTGTCCGCCGACAGGCCTTCGATCGTGACGATCTTGTCGCCAGGTTTCACCGTGCTGACGGGAATCGAGCAGGAGCGCTGCACCTCGCCGTTGATGTGCACGGAGCATGCGCCGCACTGCGCGACACCGCAGCCGTATTTCGTGCCGGTCAGACCGATCTGCTCGCGGATCACCCACAGCAGCGGTGTATCCGCTTCTACCTGCACGTCGTGGACCTTGCCATTGATGTTGAGCGTTGCCATGAACTTCCTCCGATGACTTGCGTTGATGGCGAATTTTGCTGACGAGGCCTGAAGCCGGCCCAAGGCCGATTCACAACCCCGGAAGAGTTTTTTCCCAGCCGCTGCAAATCATAGCGCATCCGGCTATGTTGCCTTGCAGCATTTTCCGTCGAGCCGGGACCGTCCAACCTAAACCAGACCGGCGGTCCTGGGCCCGTCGCGTGGTCTTCCGACAGGATTCTCTGACTATTGTGTTTTCTTGGGCTACCTTTTCCCTCTATGAGGCCTGCACAGGCTCATGGCTTCGCCTTGGGTTCCCAAAGCTTGACGCGCGGAATGCGGCTCGCTGTGAAAGCGGCAATAGCCGCCACTGCGGCCGTGACCAGAAATGCCCGGTGAAAGGCCCGTATCACGTCGGCCACGTCGGTCGCGGTGGCAGCGCTGAGGAGTGACTGTTTGTCCGCTCCCGGGATCATGGCGAACGCCAACGCTCCGAACAGCGCGGCGCCTGTAGCGGCACCCGTCGAGCGCGCCAGCGAGGTCATGGCCGTCACCGCCCCCAGGCGCGCCCGCCCGGCCACCGTCTGCACTACGACCTGATTGATCGGCATGACAGTGCCGAGCCCCAGCCCGGTAACGAATCCGAGCACGATTACCAGGACCATGTGCGGAGGCAGCAGGCCCAGCAGCAGCAGCGCAGCGCTCGACAGCGCCATGCCAGCAACGGGGAAAACGTGCGCATTGCCGGAGCGCCTGAGCAGGCGCGAAACCGTCATTGCGGAAGTAACCTGGCCCGCGGTCAGCGGCAGCAGCAGCAGCCCCGAAAGCTGCGCGCTCACCCGGTGACCGAGCTGCAGGTAGATCGGCAGGTAAAACACGATCGCGAACAGACACGACGCAAAAAGCAGCACCACCAGCGCCGAGAGCGCGATCGTCTTCTCGTGCAGCAGATCCATGGGCAGAAAGGGAGCCGGATGGCGCCGCTCGTGCCAGTAGAGCCAGGCGAGCAACGCGGCAGCGGCAGCGACCAGAGCGATGCTCAGCCCGGAAGTCCACGTGAACCTGTGGCCGACGGACGTGAGCCAGAACAGCGCGCTCAGCGCCGCGATCACGAAGAGTACGTGACCCTGTATGTCGGCGCCACCGGCCCGCCGCGCGTGCCGCTCGCCGGGCGGCAGCCGGCAGAGCCGCCACGCAGCGAATGCGGCGAGCGGCAGATTTGCGAAGAACAACCAGCGCCAACTGAAATGAGAGACGACGAGCCCGCCGATTACCGGGCCGCCGATGCTCGCCGCGGTGAACACCAGCGCAAAATAACCCTGGAACCGGATGCGCTCGAGCGGCGGAACGACTTCACCGATGAGCGCCTGCGAAAGCATCATCAGGCCGCCGCCACCCAGCCCCTGCAGCACGCGCGCGGCGACGAGCAGCAGCATCGACTGCGCAAGTCCGCACGCGAGCGAGCCGAGCGTAAACACCCCCAGCGCGACGAGCAGGACGTTGCGCTTCCCGCGCGCATCGCCGAGCCGACCGTAGACCGGAACGATCGTCGCCGCAGCAAGCAAATACGCGACCGCGATCCACGACGTATCGCGCAGGCCGCCGAGCGCTGCGGCAATCGCCGGCGTCGCCGTCGCAAGCAGCGTCTGATCCACCGCCGCCATGAACATCGGCAGGAACACCGCGACGAATAAATTGAGGAACTGGGCGCGGGTAACCTGGCCACTCCCCGCTTCGGCTGCGTTGGGCGGGTCTATGGCCGAGGCGGCGGTTTTCATGGTGGATTTGACAGCGACTCAGCGCTACAAGATGCGCCGCGCGGACGGTCAACGATAAGTCGTCCGGGCGGCGAGCGCAAAAAAGCGGGTGCCCGGAGGAGCACCCGCAAATTGCCAAGGCCGAGTCAGATCCTACTGCAGTGCAATCCGACCCGGCGGAGATGACCGCTCGGACGCTTCTCTATTCGTCGCCGGCGCTGTCGGGCACCGAGTCAATCGCGTAGAAGTACGTCACGACCATCGGCTCCGATTGGAGTCCCAGGTCCGGGGCCGCGAGGCTCTCCGTCGCGGGCTCGATCAAGTAGTACGTCACGAATGCCGGCTCGAGCGCCGGCACGAATTCGGCCGACGCGCTCGAAGCGAGAGCATCGGACGGGATCTCGGCGCACGACACCAGCGACACATCCGACGGATTCTGGTAGCACAGGTACGTCGTCGCGGAGGCCGCGCCACACGCCAGCGCGCCGGTCACTCCAAGTGCCAATAGTGCTTTGCGTTTCATGAGCAATCTCCTTTCCTCAAACACACCCGATCGCTCGGGCGTAGGTAGATAACGGCAATCGCCGTGCCAGATAATTCAACAAGGAACACATGAACTTACGCTGACCGCCCTGCCGGCAGAGTCGCTCCCTGACGACAGCCTTGCAGGGAGCGCCCGTACCTCATGGAAGTTAAAGCCCTTTTTTGTCGGCCGCCGCCGACACTCGCCCGCCATCGGGGGAACTGGGGAGACCTCGCCGGCTCGACCCGCCGGCGCCGGCGGCCCGCTTGATGTCAGGCCGAGGTGCACCGCGACAATGGGCCGACGGCCCGCAATGCGGACGTTGACGCCGGTATGCCCGCGGGCAGAAGCTTACCCCGGGAAATCCATCAAGCCGAAACAATCGAACGCGGGAGGAGGAGCTTATGAAGCGCATCAATTTCAGTCGCACCCTTTTGCCTGGACTCGTCTTCGCCTTCGGTATGGCGGGGGCATCCTGGATCGCCATGGATGCCGCAGCGCAAAGCGCTCAGGCGCAGGGCCGCAGCATGCCGGTGTTCGAAGTGGATCCGTCCTGGCCGAAAGTGCCGGCCAAATGGAAGCTCGGAGATGCGTCCAGCATCGCAATAGACGCGCAGGATAACGTGTGGATACTGCATCGACCGCGCACGTTGAAACCGGATCAGGCGTCGATGGCGGCGCCACCGATAGTGGTATTCGACGCGGCGGGCAATTTCGTCAAGGCATGGGGCGGCGCGGGCAGCGGCTACGACTGGCCAGAGCGCGAGCACGGCATTCATATCGACCATAAGGGTTACGTCTGGCTGGGCGGCAACAATTGTCCGGAGTCCAAGCTGCCGGGACTCAAGCCGGTTGCGGACGACGCATTGCTGAAGTTCACGCAGGAAGGCAAGTTCATTCTGCAGATCGGTCGCAGCAACCTGAGCAAGGGCAACGCCGACACGGCCAACGTGCACCGCGCTGCGGATGCATGGGTCTATCCGAAGACCAACGAGCTGTTCGTGGCGGACGGGTACGGCAATACCCGCGTCGTCGTTTTCGACGCGGAAACCGGCGCGTACAAGAGGATGTGGGGCGCCTTCGGCAAGAAGCCCGCGGGTCCCGACAGCTGCGAGATCGTGCGACCGAAGAGCTTCACGGAGGCCGAGGGTCCCGAGCACTACAACGTCGTGCACGCCATCCGGGTGTCCAACGATGGCATGGTTTACGTAGCCGATCGCGAAAACCGGCGCGTCCAGCTGTTCACGCCCGACGGCAAGTATGTCAAGCAGTTGATCAGGAACGATATGCCGTTTGCGCGGGATCTAGCGCTTTCTCCCGACCGGGAGCAGCAATTTCTCTACGTCGGCGGCGACAAGGGCATCGTCGTCGTCGATCGCAAGGCGTTCGCCATCGTCGGGACTATCCAGGTCCCGGGCCAGTTGGGGCCCGGACACCATATAGCGACCGACTCCAAAGGCAACATCTATATCGCCCAGACTACCGCCGGAATGCAGAAGTTGGCCTTCAAGGGTATGTCGGCGACCGGCCACTGACCTTGCCGGACCGAATCAGCGGTATCCGGACTGCGCCATCGGTGCGCAGGATCGACCTTGTTGGTGCAGTAAGGAGAACAACAATGCAGTATCGGATCGGAACGCTCGTGGCGTGCGCGATCGCTTGCATCGCGGCGTCGCAGGCGAGCGCGCAGCCGGCGCAAAACCAATTTCCCCTCGCCGCTCCGGCAGGGCAGGACAGCAAGGCGCGTCAGATCGCCCCACCCGGAGCGGTCAATCAGGGGCCGTACGACATGTCGAAATGGAAATACGGAAACGCTTTCAATCCGCCTCCCGGAAGCAAGATCTGGAACCCGGCCAAGCTCAAGCTGATGCAGGGCGCAAAGCTCGTCGGCGGCACGGTTTCGGCCGTGAGCGATCCGTCCACCTACTGCGCCATGGCGAACGCCGGCTACGATTACATCTGGACGGAAATGCAGCACGCAGGCTCGTCGTGGGACAATGTCTGGAAAGCGTGGCGGACCTGTCCGCATGCGAGGGCGGTTCCCGGTGCGCGCGTGGCGTACACCGATGAGCGGGAAATTCAGCATGCCCTCGATGGGGGCGCGCTGGTGCTCATCGTCCCGACGGTCGACACCGTGGAAGAAGCGCGTCAGGCCGTGGATTGGGCGTATTTCCCGCCGCTCGGCAAGCGCAGCCTTGGCGGCGGCAACGCCTACGATCCGTCGATGTGGGGCAACGTTCCTGGCGGGTACCGCAACACCATCAACGACAACCTGGTGCTCATCCTGATGATAGAGACACTGGAAGGCCTCAAGAACGCCGACGAGATCGCCAAGGTTCCCGGCGTCACGGCGATATTCGCGGCCAGCAGCGATCTCGGCAATTTCTCCGGCTACAAGCAGGGCGACCCCGACTATGAGCGCGCGATCAACATCGTGCACGATGCGGCGGTCAAGGCCGGCGTCAAGCTCTGCGGCCCGTTCGCCTGGAAAGACCGCCCCGACTTCACCTGTTTCCAGGCGCAGAACGAGCGCGCTCAGATCTCGCGCGGCGCGCGGGCCGAGCTGGGCGAGCTGCACAACACGCAGGCGAAGCCCGAGGTCGGCCCGTATGCTCCCAAATGATCAAAGCTTCACCGCCTCACCGGAATTGAAGGAGTGCAGATGAGACCGATCCTGACGGTTGCAGCGGCTACCACGCTGTTCCTACTGTTCGCGGTGGCAGACGCCGACCGTGCCGCCGCACAGCCGCGGAAAACCTTGGATATCTATGTCGTGGACGTGGAAGGCGGGAACGCGACGCTCTTCGTTTCGCCGTCCGGCGGCTCGGTGCTCATCGATACCGGGAATCTCGCGCCCGAAGCAGCGGTGCGTGATGCCGAGCGCATCATGGCGGCGGCCAGGGACGCGGGTCTGACGCAGATCGACCACCTGATCACGACGCACTGGCACGGCGATCATTTCGGCGGCATGGCCGAGCTCGCTAAGCGGATCCCGATCCGCCATTTCATCGATCACGGACCGACCGTCCAGCCGTTCCCGGCGCTCGATGAATTTCTGGCCAGGACCTATCCGGCGCTCCATGCGAATGCACGCCACACGGTCGCGAAGCCGGGCGATGTCGTTCCGGTCGAGGGGCTGGACTGGCGCATCGTGACTTCCGCAGGAGAGGTGCTGAAGGCGCCGCTACCCGGAGCGGGCGGTCCCAATCCGTACTGTGCGAGCTTCAAACCTCAGGCCGCCGACACCACCGAGAATGCGCAGTCGGTAGGCAGCATCGTTACCTACGGCAAGTTCCGCGTGGCCCACCTCGGGGACCTCACATGGAACAAGGAATTCGACCTGATGTGTCCGAACAACCGGATCGGCGCGGTGGATCTTTTTATCGTCTCGCATCATGGTCAGCCGAGCTCGAATTCCGAACCGCTCGTGCACGGGATACGCGCCCGCGCCGCCGTGATGAACAACGGCACGCGCAAGGGAGGGCAGCCCGATGCGATGAGGATCATCCATTCCGCTCCCGGGATGGAGGATCTCTGGCAGATGCACTTCTCGCTGTTGAGCGGACAGGAGTACACAGTGCCGGGGTTGTTCATCGCCAACCTGCTCGACGACCAGCCAACGACGGTGCCGGTCACGCCGATGACTCCGCCTCAGCCCGGACCGGCCACGCCGCCGCCCCCGGCGCACAACGGACCGGCGTTCTGGTTCAAGGTGTCGGCGCAGCCCGACGGAAGCTTCACCGTCACGAATACGAGAAACGGCTTCAGCAAGACCTACGCAGCCGGAAAGTAACCGCTTCTCCGCGCACGATTTAGCCGGCAAGAAGAGCCGGCGCTTGCGCAGGCCTTTTCGTTGGGTGATGAGGCATCAACTCATCACCGATCACCGATCACTTGATGTTAAGCAGCTTCGCCGCGTTGCCGCCCAGGATCGCTACTTTCTCCGCATCGGAGAGGCTGGGCGCATTGAGCACGTGGTCCACCGCATGGAGGTTCCACGGAATCGGATGGTCGGTCCCGACGACGATCTGGCTCGTCCCGACTTCCGCCGCAAGATGGCGCAGCGCCTCGGAAGTGAATACCAGCGAGTCGAAATAGAGCGATCGCAGGTACTCTGTCGGCTTCTTCTTGAGCACGATGTTGGGATTGCATTCGGCAGGATTGACGCGGCAGCTGTGATCCATGCGCGGTGCGTAGGACGGCAGAAATCCCCCGCCGTGGGCGGCGATGATTTTCAGACCCGGGTGGCGGTCGAGCGTCCCCTCGAAGATGAGCTTCTCGAGCGCGATCGTGGTGTCGAGCGGGTTGCCGATGGTATTGGACAGCCAGCCGTTGCCCTTGAAGCGGGCGGCGAGCGGCGGCGTGCTTTGCGGATGGATGAAGAGCACCGCACCGAGCTCCTCCGCCTTCGCCCATACCGGGTGGAACTTCGCGTCCGAAAAATCCACCCCCGCGACGCTGCCGCCGATGGCCGCGCCGCGCAGGTTGTACTTCTTCATCCCCTCTTCGAGCTGCTGGACCGCGAGGTCGGGGAACTGCAGCGCGAGGGAGGCAAAGGCCGCGAAGCGGTCGGGGTACTTCGCGCAGAACTCGGCGAGCTTTTCGTTCTGGATCTTGATGACCTGGGTCACCACGTCGCGCTCGGCGCGATACCACGCCGGGTTGATGCTGAGCACCTCCATATCGATGCCGAACTCGTCCATCTCGCCGAGCCGGCGCTGCCCTACTTCATCGATCCCCGGACCGATCGCGCTCTGCGGCTTCAGCCCCAGCAGAGCGTGCGCCTCGGGTATCGTGCAGTGCGCGTGCACGTCGATTACCCTCGCGCGGCGGCCGGCGACCAAGACCTCGCGGCGCTTTCCCGACGGCTTCGCCTGCGCGCGCGCCTGCGGCGCGCTCAGCAGACTGCAACCCGTAAACACGATACTGGCTGCGGCTCCGGCTGTTTCCTTCATGAAATCCCTGCGCGAGACCATTTCTCCCCCTCTGTAGTCTGTCGGTTTCAGTTCTCCGCTTTCACGTTCGCTTCCACGATGATCCTGGCGAATTTTTTCGACTCCTCCCTGATGAATTCGCGAAACTGCTCCGGCGTGCCGGGCGCCGGCTCGAAGCCGAGCTCCTTGAGCCGCGCCGACACTTCCGCGGTCCTGAACGCCTGCCCCGCTACGGCGCTCAGCCGCCGCACGATGGGATCAGGCGTGCCCGCGGGCGCGAAGAAGCCGAAGAAGTTCACGAGATCGAAACCGGCGAGCGGAGGATATTCCGCGATCGCGGGTATGTCCGGCATCATGGACACGCGCGCGCGCGAGGTGACCGCTATCGGCCTCACCTTGCCGCCCTCGATCAGCGGCAGCGCGGCGGCAATGCTGCAGAACGTCATGGTGATGTGCTTTCCTGCGACATCGGCGACCTGCGGCGCGGCGCCCTTGTACGGCACGTGCAGGATCTGCACGCCCGCCATTTTGTTGAAGAGCTCCCCGGTCAGCTGCTGGGGATTGCCGATGCCGCTCGAGGAGAAGGTAAGCTTGTTCGGGGGGAAGCCCTTCGCGTACGCGATCAGCTCTGGGACGTTCTTTGCGGGGACGTCCATATTCACCACGAGGACGTTCGGCACCTTCACGAGCAGGCTGACCGGCGCGAGGTCCCTGTCCCAGTCGTATGCCATGGACTTGTAGAGGTGCGGATTGACGGCGATCTCGCCGGACGCGACGAGCAGCGTGTAGCCGTCGGCCGGAGACTTGGCGGCCGCCTGTGTGCCTACCATGCCGCTCGCGCCGGGCCGGTTGTCCACGACCACCGGCTGGCCCATTGCCTTCCGTATCTGCTCGCCGAGCAGCCGAGCGGTGATATCGGTGCCTCCGCCCGCGGGAAACGGCACGATGATCTTGATCTGCTGGCTGGGGTACGGTTCCTGGGCGTATCCCGTCACCGCCACGGCGGCAACAGCGGCCGCCGCGACGCCAAGAACGGCCCCCAAGCGCCGATCACCCATCATCAGTCACCCGTCACTTGTCACTCAGTGTTTGATGCCCAGCAACCTTGCGGCAGTCCCGCCCAGTATCGCAATTCGCTCGTCGTCGCTCAGGCCCGGCTGATCGAGTATGTGGTCCACCGAGTCGCGCCACCACGGAATCGGATGGTCGGTGCCGATCACGAGCTGGCTCGTGCCCACTTCGGCGGCCAGGTGTCGCAGCGCTTCTGCGGTGAATACGAGCGTATCGAAGTACATGCTCCTCAGGTACTCGGTCGGTTTCCTCTTCAGCTTGACGCCGGTGTCCATCTCCGGCGCGACGCGCAGGCAATTGTCCGAGCGCGGCGCGTATGACGGCAGGTAGCCGCCGCCGTGGGCGGAGCAGATCTTGAGTCCCGGGAAATGATCCAGCGTGCCTTCGAATATCAGGTGCGAGAGCGCGATGGTGGTGTCCAGCGGGTTGCCGATGGTATTCGCCAGCCAGCCGTTGCCTTTGAAGCGCTGCGACAGCTGAGGGGTGCTCTGCGGGTGGATGAAGATCAGCACACCGAGCTCTTCGGCCTTCGCCCAGAACGGGTGAAACTTCGGATCGGAAAATTCCGAACCGGCAACGCTCGCGCCGACGGCCGCGCCGCGCAAGCCCAGCTTCCTGACGCCGTGCTCCAGCTGCTCGACCGCGAGGTCGGGATATTGCAGCGCGACCGATGCAAACGCGACGAACCGGTCCGGATAGGTCGCGCAGAATCCCGCGAGCTTCTCGTTCTGGATCCTGATCACCTCGGCCGCGAGGTCGCGCTCGGCCTTGTACCACTGCGGATTGATGCTGAGCGCCTCCATGTCTATGCCCTGCTCATCCATCTCGCCGATACGGCGCTGCCCGACCTCGGCGATGCCGGGCCCGCGCTGGTCTTCCACCTTGAGCCCCAGCAGGCCAAGCGCTTCCGGTATCACGCAGTGCGCGTGAACGTCGATGGTCTTCACGCGACGGCCGGCTACCACGACTTCCCGGCGCCGCGCCGCCGGCTTGGCTCGCGCCGGCGCGGCTGCCTGCGACTGAGCGTGCTGGAGTGGCGCCGCTTGTGCCTGGCCGGCGCGCAGCAGTTCGCATCCGGTGAAAGCAATATCGGCGAGCGCGCCGGGCGTATTCTTGGTGAATCCCGTGGGATTGTGCATCTTCTCCGCCTGGTTGATGTATCGGTCGAATCTCCGCCTTGCGCGGATCGCCGGGAACTATACTTTGTCGCTGTGCAATAGACAAACCGCTTTGGGAGGTGATATCACTATCTGCAGCATGCCTCCACGCTTCATCGCCCATCTCGACATGGACGCGTTCTACGCGTCGGTGGAGCTGCTCCGCTACCCGCAGCTGCGCGGCAAGCCGGTGGTGATCGGCGGCCGTCGCCGAAGCGCGGAAGCACCGTCCATTCCGACCCTGCGCGAGTACGCCGGCCGCGGCGTGATCACCACCGCCACCTACGAAGCGCGGGTGTTCGGCCTGCACTCCGGTATGGCGTTGATGAAAGCAAAAAAGCTCGCCCCCGATACTTTGCTTTTGCCGGCGGACTTCGACGAATACCGGCGGTATTCGCGCATGTTCAAGGACGCGGTGCGCGCGCTGGCGCCGCAGATCGAGGATCGCGGGATCGACGAAATCTACATCGACCTGACCGAGCTCGTCGCATCCGATCCCGCCGGCGATGCTGCGGATGCTTGGGCGCGCGCGAGAGAGATCGCAGCGGCCATTCAACGGGTGGTACGCGAGGCGACTGGGCTGTCCTGCTCGATCGGAATCACGCCGAACAAGCTGCTTTCCAAGATCGCGTCCGACCTTGAAAAACCGGGCGGGCTCACGGTCTTGCGCGAAGACGATATTCCCACCCGCATCTGGCCGCTGCCGGTACGCAAGGTCAATGGCATAGGCCCCAAGGCGAGCGCGCGGCTCGCCGCATTCGGCATCAACACGATAGGCGAGCTCGCGCTGGCAGACGAGGCGCTCCTCATCGAGCGCTTCGGCAAGAGCTACGGCAGCTGGATGCACGAAGCCGCACACGGCCGCGACGAGCGGAACATTGTGACCTACCGCGAGCCGAAGTCCATCAGCCGTGAAACGACGTTCGAGACAGATCTGCACCCGGTCCACGACCGCGAGCAGCTCTCGCAGGTCTTCACCGAGCTCTGCCTGAGGCTGGCTGGCGACCTCGAGAGGAAGGGCTATCGCGGCAAGACCATCGGCCTCAAGCTCCGCTACGACAATTTCAAGACCGTTACCCGCGATCACACGATCGAAGTGCCGACGGGTGACGCCGAGGCGATACGCCGCGCCGCAGGCGAGTGCCTGAAACGTGTGCTGCTGGACCGGCGCATCCGGTTGCTGGGCGTGCGGGTGGGCGCGCTCAGCAAGCCGGGCGCGCAGGCGCAACCGGCGGCGGCGCCGCAGCCAGCCCGCACACCGACGCTGTTTGACTAACCTTGTTGAGGACGAAATGAACCTGCTCGGCCGCCTTGCGCTCATCGCCGGGTTCCTGGTTTTCGGGCTCCCTGCCTACTCTGCCGGCTATCCGGAACGGCCCGTGCGATTCATCGTGGCCTTTCCCCCCGGCGGTAATGCGGATCTGGTCGCCCGCCTCGTCGGCCAGAAGCTCACCGAGGGGCTCGGGCGCTCGTTCGTGATCGACAATCGCGGCGGGGCGTCCGGAGCGATCGCCGAGGAGATCACCGCAAGATCCGCCCCCGATGGCTACACCATCCTGCTCGTGTCCATCGCTCACGTGATCGGCCCGATACTGAACAAGAAGCTGGCATACGACCCGATGAAGGACTTGCTGCCCGTGTCGCTCGTGGTATCCGTGCCGAATGTGCTCATCGTGCACCGGTCGCTCGGCGTGCAGTCGGTGCCGGAGCTGATCGCGCTGGCGAAGGCGCGGCCGGGAGAGCTCAACTACGCGGCCGCGCGCGGCACCTCGTTGCACATCGCGGGCGAATTGTTCAATACGATGGCCGGCGTCAACATCGTCAACGTCAACTACAAGAGCGGCGGCCTCGCCGTGCCCGATCTCGAGGCGGGGCGCGTGCATATGGCCTTTTCCGTCATCACCACCGGGCTTTCCCTGGTAAAGACCGGGCGCACGCGCGCGCTCGCCGTGACCAGCGCGAAGCGCTCGCCCGCGGCGCCCGAGCTGCCCGCCATGTCGGAGTTCGTGCCGGGCTACGAAACGACCGGCTGGCAAGGCATCCTGGTCCCCGCGGCGACGCCGCGCGCCATCGTCGCAAGGCTCAGCGAAGTGCTGGTCAAAGGGATGCGCGCACCCGACGTGCGCAGCAAGCTCGGGGCCCTGGGCGCCGATCCGGTGGGCACCACGCCCGAAGAATTCGCGGCTTTCCGGAGCGCCGAGCTCGCCAAGATGACGAAGCTCGTGGCGAAAGCGGGAATCAAGCCGGAGTACTGAAGGGGATCACATGAGCAGAGTTTTCGAGCGACTGGCCTCGCGCCAGATGGCGCTGGGCGTCTGGATCAAGGGCGGCCCGACCTGGGTATCGACCATCGCGCGCGCGGGATTCGACTTCGTGCGCCCGGACATGATGTTCTCGTCGCTCGACTGGGGAGAGCTGCACAACATACACCGCGCAGCGCAGGCGGTCGGCCTTACCACGTGGGTGCGCGTGCCTGCCAATCCCTGGCTGAGCGGAACGGAGCAGCTCCAGGTCACCGTCGAAGTGCAGCGCGCTTTCAGCATCGGCATCGAGATCGTCGGCGCTTCGATCGCATCGGCCCGTCAGGCGCGCGCCTGCCTCGAGGTTGCGCGGGACTGGCATCGCTCGGGAACGGGCGAGTACCCGAGCTCGAGCGAGACTTTCGCCGCGATGAACAGGAAGGGCGCCGACGTGGCGGTCTTCGTTCCCCACATCGAAGCGGGGACGGCGGTGCACGAGATCGACGAAATCCTGGCGCTGGACGGGATGCGCATCCTGATGCTGGCGATGACCGACCTCAGCAAGGCGTTGGGGCACCCGTTCGAGTACGAGCACGCCGAGGTGTGGCGGCACGTGGACTCGATAGTGGCGAAGGCGCGCACCCGCGGTATCGCGATCGCCGCCAACATGGGATATGACTACACGACGCGCGAGCGGATGGCGGCGCGCGTCAAGCGCATGCACGAGCACGGCGTCCAGATCTGCCTCATGCAGGGCGCGGACACCATGCTGGAAAACTTCGCCAAGCCGCTGTTGACCGACATCCGCGCGGCGGTGTCGTGAAGCTGGAGCCCGGCCGCCGGCGCGTCACCCCGCAGCGAACGCACCGAATAACGCCAACGAACCCTCAAAACGAGGTTTCGGCGGCGCGCATCAAGGACTCGCGCGCCTCTTCGCAGGACGGCCCAGCGCCGCCAGCAGTTCGCCGAGCTTGGCTGCTGTAGTGGCGTCCGTGCATTGCAGCCGGCTGTCGCCCAACATCACCTCGAGAAACCAGATATGGTCCAGGACCGACGCCCATTGCCGCGGCGAAGGACCGGCCCGCCGCGCACGCTCGTATCCTTGCAGCAAGTCCGCGTACGCACTGCCCGACGCCAGGCTGCCGTGTATGACCTGCCAGTGCAGCAGCGTGTCCGGCCCCGCGACGAGATCCCAGAAATCCCGGTCACCCTTGCTCTCGTCCTCGCCGAGCTTTCCGCGACGCTCATCGATGTCGGCCTGCAGCTGCGCCAGCTCTTTCGCGGATCTGTTCACGAATGCCAGGGCGAGCGCATTCAGATCCTGGTAGCTCTTTTTCGCGAGCTTGGCCGCTTCGGCATAGGCGTCCCGGGACTGCCCGGCGCGCTCTTGCCGGTGCGCCGCATCGCAGATCGCCCAGCGCTTGTACAGCGCGCCGCGCAGGGCAAACCGCTCGCTCGACGGTCCGAGCATCTTCTCCAGCCAATCGAGCCACGACGATGCCTCGTCAAAGCGCTGCAGTGCGTCGCCGATGGTCCCGCTCTCGCCGTAGCGCATCGCGGCCGAGCGCGATAGCAGGTTGGCGAGCTGCTCTGCAGACTGAAAAGGGACCGTCGCCGGCACCGCCTTGAGCGCGTTGCGGTAAAACTCGATCGCACGCTCGAAGTCTTCCAGCTCGCCGCAGATCTCTCCGCACGTACCCTGCACTTCCCCGTCGCCGGCCCATTTCGCCGTGTCTTCGCGCAAAGCTTCGAACTCCCGCGTCAGCCGGTCCACTTCGCCGAGCCGCATGCTGCGCGCATTCGAAGCGAGCGTCCTGTATGCCTGGAGCGCCTCGGAGCGCGCGACGAATCGCTTTGCAGAGCGTCCGGCCGACTGGTTTCCGTCGCGCTGGAGCTGGAAGCGATAGTCCGGGTTCCCATAGCACTGGTACGCGCCCCAGGTATTGAATTCGGGATGGTTCTTCCGCGCCGCGTCGCGCGCATCCTTCACCGCATCCCCGAACGTGCCGCCGCCCAGGAACTTCTCGTAGAACGTGCGCGCGAACGTGCGTCCTGCCTCGTCGCTCACCGCCCAGCCTGCGGCTACGATGGCGCGGACGCCCGCCCGTATGAATCCTTCCGCCAGGCTTGCCGCAAGTCGTGGATCCGGCCCGGAAGGCCTTGCCTCGCCCATCGTGCCGAGATAACAGCAGTTGAGGAAAACGAGCTCCGGCACGAGCGGCAGCCGCCCGACGAGGTCGGGCGTGATGAAAGTCCGGTCGCCCACGACTACGCCGCTCTTCATGGGATCCGGGTCGAATTGCCCGTGGGCGGCGAAGTGCAGCACGCGAAATTCGCCGGTTAACAGCTTGACGATGGTGCGATCGGCATCCTCGCGAGGCGCCGTGACGGCCGTGAGCTGGTATTTCTCGGCAATCTCCTTCACCTCCGTCGCTTCCTGCTCCGCGCCCGCCAGGCTGGGCCAGAGAAAGGTTTTCGGGTTGCCGACGATGAAGATCTGCGGAGCACGCGCCATTTCCGGCTGGACACGATACACGCTGGTTTCGAACTGCCGCAGGACTCCCCGACTCTGCGCAAGCGGCTGCGGGCCGTTCCTGCCGTGTTCGGCCATCAGCTCGTACGGGTAGCCGGCTCCCGTGCGATCCACCATGAACAGCAGATCGCCGCCGCGGCTGATGCGATCGATGACCGGCGGCGGCACGATCAGACGATAGAGGGCCGCCGACAGCTCCGGATCGAAAACCGTGCGCCCGGTCGCTCCGGTCACGAGCTGCTGTATCAGCGCCCGCTGGCCCACCGAAACGTCCTGCTCCAGCCGCGCGCGGTCGGTCAGCACCGTGAACTGCAGCGCGGTCGTAGTGTCCGCGGGGATTCCGGCCGGCGTTCCTTCTTGAGACTTGCGCTGCACACCAATGCGCTGCCACCAGCCGCTCGCATACGGGTCGGCCGGCCGCAGAAAGCGCCCGCCGGGGCGCACGATCACCCTGGGATCGCCCTCGACGACTTCGGCGTCTTTCAACTCCTGCGCTAGGGGTCCGGGCAGGTCACCGAGCACGTGCGCCGCGCGGATGGCCACGTCCTCGTACAATTCAACGAACTCGATCGCGTCGATCCGCACCTTTTCATCCAGCCGTGCCTCCTTCAGGCTGCGATTCGCATCGATCGCCGCTCGTATGATCGCGTGTATCGAGTCGATCTGCCCCCCGACCCCGCCGCCGTCGGTTCCGACGAATACGCTGCTGAATGCCGCCGAACGGCGCTTGCCGCCATCGGACATGGTCTTGCGCTCGGCTACCGCCACGGCATAGCGCCTGAGGGCCGTGGCGAACGACAACCGGAGGCGCTCGGGCGTCAACTCGCCGACCGGCCCGAGTCCGACGACGATCGCACCTGGGGGACGGACGCCGTCGAGGACGATCTCCGACGTGCCGATCTCTCCGGCATAGATACCGAGGTCGAATCGCTGCCGCAACACGCCGCCCAGCGCGGCATCGAGCGCCGCTTCGGCATTGACGATCACGTCGCGGCTGTAGTGTCCCAGTGCGAGCGGATAGTTCGCGTGGCGCAGGTCGCCA